>JBCCAQ010000092.1:0-17359 GCA_039814735.1 Cyanobacteria bacterium P01_A01_bin.15
AATACAGCCCACCCACTCATTCAGAATCTCCTGGATATGAGCCAAGGGACTATTGTTCAAACCGATGGCGGGCAGTCTCCAACTGCAGCTATGGCCAATATGATTTGTCAACACGTGTACGATTTGGCCCTGATGGCCCAAAAAGGTTTTGATGCCGATGGCATGAAAGCCTTTGTCGAACGTTCAAACAGTCTATTGACCGGTCTAACGAAATCATAGTCCTGGGCAAATACTATCCTTTGGCTAGGTTAGCTTTAGGTTGCGGCTTTCAAAGCTAACCTAGCCAAAAGAACTGTAAAAGACGGGTAACAATTTATTCCATGTCGACTAACTGAAGCAAGGGGGTTGCTTGTCGACTAACTGAAGCAGGGGGGTTGCCTTAGAGAAGTTAATTATGTAATGCTAGATGACTAAACTATAAGTACCGTGTCATGAGCCGCAGATGTGATCTGACTGATAAAAAGGCCAACAATGCCTTTTCTGTATCCCACTCCCACAGACGTACCAAGCGTTTACAGCATGCAAATCTGCAGGACAAGCGGGTTTGGTGGCCCACTGGTAAGCGCTGGGTAAAGCTGCGCTTGTCAACCAAAGCTATTAAAACCCTTGAGAAGAAAGGCATTGAAGCTATGGCCCGTGAAGCAGGTATCAACCTAAGCAAGTACTAAACCTGCTATTAGCTCAGACCTTTACTCGCCAACAGTAGCCTCTAAATTTTTACGACTCTTGACCGGTTTTCCAAAAATCTAAAGTTTTGGTGTAACCACACTTAAGACCTCTGTGCTCTTCGGCCAGGGGTTTTACTGTCTAGAAAGTGGTCCAGGAAACCGTTGCAATGAGATAAATAAAGGTTATCCATTAATATACTCGTGTCTTGGTCTGACGACGGCCTGATCGCTTCATCGTACTAAATGGGTAAATTTTGAATTAAATACTCAGATATTACACTGATTATTGTTTAGGTAATTTTTGGGTAATTGAGGGTTTACCCTAGGCAAGTCTACTATGGGTTACATAGGTGCCGATTTGATCTTTGATGTTCCTTGAAGATTAAAGTTCTGAGCCCCAAGGGGCTACGGATATAGTTACAGGGTATTAATTTCACCCACTTTACTGCTACTGCTCGTTCCTAAAAGTCAGCGATGTCTACCCCAAAACGCTCTCGAGTTTCTAATCGTCATCGTGGCTCAGTGAGCCAGCTTGGACAGTTGCCAAAGCAATTTATGGCGTGGTTATTACGACTGGCCTTTATTAGTGCACGTTTTACTCGCTCTAATCAGGCCGGTTTTGTACTACCCACAACGGTGCTGTTACTGCTGATAGTTTCGCTGACTGTTGGCTCACTTAGTTTTCGTGCCTTTAGTCGCTCAGCAAGCGTTATTGCCGAGCGGGAGCAGCAGGTAGTGTACGGTGCTGCCACCCCTGCTATTGATCGGGCAAAAGCAAAGCTAGAGTACCTGTTTGATAAAAAGGTGCCTTCAAACAGCACACCCAGTAGCGGTGAGCTTGAAACTTTCCTACGAGAGGGAGATAATGCCCCTCCATTTACGCTACCTGACGAAAAGCGCGTAGACCTGAATAACGATGGCACACTAGATAATGCCTGGTGGTTTGCCGCAGATATTGATGGTAATGGGTCAACAGATGCGGCAAACGAGCGTATTGTCTATTCGATTTTAGTCAATCACGATGCTACGGACCCAGTAACTTCTACAGACGTCAAGCTAGAAGACAGGGTTAGCCAAGCAAAGGCTAGTGCCTTAGTGACTCGCAATGGTCCGATTGATGTTTCTAGTTCGGGTGCCAACTGTCCCGTAAGTCTGGGCACTAATGAAGAGGGCTGGCAAGAAATCTCAGCTGGAGCCCCAGAGATCAAGAAAAATTTCCAGATCAACGCCTTTACGGTGAATGCCAATCAAGCTAACCGTACGGTAAGTGCATTAGAAGTACAGCAGGTACGTGAATCACGTAAGGGTAGCAAGTGGGGGGCATGGTTTCGTAATGATTTAGAAGCATTTCCAGGTGAAGATTTCACCTGGAACGGTGCCATGCATACGGAAGGAAGTCTCTTCTTTGCGCCCGATGAGGATTTTCAACTCAGAATGATCAGTAGTCACAACTCCTGTCTCTACTCTGAGGCGGCATCGGAGATTGAGCTTGTCGATATACCTGGATATACGGGACAGGTGGTAGGCGGTGGCTTAGGTGGCCCTAGTGCAAGCACCGGCTTTATAACTGACGATACTGACATTGATTATTTTACCGGGGCAGGTACTGTAGCAGGGACCTTTGCGTTAGACAAAGGTGCTGATTCTATCAATTCTGAGCCACCCAATATCGAAGATATTGCCCTAGATCCAATTGAGGTCTTTACCGCCGATAGGTCTACTTACAGAAACGGTGGGAGCTGGACTGCAGAGAATGATGCAAATTTTTGGAATAAAAATACTGTTCGGAATCGCATTACCCAAACGACCGACTCCGAACCGCCATTTGTAGATGATACCTACAGGGCCGATGGGCGCTTTGGACCTAAAGCCACCTATGACAAGAGTAAAAATTTAGAGCTAAGTGTAGCTCAGGCAAAACTGGGCGATATTATCGCTGACTCAGCTGTTGTAACGGCAGCTCAAAAGACAGAGATAGATGATCGTGTGAACGGGTTAGACGGCTATTGGGAAAAGCAAGCCACAAGCAATGGTGCCAAAGTCATCGTTGGTGAACGATTGCAGCTAGGGGATCCCTTTGGTTGGGAAGGAGCCTACAGTATTGCTGGTGGAGAAAATGAGGTTAATCCCTTGTATCCAGCAGATAGCTCCATCAATGGTCTTGACAAACAGTCCTTGCTTTTACACCGTCGATCCCTGAACGATAACCTTGCGGCCGTTCAATCCATGGCAGTCTACCACTATAAAAACGGTGGTGGCAAGGAGTATCCACTAGCCTGTATGGCTTTGGTATCTCACCCAGGAACGCAGAGCACCATAGATCATGCCCGCACGTTTAATTTATTACCCAAAAACAACGGTGGTACGCTGTCTACAACCACTGGAACAGATTTGGTCAATGTTGATTTTGACGGTGTGGCTGGCAATGATGCCACGATAGACACTGACTTTTTCTTTGGCTATGGTACCAACGCCTGGGAATACGCACCGCCGCTGGGCACAGAAGGCGCATTTGAAACAGCCTACAACAGTAATTCAAGTCCTTTGAAGAAGGCCCTGAAGAACCTAGCCTTTTTTGCCGGTGATCCAAAAGGTGCTGCCCCCTCGTTTATACCAGTCCAAGGCCAGGCAGGTGGCGCGGATCCCTTTATTCATCCCTACCCGCATTTAGCAATGTGGGGAGACTTTTCGGCACTGCGGCGCATTTTAGAGCCTAAAACAACGGCAGACACCAGTGGTTTGGGCAATCCAGCCTATGCAAACTTGAGCATCGCAGATAAAGCGACTGTACAAACGGCAGCCTGTACGTTGGGAATGCTGGCTACCAATGTTCGCGTTGCCGATAGTCTGGACTATACCAATGCAGATGTTCGAGCTGCTCTAACAGCTCTAGCCACGGAAGTCGGTACTGTAACATCAACACCTGCACTTACGGTCAATGATTACCTGCCAGCGGCATACATCTCGGCCTTTGACCGTGCTGGTAATGATGCTGCCTTAGGATTAGCACGGTTGCTACATCTAAAAGAGCAAATTCAGCGCGATCGCACCTACGGATTCTTAAAATCGCCAACATTTAACTACTCAGTTACGTCAGCGCAAACAATTGCAGCAGGACAGACGATTCCGGTAGGTCCAGTCACCCTCAGTTTTGACCCAGCCGTAAACAACTACTTTGGGTTTGGTGCGCCGGGTAATGCTACAGATGAACTCCGATTCTTAAGACTTGCCGCCGTTGCAGGTGGCATTGCAGGAACCGGTGTAGTCGACGTTGGATTACCCGAATTTCCAGCACTCTATTATCTGTTTCCCTTAGCGGCGCACGACTACAAGGGTACGGGCACACTTGTTGTTCAGCCAGCCGCAACACCTGACTACGAGCCCTATATTGATCCAGATGGCAACCCGGCTACTGCCAATAATTATTTGGACACAAGTAACTTGGACAGTGGCTCACTGTACCAGTACCAAGCATTTACCGATACCGATTTAGCCGCTGTTCAAGCTGAACCACGTGCCTCGGTAGCAAATTGGACGTTGCCTTACACCACAACCGTGGCAGGTAGACCCAACATCATCAGTGAAAATGGCACTGATACAGCCATTCTTTTCCAAGACAAATCCTTTTTGGATGGTCGTGAGATGTTGAGTGTTCGCACCGTCGAAGTAGATGTGAACATGGCAACCAATGGAGCCGTTATTCCAAATGGGCAAGTTGGCGGCCAATCTTGGTTTACTGAAGGCGAGCCGAATATTCAAGGAGGTATCTTCTACGCCTTTCGAGAAGACGCTCGCCGCGAAGACGAAATTTTAAGGCCAATCCCTACAGGAACCGCACCTGTTGGCAAGTGGGCGGCGTGTAACTCAACAGCAAACATTTTGACAGCGACCTGTCGGATGAACCTGGATGTGGGCTCAGAGCAAGACCCCCCGATCAGGCGTTTTGCTGCTGCTACAGACAACAACTACATCAACCCCAAGCCAGTTGATTTTTATCCCGACCCCGAGCGTCGTCCATACGGGTTTCGGTTATCCAATGGCCAAAAATTAGAACGTATAGACGACGTTTCTACAGGATTGACGTTCATCACTGATAACGCCCTGTATGTAAAGGGGAACTTTAACCTGCATATCGCTCGCAAAGCTGATGGCGGTGCAGGCGTGGCTGCAGGAGATTCGTTAGAAGAGTTTTTTACAGCGGTCGACGGCAATGCTGATGGAACCATCGCCAAGGCTGAATTTTATAACAATCGCGGTGCAACAGCTGCTGATTTCAACGCATCGCTGTTTGCCAAGGCAGATGGTGATGATTGGCGAGTTGTAGAACTGGTAGCGGATGCAGTTAATATCCTCTCTAGTGATTTCAACGATGGTTCCGTTAGAGATTACTTTTTAGAACCCAAACCCGCCAATAGAGGAGATGCGATTTCTTCATATCAAAATGGGTTTAGGGCCAGAAAGCCCGGTCAGTTTGCCAACGGCGGCAGCAATCAATTCTTTATCTCAAACATCAATCGGGCGTATCAGTCACAATATGCGGCCACAGGTAATGCTTCGGTCGATGGTCAGCCCATTTGGCCCTTTCTAATCCGCCGAAACGGTGAAATATTAGGAACCGTCAATCCTGATATATATTTACCGGCTTCTGGTCTGTTTAGTGAACGCCAAAAAGACCAGATGAGAGCACAGGCAACCCGAGTAAACGCACTACTGATCAGCGGTATTGTGCCATCGCGTTTTGACCAGAGCTATGGTGGATTGCACAACTTCCCAAGATTAAATGAGTTTTGGTTGGATACCAGCTTAAATGGAGTTGATTTGGAAATTTCCGGTGCTTTTTATCAGCTCAACTTTAGTACAGCCTCCACAGGACTGTTTGAACATGATGTAAACACCTCCACCAGTCCTCCTCGCGGCGCTTGGGAGCCCGGGATTAATCCTGTTGCTGGTGACGCTACTTACTACTATGGTGCACCTAAACGAACATGGGGATATGACGTTGCCTTTCAATACGTAAGTCCTGGTCCTGTATCCCAACGATTTACTGGTAACGAAAGTGTGCGGAGTGAGTATTACAGAGATTTGGCAGCTGATGATCCATACATTGTTACCTTGCAATGTGCGAAGGAAACGGCGGCGGGACCAACTGTTGTCGCAAATCCAACAGTAACTTGTCCATAAGCAGGCGTCAGGTTGAAGGAGAGTTAGATATGAAGTGGAATCGTCACATCCTTAGAAAAGTTTGGTTGCCCTCAAATGACTCTATTAGTGGTTTAACGTTAATAGAGTCGCTGGTTGCGATTGCAATTATTGGCATCACAGCCGCTAGTATTGGCCCTGTAATCGTTATATCAGCGGCGACCCGAATTCAAAGTCAGCGTGCTGAGCAAGCACTGCAGCTTGCCCAAGGTGAGATTGACCGAGTTCGTCAAATCCTTGAACAGAGAATAGTGGACGATGGAGTAGGTGGTACGACTGAATACAGTACAGCTGATTTAATGATTGCTTCAACACCGACAACCATCATCAATACACCGGCTAATGCTTTGGGGCCTACTGCCGTAGCAGGTGCGTTTAATGGTGCAGACTACCAGACGGCACGGTCTGTTGATATAGACGGCGATACGGTTCCCGATTTTGCCGTACAGGCCTTTCGCTTTGGGGCAACGGAGCGCTCAGTGGGGGGGCAACCAATTGCATTTGAAATGGGTGTTCGGGTTTATGAAATTGACGCCATAGATGGGACAGGGACAGCACTATCTACAGCAGCCGCACGATTAGGAACAACTGCTGGCGAAGCTGAACGTAAAGAAAAACCCTTGGCGGTTTTATATACCGAAGTCACCAAAAGTGACGAACGTCAGTCGCTATGCGAATACTTCGAATTTAAGGGCAGTACAACTGCCACAATAGGGACGCTTGATTGTTCGTAGGTTGGGTTGGCAGATTTTCAGTAGTTTGCTGCAGCTTGAGTAGATATGGTCTTAGATAGTAAGGGTATGCTCCAGAAAATCTTGAAAAAACGCTTATCAAGGCGAATCCCGAGAGGGTTTACGCTCATAGAAGTTCTGGTTTCTATGGTGGTTGCTGGCTTTGTTATCTCTGGATTAATGTTTTTGGTCGTCGACCTGCTGCGTACCGATCAGCGAGAGCTAACCCTAGAACAAACGCAGCAAGATATGAAACGGGCACTGGACTACATTTCTGATGACCTTAGGGAGGCTGTCTTTGTTTACGACAATCCAACGGCCTTGGTCACAGCTTTAGGAGCTACCGATCAAGCTTTACCTGCTGATGCTGTGCCGGTATTAGCTTTTTGGAAGATTCAAGCCCTAAACGAGGATGCCAACGACTATACAAAGTTGAGTACACCAGGAACGGCTTCATGTAGTGGTCTGACCGCTGATCCGCTTGCCAACTGTAGAGCACTGTTAGTACGTCATGGCTATTATGAGTTGGTCGTTTACTACAGTACAGCATTGCCAGATGCTACCTGGGAAGGGGCCGCACGCATATATCGCTACAGTGTGCCTGAATACTCAAGAAATGCGCTGACCGATCCGGGAACGACACTCGCGACCGCTCCTATTTTTGTTGAAGATGGGTCTGCCAGTCCCGTACAAGGCGGTAGCCCTTCACCTGATTTTGCATCCTGGGTACCGAATGATGGCGGAGCTGGCACCGAGCGTGGAGATGCACTAGTTGATTACGTTGCAGATTTGGCAGCTGGGGCAGCCCCGAGTTGCGAAGCCGGCTATACTCAGTTTCCAGCCGCCGCAAATGTAAGCAACAGTTTTTACGTATGTGTGCGTCCTCGCAACGTCGCTAATGATTTCCTCAACCAAGACGTCACCGTCTATCTTCGAGGTGATGCGGATCCGACAGATGAGTCCTTGACCGTACAGGGCGTCAGTGAGAATACTGAGTTACCAACCTTGCAAACGCGAACGTTGGTGCGTGGCGTGATTGATAAGGATTTACCCAACTAACATTATGAAACGCTCTGTCTCACGCTTTAAATTTCAACGGCTCTCAACGTTTTCTACTAGTAGAAACAATAGAAACAAAGGCTTTACTCTGATAGAGCTGTTTGTCATTGTTATTATGGTTGGGATCTTGGGTGCGATCGCAGCTCCAGGATGGCTTGCATATTTAAATAGAAGGCAAGTTACTGCTACCCGTGATGATGTTTACCAATCTCTGCTCCAGGCTCAAACCAGGGCTAAGCAGCGTAGCGTAACCTATGAGGTTGAGTTTCAAGAAACAGCTGATGGAGTCTTGCAATGGTCGGTACATCCGAAAGGAACAGCCCCTTCTAGCTGGGAGGAAGCTTCGTCCGGCAATGTTGAAATTGACACTGGATGTGCCGGTGCTTTGGATCCAATAGGAGCTGGAGACAAGTTTGAGTTTGACTTCAAAGGCAACGTCATCAGTGTTGGTACTCTATATTTTGCTAGCGAAACGAGTGCTGCTGTGGGGGATAACGACCAAACAATTAGGGCTGTGGACATAGCTACACTGATTGGCGGACTGCGTAAAGTTAACAATCAGTGTGTTTAGCAATCTTGTTTAGCAATCTACAGCGGCACCGATTGATTGCCCATGGGCAATCTGAGTATAAAGCCACAGATAATCCAGAGAAAAGCACAAAGATAGGTAACTTCCTGGTGTATTACCCCAAATCTAGATAGTTAGGCTAAGGGCGTCTTGATCTGTTTGGGGTGTCTATGAACGGTGGCAATTTATTTCAGCGGCGCAAAAAGCATTCGTTACGCAATTCGCAAGATTTTCAGCGGGGGTTTACCCTGCTAGAGGTGTTGATCGTTTTGGTACTTCTTGGAATCTTGGGTGCCCTATCAGTGCCAGGGTGGTTCTCTTTTTTGTCAAGGTGGCAACTTACGGATGCTCAGGGAAACCTTTATTCGGCCATTCGTCAAACCCAGACTAAAGCCCGTAATAACGGTATAAACTGGCAATTTAGTATTCGAGAGACAGGGACTGGAGTAGTTGAGTGGGCGATTCATCCCCAGACCGAAATCCCTCAGGTATGGGAACGGCTAAGTCACTCCTCCACCGATATTGATGTAGCCAATACCACCTTAGATAAACGGAACGGTACCTATTACATTCGGTTTGACTATAAAGGTCGACTGGCATCCCGCACGCGTACACTCACTATTACCAGCAGTAGAACCCTATCCAATAAACGTTGCATTGTGATGTCGACAGTCTTGGGCACGATGCGAAAAGGTCAAGAGCAGCAGCAGCCAAGCTCTTCTGGACGGTATTGTTATTGAGTAAGTGACATCCTAAAAATCATAATGGACTCACTGGTTGATATCGACAGCATCATTTTTGACCTGGGTGGGGTCATTGTCAATCTAGACTATGCCCTAACCATCCAGGCGCTTAGTCAGCTGGCTGAGTACGATATTACGCAGCAATATAGCCAGCAAAGCCAGGCAGATATTTTCTCTAAATTTGAGGTGGGCAGCATTACAGCGGCTGAGTTTCGCCAGGGACTGATGCGGCTATTTAAGTTTGAGGCTGACGATGGGGCGATTGACCACGCCTGGAGTGCTTTAATCCTTGACTTTCCACCAGAGCGGGTGGAGCTAGTGAGACAGGTTGCTCAACGGAAACGGATTTTTTTATTGTCAAATATTAACGAGCTGCATTTGGCAACAAGCGATCGCAAATTCGCTGAAGCCATGGGCACCCACAGCGGCATACTCGCCGATCAGTTTGAGCGGGCCTATTATTCGCATTTGGTTTGCGATCGCAAACCAAACCCCAGCATCTTCCAACGAGTCATTGACGAAAATAATCTAACCCCCGCCAAAACACTGTTTTTAGATGATACGGCCCATAATCTAGTGGGAGCAAAACAGATTGGGCTACAAACGGTCCATATCACCCAGAAATGTCCCATTGAACAGCTAAACCTGCTGAATTTATAACTTTCCAGGCAATTTGACCACCAGAGAAAGGATAGAATATATGTCGGCCCTTTTGACGTTGCAATGGCAATGGTGAGCTATCTAGACTTTACCCTATTTGCCCTACTAGGTATGGGTGCTGGCACTCTGGCTGGAATGCTAGGAATTGGCGGTGGTATGGTGATTGTACCTGGGCTGTTCTATCTGTTTTCAGTAATGGATTTGCCCAGCCACAGTTTGATGCACCTCGCAGCGGGAAGCGCTACGTGCATCATGATCTTTACATCCGCATCGTCCACCTTTTCCCACCACCTGCGGGGCGATGTGCAGTGGGACATTTTTAGACGTATCATCGCGGCCATTGGTACCGGTGTCATCATCGGTAACTTACTCGCCAATCGTTTAGATACCCAGTGGCTAGAGACTATTTTTGGCGTATTTCTCTTAGTCGTTTCGATCAAGATTTTGCTTGATTGGAAACCCAGTTTCGAAGAAACCTCTTCCCCCCCGCTGTGGGTTGTTGCCACCGTCGGAGTGTTTATTGGCTTTAAGTCAGGCATCTTAGGTATTGGTGGTGGAGCCATCAGCGTGCCATTTTTGCTTTACTGTGGCCTACCCATGAGTAAAGCCAGCGGTACCTCAGCGTCATTTACCTTACCGATCGCCATTGTAGGAACCCTATCGTTTCTATTATTTTCCCAAGGATATCCTGACATCGCCTGGACCACAGGCTATATCTACTGGCCAGCGGTGGCTTTAGTAGCCCCATTTACTATGATTGGAGCACCCATTGGGACTAAGCTATCGCACGTTGTTTCACCCCAGCAGCTACGACGAGTTTTTGGACTGCTGCTAGTGGCCATTGGATTAAGAATGTTTAGCGGTGGAATCCGATTCTTAGCGTAGAAACCGTTAGCGAATAGGGGAACCGTTTTGAGGTTTGAGCCAGTGTCCGTCAGTAGGTTTGGCCTAATCCCAGGGGTATTCGCTTAAAATCGACCGCACCTGGACAAGCCCCACGGGCACAAACCTCAAAACTAGACCTCTCCCCTAGTGGTTTCCTGTCTGAGTCATAATTTTCTCCTTGAGTCTCTCGGGTACAGCGCTGAGATGGTCATACTGCCAACTAAAAAAGCCAACTCCCATGCTTAAAGAACGGAGTTCTAAAATAAGGGTCTGCATTTCTGCTACGGGCAGCTGGGCCGATACCTCATCCCAGCCGGGCCAGCTGGCGTTGTTGTTATATCCCATGACCTGACCACGGCGACCGCTGATCAGGGTAAGTACGTTAGATGTAAATCGGTTGGGTACCGATACAGATAGGGAAGCAATCGGCTCTAGCAGGGTGGGCTTACATTCAGGCAACCCGGTTTGCATCGCGATGCGAGCTGCTTGCTTGAAGGCCTGATCGGAACTGTCCACATGGTGATACGACCCATTTTTGAGGGTGACCGACACATCCACTACGGGAAAACCCAGAGGTCCCTGTCTGAGGTACTCTCGTACACCGGTTTCGACACTGGGAATGTACTGTCTGGGGACAGCGCCGCCCACGATTTTCTCATCAAACTTAAATCCTTCACCCCGGGGCAGTGGGGTGATGTCGATATAGATATCACCAAACTGCCCGTGGCCACCGGTCTGGTGCTTATAGCGCCCGCGAATATCGGCCTTAGCACTGCGAATAGTTTCCTTGTAGGCTACCTGGGGAGAATGGGTCGTCATGGACAGATTGTACTTACGACTGAGCCAGTCCATGGCAATTTTGAGATGAACATCCCCCTGACCCCACAAGATAACTTCGTGGGTATCGCCATGATGTTCCCAGTGCAGGGCCGGATCTTCGTCTACTAATTTGTTGAGGGCTTTGCTGAGCTTGACCTCATCACTGCGTTTTTGGGGGGCAATCGCTAGGGAATAAACCGGCGGTAGCCTATCCGCTGTGGGTAGGGTTTCAGCGGTGTCAGCTGTGCTTAGGGTATCGCCAGTTTTGGCATGTTCTAGCCGCGCGATCGCAACCACACTACCCACTGTTACCGCGCTGAGGGTTTGCTGCTGATTTCCCATTAGCCGATATAGACCGCCCATGCGATCGCCTCCCAAACTAGCCCCATCTTCAAGGGTGCCACGCCAAAGTCGAGCCAGCGATAGTTTGCCACCCTGGGGACAGTAGTAGGTCTTGAGTATTTGAACTAAGGTTTTATCCTGGCTCAAATCAACCCCACGCCGCTCGGCGGTAACCTGGGGTTCAGGCGCTTCACGAACCAGGGCATCCAACAGTGGTCGTACCCCGTAGTCCTTGGTGGCCACACCCACAAAAACAGGCACAATTAGGTCTGCCCCCAGCTCCATTTTGAGATCCTTAACAATTTCATCTTCCGGCGGCTCAATCTCTTCAACTAGCTCTTCTAGCAGACGGTCGTCAAAGTCCGCCAGGGTTTCTAGCATTTCTGTACGGGCGGCTGTTTCTTTCTCGGCCATGGTCTCAGGTAGCGGCACCGGGTCAGCGACGTCTCCAGGGTGGTAGTGATAGGCCTGCTCGCTAACCAAATCAATAAAGCCCACCAGGTCTTCTCCATCGCCGATGGGATATTGGTGAGGGACAAGAGGCCGACTCGACACAGATTTTAGCGTGGCCAAGACCTCAGCAAAGGAAGCGTTGGCCCGGTCCATTTTATTTAGAAATAACACGTGGGGAATTTCCCACGTATCGAGAAAGTGCAGCACCGGTGAGACCATTAGCACCCGACTTGGATCTGGTTCGCATACCACAATGGCGGCATCTACCCCCATGAGTACATGGAGTGGTTCTTGAAGCAGCTCAATCGAACCTGGACAGTCGAGAAATGTAAAACAAATGCCGCCGTACTCAGTACAGGCGGCATTTGTTTCTACAGTCATTTGGCGGTTGCGAGCTTCCGGTGCATGGTCCCCAATCGTATTGCCCTCGGGAATTGAGCCTTTTCGAGAAATTGCACCAGTGACCGAAAGCAGACTCTCAAGTAGGGTAGTTTTACCACTTGAGTAAGGCCCCACAATCGCCACGTTTCGTACAGGAGAGACGGTGACTTTTGCCATAGGTTTACCCCTTTTCTAAAGAGAATCCCTGGCTAAATCCGCAAGGTGTCTGAAACAGTCACAAGCACCTCTGCTAAATTTAGCGTTGGGCGCAGGGGATGCTGACGTTCAACCCATAGATCTTTGAATGTTCTGGTCCCCTGTGTGTAGCCCTAGCGTAGCTCCGCTATCAGCCCTAAAAACATGGAGTTTGGGAAAGTTCACCAGGTTGAGAACGGTAAGGATATTTAAGGAAATGTAACTGGGAACTATGTGCTGGCATAACCAAGTCGCCTCAAGGTTTCGCCAGCAGATTGATGCCAAAGCTCTATATGCTCTTGGGGTAACACATGCTTCCAGCTATTGATACTCCCCTTGTTGACATGTTGTCCAACTCCTTTATTTTTAACTTTCTCAATATTGTATGAATCTATGATCTGGCTCAGTTCTGCTGAGGTAGTTGGTAAACCAATAAAATCACAGACACTACCTAGTTGAGGTAGCGTTTCCTGCCGCAGCGCCTCGTATTTAATCGAATAGATACGATCCTTTAAGGCCGGATCTGATGTGAATTTTTCACTTAGGTGGATGCATTTTTTCCACTGAGAAATAATGGTTTGTGTATCGTAGCAAGCCCACTGTTTGGCTTTAGATCGCGCTCGCAAAGAAGCACAGACATCGCGCCCGTCGCGTACCATGTTGATGATTTTGGCTTCAGGAAAACTCTTTAAAATCACATCAGCATATTTAATGTGAAAAGGAGTTTTCTCTAGAAAAATCTGCTGTGGCTGTCCACCTGCTTTTTCAAAAAAGGAATCTAGTATGAGATGGATCAATAACTGGGCTTTGTCTAAATCTGCTCCTGATCGTTGGCTGACCTCAGAAATTAGGGATTTTAGCTCTTGGAAACTGATTAAATGATGCAGCCCGACGTCATTGTTTTTTTGATAAATTTGATGACTCCTCAAAATACTATTCCAAATATCTGAGGAGGTTGCCCCAAACAACAGAGCCGAAAGCCCAAAGTGTCTCAAAAAATATGACCAGCGTTGCCAACGTTTTTTAGCGTTCAAGCCACTGACATAGGTAAAGGGTTCGTACGCCAGGCGATAAATATGACTCTCATTCTCAACAGGAAGCACATTTTTATGGCTAGACAGCATCTGCTGCAGCCAGCTAGTTCCTGACCGGGGACAACCAACAATAAAAATCTTTTTATAAGAAACTGGAGATTCCATATAAATATTTTCTGGCTATAGATGCCTGAATCGCTGAGCTTACTGGCTTAGGTATGGAGAGAAACCAGCCGTTCTACACGTATTGAAGCTATCTGATTTATAAGATACGAGGGTAGGATGCCCTCAAAATCAGATGATTTAACAGATAAAAACAGACGTTATTTAGTACATGGCTGATAGGTTTGAGGCTCTCTATGGTGCAGAAACTCAAATAATGACTGGGAACCTGACGTACTTTACAGAGATAACAGGTACAACTATTGCTGACAAATAGCACACCATTCGTCGCAATTTATTCGTCGCACTTGGGCTATTTCCAGTTGTTATTGACGCCGATTAGGTTGCCGAAGAGCATAATAAACCCGCTAATCGAGATAATGATGGCCAGGACTACAAAAATTCCGTCGTAGGCTGCGATGTCTTCCATAGTGGCATTGAGAGATTTTTGCTACTTCTATATCCTATAGCGCTTGCGATCAGGAGGATAGCATGACTCCTAAGGCCCGCTGGCCGCCAAATTTATCGATGATGATATTGCTGTAGTGGGTTGCGATAGCGTAAGCGCTGACTTGTCAGTTCGCACCCACCGATAGCAGGCACACCTCTAGCTCCATCGGATCCATGTGCTTGCCACCCAAAATACGATTGGCAAAAAATACCGCATCCGCATCATCGGTTTGAAATGCTCCAAATCGCATCTTGCGGTTTTCGTCCAGCAGAAACTTTAGCAGGTCTAGCTCCGGGCCACAGCCAATCGCGATACAGCTGCCCGCGCGCATAATGGCCATTTCCAGCTCTGGATAGGGATGGGTTTCCCACGGCAGCACCTGCAGTTCAATCAACGTTGTTCCCTGATAGAGCAGGTCAAAGTAGGGCCGCTCGCTACTAGCCCGCAGGGTTTGCTTAAAGACACTGGTATTAAGATAGTCCTTGACTCGGCCATAGGTAAGCTCTTGGGCACCGTTGGTAAATTTCATATTCTGGCCCCTCACATCATAAACATGTCGGCACTGACATCTGTTAGGACACCTTTAGTTTTACTTTGGACAAAGGCATTGGGCGTACTGTCTGACTCCAGACGACCGTCTACTAGGTTAATAATGCGGTCGGCCACATCTAAAATGCGGTTGTCGTGGGTCACCATTAATACGGTGCAGCCTTCTTGGCGCGATAGGTTGTGTAGATAGGTGACCACATCTCGCCCCGATTTTTTGTCGAGGGCGGCGGTGGGTTCATCGGCCAAAATTAGCTTGGGGTGGTTAACCAGGGCGCGGGCGATCGCAACCCGCTGTTTTTGTCCGCCGGATAAGGATTGGGGTTTGTAATCTACCCGGTCAGCCAGTCCGAGGGCACCGAGCATGGCCACCGCCTGGTCACGCTTTGAGGAAAAATCTCCGGTTAGCTCCACGGCCATTTCCACATTTTGGCTGGCGGTTAAGGACTCAAATAAGTTGTGGGCCTGAAAGATAAAACCGATATTGCGGCGCACATTAACCAGGCCGCTGTCGCTGAGACCGACCAGCTCTTGGCCGAGAACGCGGAGGCTACCGTCCTGAAGTCGGCGCAGGGCTCCTGCTAGGGTGAGTAGTGTCGTTTTACCGGAGCCGGAGGGACCGGTGAGAATGACGATCTGTCCTTTGGGCAGCTCCAGTGAAATGTCAAACAGCACCTGCTTGCTGAGATCATCAAGGCCAAAGTAATAGTTGAGATGCTGGATATGGATGGCTAGATCGTCCCTGGGCGGGGTCGCTGTAGATTGTGGCTGAGTTTTAAACATGCTCCTACCCTAGCTCAACATTCGTAGTGAATAGGTCTGACTCACCCTAGGCAATCTGCTGGGAAGACGCGGTTAACCATGGGAACTTCCCCGTTAAAACACGTCTGCTGGGTCGGTGGTTTGGACTTTTCGCACTGCGATCGCACCCGATACTAGACACATAATAAAAGTGGCAATCAGCAGGTTTACAATCCGCTCCGGCGTCATTTGAAAAAATAGCCCCGTCGCGTTTCCGGCGGCTGTGTAGAGTAGCTGACTCACCAACACACCGGGGATAAATCCGAGTACCGACAAGATCACCGCTTCCTGCATCACCACGCTCAGAAGATAGCCATTTTTATACCCCATGGCTTTTAGGGTGGCATATTCGGCCCAGTGGTCCGCCACATCGGTATAGAGAATCTGATAAACCAAAATGATGCCCACAAAAAAGCCCATGCTGGTGAGCAGCGAAAATATAAAGCCGATGTTAGTGTTTTCCTGCCAGTATTTACGCTCTCGAATCACAAATCCGTTTTCGCCATCGCGAGCCATCACCAGCACATCATTGGGCAGATTATCTTGCAAGGTCTTCACCATGCGGTCCACATTAGCGCCAGGTATGAGTTTAATCACACCGATGTCTACGGTGGCAAAGCTGCGTTTGTCTTCCTCTGGGCCGCGATCGGCAAAGTAGCGCAGAAAATTCTGATCGCTCATCAACAGATTGCCATTACCCGAGGCAAAGTCGGTGCCCATGGTAAAGGTACCCACCAGGCGAATCCGCCGATCCGCTAGCTCGCTAGTCACTCCGGCCGCCACCGGACCCACCTCCGCCCGGGATTTTGTATCCATGAGCGCGGTTTCCGGCAGCTTGAGTTCCTGACGATGGGCGGCAATTTCAGGAATATTGAGCACCGGTTCATCCGGGTTAACCGCAATCACTCTGACACCACGAGAGTTACGGTTTTCTGGATTTTTCCAGTTTACTTCGCTGATATACATGGCGTAGGCGTCCTGCACCCCGGCAAAGGCACGGGCCTGATACAGCCGTCTGCGAGCAAAGGCACGGGGCACAAACATGTTGGTCCGCAGCCGGTTAACAACAATCACCTCGCCGTTAAACCGATTGAGCAGCTGCAGCTGACTGTCGTACAGGGCATTCATAAACCCGTTGAACATAAACATCAGCAGCACCGCAAAGCCGACACCCGCCAAAGAGGTGGCAAAACGCCTGCGGTCATGGGTAAGGTTGAGCCAGGCTAAGGGAATACGTTTAATCATTCAAGCCGTCCTCTAGTAAAACCATGGACCTCCTAAAAGATTTCGGCTGGGTCGGCGGTGACAGCTTTTCTGACGGAAATAAGACCCGACAGGCTACACATCAGCAGGGTTAGAACCAGAACAAAAATAACCCGACCGCCGTTCATGGCGACCGGTAGGGTACCAGCCGTAGCCGTGGCCGTTAGGTGGTAAAGGCCCAGGGCGGCGACAAGACCGGGAATATAGCCCAGCACCGCCAAGAGAACCGCCTCCTGGAGCACGATCTTGAACAAATATTGGGAGCGGTAGCCCATGGCTTTCATGGTGGCGTACTCGGGCAGGTGATCGCGAATATCGGTAAACAAAATCTGATAGACAATAACGGCTCCCACCACAAAGGACACCACAACACCCATGCTAAAGATAAAACCGATGGAG
>JBCCAQ010000117.1:0-15018 GCA_039814735.1 Cyanobacteria bacterium P01_A01_bin.15
ATGGTGATGATCATGATCCGTCCGCGACGTTCAACCAGGACGGCTTTTTCTTCTGTCTCTGCACTCATTGGATTCAACCTCCGCTATCTATTGCTCTTGTCTGGCAACAGGTTGAGGCAAAATCCAGAAGACGCAATGGTGTCGTAGCGCCAATCCGCGGCCTGCGATTACTCGACCGTGATCGGCGTTCGGGCAATCACGCGCTTATTGTCGAGCACATAGCGCAACTCATATTCGCCGGGCTCCTTAGGGGCCCTTAGCTCAACCGGATTGCCTTCTCGCGTATAGCCATAATCGCCATATCGATTGTCGGCCGCGTCCGGCGCCACAATGGTGATCCAGTCATTATGATTGCCAGGGCCGGACCAGTCGACATTGAACCGTTTTTCGGGTGTCACACCGGCGGGTCCCGACACACTCGCATCAACGTCTTCGACCGTAATCGTCTTCACGCCAACCACGCGCCGACCATCCAGCACGTAGCGCTATTTTTTTTGCTCAATGCCTGGGACCATATTAAAGATAGCCTGTTAGACCCAGACGACTCGCAGGAGCTAGCCCAGGCGGAAGCTCGTCTCCACCAGGTGTTCTATAATACTCTCCAAGACTATTGTGACCACTACGACGAGCGGGTCTTTCCCATCTCGGCTTTGCAGGTACTGCGTCAGCGGATAAAGTTTCCAGATGCCCCAATTGCAGATCCGGGGTTTTTACGGTTTTTGACCACCCTTGAACGGTTTTTGACCCATGAACGGGCACCGGCTGAGTTCCAGCCGGTGGTGGCCCTTGCCCAACGCACCCTGGCTGAGCTAACCGAAAAAGTAGAGCTGCGTCAAACCCTGTTGAACCAGACAGTGGCTGAGCTTAAGCACAGTATTTTGCAGCTGGCTCCGGTGTTTGAGCAGCTGGTAATAATTCGCGATCGGTTTCAACAGGAGATTCGAGAAAGTTGCGATCGCAACGCCACCACCATCACCACCGCCTTCAAAGACTTTGTTCTCAACCTAGAAACCACCTTTGAGCAGGACTTTGCCCCCTATCAGCCCGACCTCTCCCTGGCAGATCTCGTCAGTCCCGCCGGTCGCCAACAGTTTAACCAATCCCTAGAAACCGCCTTTCAACGCTATCTCAACGATCGGCTCCAGGGTTGGAGTCGCACCCTAGAACCCACCCTCAGCGATGCCTTTCAGGCACTCTCCGCCAGGGCTGCCCACTACGGCACCTCCTACACCCGGCTCACCCAGCAAATCCTCACCACCCTGAGCGGTCAGTCGGTCCAGCTACCCCTCAACAACACCCAGCCCAGCTGGGCCGAATGGGCCATCGACGCCCTCAACCAGCCAGCCGACACCCCCGAGGTCAACGCCGTTCTGGCCAGCATCGACCTGCAAAGTATCCTAGTCAACCTAGCCGCCGCCATCGGAGCCAGTCTCCTCGCCTCTAGCCTCATTAGCGCCGTGGCCGGTCCCATCACCCTGGGGATTGCCAGCCTTGGCATTGGCGCACTCCAAATAGATCAAACCCGCCGTGCCCTGGTGCAAGCCGCTCGCCAGGAACTCAGCACCCACCTACCCCGCATTGCCGCTGACCAACAGCAGTCTATCCACTCAGCCATTGTCCGCTACTTTCGCGACTACGAACAGTCCGTCATCAGCCGCCTTGATGCCGATATCAACGCCCGTAAAACCGATTTAGAAACGTTGCTCGCCCAAAAACAAGATCAAGAGCGCCACAGCCACAGGGAGCTAGACCATCTGCAGACAGCGCTCACCCGCGTACATCACGCCACCCAAACAATCCACCACCTCTACACCCAAATCCCGTAGGATGGAATCCGTTGCCCGCCCCACCGCCATGCCCGATTTCAAACCCAACGACGGTCGTCTGTATGCCCCTGCCACCGAGCGCAATCGTGAGGCCATTTTAGCGGTGCTCGAGCGGGTTTTACCCAACCCCGGCACCGTGTTAGAAATCGCTAGCGGCACCGGCGAACATGCCAGCTTTTTGGCCCCCAAGCTCGCCCCCCGACGCTGGTGGCCCAGCGACATCAGCACTCCCATGCTCAAAAGCATTGCCGCCTGGGCGCAGGCCACCAAAGCACGATACCTGCTGCCCCCCATCGAGCTAGATGTACGCACCCAGCCCTGGCCCGTCGAAACCGATAACAAACGCTCGGTCGACGCCATTGTCAACATCAATATGATTCACATTGCCCCTTGGCAAGCCTGCGAAGCGCTCATCGCTGGGGCCGAACGGGTGTTGCGTGCCAACGGCGTGCTCTATCTATACGGTCCTTTTAAGCGCAACGGCGAACACACCGCCCCCAGCAACGCCACCTTTGACACCTGGCTGAAGGAACAAACCGCCGACTGGGGGGTACGCGACCTAGAAGCGGTTGAAGGGGTAGCCAGCGTTCATCAGCTGGTGCTGCAAGAGATCGTCGAAATGCCCGCCAACAATCTTTCCCTGGTATTTTCTAAACAGTCCTAGTCCTGGGAGGCCCAGCCACATTTATTCGATTTGCAGTCTGTCATACCGTCTGAAGCCGTTTTCCCCATTACGATAAAGCCCTAACTGCTTACGGGGTCACAACGTCGTGGAAAAGTCGCTGCAGCGCATCATGATTGGGGTTGGCTTTTTTATTACCACCGTGATTGTGGCCGTCATTGGCTACGTTCTGGCTGGCTGGGCCTTGATGGATGCCATTTATATGGTGGTGATTACCATCTTTGGCGTTGGCTATGGAGAAGTAAAACCGCTAGAATCCAACAGCATCAAAGTATTTACCATTTTGGTAATCATTGCTGGAGTCCTGTCGGTCACCTACATTATCTCCGGTGTAGTGCAGTCCGTGGCAGCTGGGGAAATTCGTCAGGCACTAAGTCTTAAACGTATGAGTGAAACCATTACAAATCTAAAAGGTCACGTAATTATTTGCGGCTACGGGCGGATCGGACAGCTGTTGGCACAACAGCTGCAGCAGGATCGGCTGCCCTTTGTGGTGGTGGATTCAGATCCGCACCGGATCGCCCTCGGGCAGGAAAAAGGGTATCTCATGCATCTGGGGAACGCCACCGATGAATCTAGCCTAGAAACGGTGGGGATTCACCGGGCGCGGGCTTTGGCTACCGTTCTGCCAGACGATGCGGCCAATGTATTTATTACGCTGACGGCCCGTGAGCTGAGCGGTCAAATCGCTATTTTGGCCCGGGGTGAGATGCCATCCACTGAAAAAAAGCTGCGGCTGGCCGGGGCGAATCATGTGGTACTGCCCGCCAGCATTAGCGCTGGGCGGATGGCAAATCTGTTGATCAACCCCGCCGCTGAAGATTTTTTATCCCAGGGAGAAGGCCGCACGGCTCTCAACCAGCTGCTGGGGGAGATCGATATTCAGCTTAGCGAACTGCCCATTGAAGCTCAGTCTAGTCTGGTAGGAGCCACTATTCGAGATATCGAAACCCAGGGCCACGGCACCTTTATAATTGTTGCCCTGCGGCGGCACTCAGGGGAGATTCTGGTCCACCCTAAACAAGATACGTATTTAACGACAGGTGATGCGCTCATTCTCATGGGCCACCAGGGGGACCTCCCATCGGTGATCAAACGTCAGCTGATCAAACCCGAGCTGCGCTACCGTGGCGCTAAGGTCAGATAGTGGTGGGGGTTATTGGGTCTCAACGGTAATCACCTGGGGCGGTGTGGAGTCCGGCGGATAGCGCAGAATCACTTCTACCTGGCGCTGTTCTTGGGGGGCTAGGGTCAGGGTGGTTAAGGGTTCGCCCCGCTGACCCTGCAGCTGCACCAGGTGAATGTTGCGAATGCGGGGAAATCCGCGATCGTCACGGTATCTGACCTGGACAGGCCCTCGAAAAAAGGTACGGTTGGGGGGTTCTTCAAAAAACTGCAGCCCCGCCGTCGATAGCTGGTCCTCTTTGACCGGTGTTTCAAAGGTGACGCTGACCGTTTTGGGGCTATCGGTGGGGTTGTACAGCGGCAGCGACAGACTGTAGGCAACACCGTAGTTGCCGTGGGCCTGGTAGGCGGTGTCGTCATAGCGCACCAGCATCGGCGCGCTTTGGTTTTGGCCCGTGCCCAGCTGCCCGGCATACAACGTACTCACACCGTAGGAGATGGCCCCGCCTGGGGCTGGGATGGTGAGACTATCGCTGTCGTCGTCCGTAGCGGTGGCGGTCCAGCTAGCGCCCTGGGCCACACCGGCCACACGCCCGTAGATCACCTGGCCTGGGTTGTCGGTAATGGGGGTGGGGGCGCGATCGCGCGGTCCCGCCAACCCCGATTCTTTTAGAATTGTCTCCCACTGGGCTAGGGACGGTGCTGTCTCGGTCTCGTTACCATCCACATTGGCTGACTCCGCCAAACTCGCCACATAGACCGGGCCGCTGCTGTCCAACTCCAGCAGCGTCGAGCGCCCGTTGATCGGTGGCTCAAACTCAGCCACCGGAATTGGTGCATTTAGCAATAGGGCACTGGCCCCCGGCGCGACCACCAGCTGGGGTGGAAACAGGGCCTGCCGCGCCCCCTGGATCAGATCCCCCATGGCCCGACTGCCTGGACCGGCAAACACCGGATTGCGCGGTGAAAATGGCACAAAGCTAGGCAGCTGGATAAAGGGCGCATCGGGCTGGCTGAGATAGCTGGCCCCCGCCAGCACATCTACCGTTACCGGCTCCACCCCAGGGTTATGCACCAAAACGGCCACATACAGAGAGCTTAGATCCTCAGGATTGTCTGCCCTGTAAACATGGTGGGCAAATACATCAAACCGGCCCTCAAAGGCAAAATCCAAATGCGCCTCCGGCGCGGCCATCCCGACCGGTGGAAACGTCGACAGCAGAATGCCTGGCTCCCCCACCAGCTCGGGACTGTTGCTATTAAAGACGGGCACCGTATCTAGCTGGGCCGGCAGCGGTCGGACTTCCTGGGGACGCACAATGGGGACCTGGGCGGGGGGCGCTTGGGCAATGGGGGCAAAAAACATGGGAAACAGACGATGAAGCAAGACAATTATCCTACGCCATTCAAATGCTCAATAATTTTTAGAAAGTCAAACTCAATGACAGCCCGATTGGCTGGGGTAATCAGGGGCACATGGACAAATAAAGCCACGGACGGCTGGTGTTCTAAATGCCGCAGCACCCGATAGTACAGACGGTTACACACAAAGTTACCGGCATCGTAGCTAATGCGGGTGTGAATTGTTTTTTGGGTTAGAATCTGCAGATCAACCGAGGTGGCCAGCTGCTGGTCTTTATCGGTTCCCCACTGTTCTAAGGTCAGCATTTTGCGCGTTTCTGCCATGCCACAGCAGACCACGACCTTGGGCCGATACTGAACAATGTGGGCGATCACCCGCATCGGTGCAAAGTCAAAATTGACCGGCAGCGATCGCAACGTCAGCGCATTGGCGGGCAGTCTGGTAGCCACCTGCTCCAGCAGGCTATCGCTGGTATTGATCCGCTGGTGTTCCTGCCACGGTCGAAAGCTAGTAATCAGTATGGGTGCCGTTGCAGCAACCCTCTCAAATCTATTCATCCTAGGGCCAAGCCGATAGTATAGAGCAGTAGTGTCTGCCAAAGGTCTAGTATGCCGACCATCGCTGTGATTGATTACGACATGGGTAACCTGCACTCGGCCTGTAAAGGGTTGGAATTTGCCGGGGCCACACCGATAGTGACCGACCGGCCAGACGTACTGCACCAGGCCGATGGGGTGGTGCTGCCGGGGGTAGGCGCTTTTGACCCGGCCATGCGCCATCTGTGCGATCGCAACCTTACCCAGCCCATCCGTGACGTTATTGCCAGCGGTAAACCCTTCCTGGGTATCTGTGTGGGGCTACAGCTGCTGTTTGAATCCTCTGAAGAAGGTGTGGAGCCCGGTATCGGTATCCTCAAGGGCACCCTCCGCAAGTTTAAACCAGAACCCGGTATTACCATTCCCCACATGGGTTGGAACCAGCTCCAGCTAACCCAGCCGGCCCACCCCCTTTGGGAAACGATCGCATCTGACGATTGGGTCTATTTTGTCCACTCCTACTACGCCGAGACCACCGATCCCACTATTGTTGCCGCCACCGTCACCCACGGCAGCCAAACGGTCACCGCCGCTGTTACCAAAGATAACCTCATGGCCGTCCAGTTCCACCCCGAAAAGTCTGCTAAAACAGGGCTACAGCTGCTAGCAAACTTTGTTGCCATGGTAAAACAGCCCGCCGCCGTTGGTTAATAACCGAGAGCAACATCAGCTGTTCAACCGTTCTCTCCTTGGTCTAAATGGTTGTAAAAACCTACCACCACATTCCCATCCAAGACTGTGGTGAACCGCTTGTACCCATTCCCCTAGAGCAGTTTGCGGTGGTCACCCCCCATCCCTACGTGGTCCTGGGGGCTCCCTACGGCGAACATTCCCCCTATTACCTGCGAGCGGGAGTTTTACAAGCTTTGCTCCAGGCCCAAACGCATCTGCAAAAACAAAACCCCGGCTGGCGGATTCAAATTTTTGATGCCTATCGTCCGGTAGCGGTGCAGCAGTTTATGGTGGACCATACCTACCAGCAGCTGTTAAATACCTGGCGCAGTCGGCATGCCGGGTCTCCTGAGCCCCCGCCCCGAGATCACCTGCTAGCCCAGGTTCATCAGTTCTGGGCTGTCCCCAGTCATAAGCTCACCACCCCACCACCCCACAGCACCGGGGCCGCCATCGACATCACCCTGGTAGATGCACAGCAGCAGACGGTCAATATGGGTTCAGAGATTGATGAAATCTCTGAGCGCTCGTCTCCCAATTACTTTGCCGATCGGCCCGGTGGTGAGAAGTTTCATCAGCACCGTACCCGCCTGGCCAACGCGATGCAGGCGGCCGGGTTTCGCCAGCATCCCCAGGAGTGGTGGCACTTTTCCTTGGGCGACCAGCTTTGGGCCTGGCTAGCCCATGTCCCAAAGAAAGCGCCCCAAACAGCCCGCTATGGCCGCGCGGCATAAAAGCTAGTCCCCTACCACTGTTTTCAAAACTGCCCGGAGGTCATCCGTCGCCATCCTCGCCCCGTAGGCCGTCACCAGCTTGGCTGCAGCCATGGACCCCAACGCTCCGGCCTGGGACCAGCTCAACCCGTGGGTAATGCCGTAGAGAATGGCCCCGGCATACATGTCACCGGCACCAACAGTGTCAATGGCCGCCACCGGATAGGGCGCTATTTCCCATAGCTGCTCCCCATCAAAGACAACCGAGCCCTGGGCACCTCGGGTGATCGCAAAGGTACGGGCCAGGGTCTTGGTGTGGGCAATGGCCGCCGCCAGATCGTCGGTCTCCGCCAGCAATAAGGCTTCCGATTCATTGGCAAACAACAGGTCTACACCGTCACCAATCATCTCCAACAGCCCTGGTCGAAAGAATTTCACCATGTTGTAGTCCGACAGGGACATGGCCACCTGACGCCCCGCGCCCTTGGCTATATGACGGGCCTTGATGGCGGCCTGTTGGCTGTTTTCACCGCTGACTAGGAATCCTTCAATGTAGGTGTACTCCGCCGCTGCGATCGCGTCAGGGTTTAGGTCAGCCTCAGACAGCTGGGATGAAATACCGAGGAATGTACCCATGGTACGGTCGGCATCGGGGGTCACCAGCACCAGACACTTGCCGGTAATCCCGGCTTCTGGCCCATGGCTCGTCAGGTTTGTTTCCACACCACAGTCCACCAGGTCCTGGGTATAAAACCGGCCATAGTCATCGTCGGCCACCTTGCAACCATAGAAGGTTTTGCCCCCCAGCTGGCTGATGGCAATTAGGGTATTGGCCGCCGAACCACCACAGGAACGCTTGGTATCGTAGTCCTCTAGCTGGGCAATGGCGTTATTTTGCACGGCTTCGTCCAGCAGGGTCATCACCCCCTTATCCATACCGATGGCGGTAAGGGTCTCCACCGGTAGGGCACATTCGATATCCACTAGGGCGTTACCAAGGCCATAGACGTTGTACTGCAATGGATTGGAGGTCATGGGCGATTGCCGAGGGTCAACTAATTTTGCTCGCTCATTATCACCCCCATCACCATGGGTGGCAATGGGGCAGGGGTGGCAATGGGACAGGTCAGCAAATTAGACAGCTAAGACCAGCCGGTCAACACCAGGGTATTGTCGTGAATATCCGATAGAAAAGTATTCTGAAGTCTGCCCAACGGCAATGAAGTTTGGGTAAAGCTAAAACTCTAGACCTTAGAATGTAGTCACGTTTATTTATTACTCATATACTTCTCCATTATGGAAACTAACGCCAAGATTTATGTTGCTGGCCATAGTGGCCTCGTTGGCAGTGCCATCGTCCGCGCCCTGAAAAACCAGGGCTATACCAACCTGGTGCTTAGAAGTAGCAAAGAACTTGACCTCTGCCGTCAGACGGATGTCGAAGCCTTTTTTGAAACGACCAAACCCGACTATGTTTTTTTGGCGGCGGCCAAAGTGGGTGGCATCCATGCCAACAACACCTATCGCGCCTCTTTTCTCTACGACAATCTAATGATTGAGGCCAATGTCATCCACAGCGCTTACAAGGCCGGTGTCAAAAAGCTATTGTTCCTGGGTTCTTCCTGCATTTATCCCAAGCTGTGCCCCCAGCCAATGCAGGAGCAGCATTTGCTCACTGGTTTTTTAGAACCCACCAATGAACCCTATGCGATCGCAAAAATTGCCGGTCTAAAGCTGTGTGAAAACTACTGCCGTCAGTACGGTGTCAACTTTATTTCCGCCATGCCCACCAATCTGTATGGCCTCAACGATAATTTTGACCTGGCTAACTCCCATGTGCTGCCCGCCCTGATGCGTAAGTTCCACGAAGCCAAGCTGGCCAATCAGCCCACGGTAGACGTTTGGGGCAGCGGCACCCCCCTGCGCGAATTTCTCTACGTCGATGACCTGGCCGACGGTCTGCTATTCATGATGGACCATTACAACGGCATTGACTTTGTCAACATTGGCAGCAGCAAAGAAGTCTCGATCAGCGAGTTGGCCATGACCATCAAAGCCGCTGTGGGCTATGACGGCGATATTGTCTTTGATAGTAGCAAGCCCGACGGCACCCCCCGTAAGCTGATGGATGCCTCCAAGCTCACCAATCTGGGTTGGCAGGCCAAAACCTCCCTCGAGCAGGGAATTGCCCAGACCTATGAGTGGTTTCAACTACACTATGAGTCCCTACGTGGTGTATAGATAGGAAACCGCAACGCTAAACACCATCATGGGGCAGCGCTTAGCCCACCGCTATCGCATTGACAAGCTGATG
The DNA here is from genome assembly GCA_039814735.1 of Cyanobacteria bacterium P01_A01_bin.15. Taxonomy (GTDB): domain Bacteria; phylum Cyanobacteriota; class Cyanobacteriia; order Phormidesmidales; family Phormidesmidaceae; genus Leptothoe. Next base: position 9,292 of record JBCCAQ010000117.1, read on the forward strand.
GGCCAGGGGGGATTTGGCAAAGTCTTCTTGGCCCATGATGAGCAGCTGCCGGGTCACCCCCTCTGCGTGATCAAACAGCTCAGCCCCATTTATACCAATACTGCCGACACCGCCGACACCGCCAAGCGTCTGTTTAATCTAGAGGCCGAAACCCTCTATCGATTGGGAGAACACCCCCAAATCCCCCGACTGCTGGCCCATATCGAAGAAAACGGCGAACTCTATCTGGTGCAGGAGTATATTGCCGGTCGCTCCCTGGCGGATGAATTTGCAGAGGGTCCCCTGGCCATTGAGCCGGTGATGCACTGTCTACAGGACATGCTAACCGTACTGGCCGCCGTCCATGGTCAGAATGTGATCCATCGGGATATTAAACCGAGCAATATTTTGCGCCGCCAGGGGGGGCAGCTGGTGCTAATTGATTTTGGGGCGGTCAAAGCGCTACAGGTGCCCGGTCCGGCCTCTGGCCCCACCGTCGCCATTGGCTCCCTGGGGTATATGGCCCCAGAGCAACAGTCTTCGCGCCCCTGCTTTGGTAGCGATCTGTATGGGTTGGGCATGGTGATCCTCCAGGCGCTGTCTGGTCGCCATCCCATCAGCTTTGACCCGCCTGCTACCTGTGAACGGGTGGGGGTGTCGGTACCGGATGATGTGGCTCGGTTTATTGATCGGCTGGTGCATTTAGACCATCGAGAACGCTATGGGACTGCGGTGGAGGCTTTGCAGGCGTTTCGGCAATTGACGGATGGGGTGGAGGCAGGGGGTGCTTCGGGTTTGTTGGGTTTCACGGGTTCAACCCAACCTACGGTGCTTTCGGTAACCTCTGCTGCCCAGAATCCTGGGTCTGATGCTGCTGTCGCGGGTCCTGGCTCGGGTGTACCTGCCCTTTCTGAGCTTTATTCTCAGCAGACCTATCGCAATCGTCAGGCGCTGCTCAACAAGGTGCGCCGCTTCTGGATTGAGGGGGTGCTGGATCGCTCTCTCCACGGTCAGGTGCTGCTCACCCTGGGGTTAGAGAAACGACCAGATGCGATCGCACCTCCCTGGCAAATCACCTATGCCACCCCTGGTCAGGGTCCCCAACCCTTGCCCCCTGGCACCCAGGCCAGTGATGTATTTAATGCCATTGGTGCCGGGCGTACCCTGCTGATTTTAGGGGAGCCGGGGGCGGGGAAAACCACCACCCTGCTGAGCCTGGCACGCCAGCTATTGGACCGGGCCTTGGGCCACGAAAACAGGCTGCCGGTGATTTTCAATCTCTCATCATGGCGCAATGAGCCCATGGAGCAGTGGTTAGTAAAAGAACTCAACAGTAAATACCAGATTCCCAAGGCCATTGGCCGTCGCTGGGTTGATGAACAACAGCTGCTGCTGCTGCTGGACGGTCTAGACGAGGTTGCCCTAGAGCGCCGAACAGCCTGTGTCAGCAGCCTAAATCAGTTCCACTGTGACTATGGTCCCGAAATGGTGGTTTGTAGCCGCATTCGCGACTATGAGGCCCTGCCCCAGCGGCTACAGTTTCAGGCCGCCCTGTACCTGCGCCCCCTCACCGACGGACAGATTTTGGCCTACCTTAACCGGGCCGACCGGGGGCTAACGGGGCTAAAGTCCCTGTTAGAAAAGGACGCCGCTATCCAGGATGCCAACACCTCCCTGATGGAGCTGGCCCGCTCACCCCTAATTTTAAATATCATGGTGCTCACCTACCAGGGAGTATCGCCAGAGGAGATTTTGCCCCAGGGGCGGGTGTTGCCAGGGCAGCGGCCCCAGTATCAACAACAGTTGTTCAATGCCTATATTCAGCGCATGCTAGACCGCCGTCCTGGTGGCGGCACCTACAGCGCCGTACAAATCCAAGGCTGGCTCACCTCCCTGGCCCAATACCTGGTAACCACCTCCCAGACAGTGTTTTTAATTGAGCGACTCCAGCCGGACTGGCTGCCGCCTTCCCAACACCGGGTCTATGTGGTCGGGCTGTGGGGTAGCTTTTTTGCGATCGCAACCCTGCTGGGTTCCCAGGTCCTTACCCACGACCGGTTATTTTTAGGCGTATTATTTGGCAGTCTAATTTGTAGCCGTATTTTCGGCGTCAACCGCATTACCCCCGCCGAGACTTTGCGCTGGTCCTGGCCACAGGCTCGCAACAACCTGCTATTGGGGATAACCCTCGGGCCGCTGCTCGGTTGGTGCCTCAAGGTGGGGTTTGGTCTTATATTTGGCGACAGTGTCTGTTTGCTCAATGGCAGCTGTTTGGCCAATCATAGTCTCATTGGCCTGTCCTTTGGTGCCACCCTGGGGCTTACCTTTGGGTTGATTCGCGGCCTCAGCGGTAAACACATTGGCAATACCAGTCAGCCCAATGCGGGAATTTGGCAATCGGCCCGTAACTCCACCCTATTTGCCCTGGTGGCCATGGTTACCCTCTATGTCCCAGGGTTTCTCCTAGGTAATACCAAAGCCTCATTTTGGGCGGCTACAGGTCTCGCCTTTGGCTTTGCCGCCGGTGGGGGCGAGGCCCTGGTCAAACATGTCCTATTACGGCTGATCCTGACCTGTCGCGGCGTCACCCCCTGGAACTACAGTAAATTTCTAGACTATGCCACCGCCAGCATTTTTCTACAAAAGGTGGGGGGCGGCTATCTGTTTATTCATCGACTGCTGCTGGAACATTTTGCCTCCCTAGAAAACGGTAACCTCCCAAGCAAAGCCAGAAGTAAAAAATAATACGTTGCTGGTCTCGGTGTAATTTACAGCCAACGTCCTGATGCATTACCGGGCACCATCAACCAGTTTTTTGTATACGTTATCAACACCTGTAATCCAGTCCTAAATCCGGGCTTAATCTGTGTAATCAAATCCTGACTTTAATAAAAAACAGTGTATTCTGATACGGAACGTATTTTATGGATATTAGTATGTACTCTACCCTGTTGCTTTTAATAGGAGCACTACTTATTGTTATCGTAGTTGTTTCCGTTGTCTCATCTAAGTTTATTAAGTAAGGTAAAATCCTAGGAGATAGGGAAACCATAACGGTTTATAAAGAGTATCTCCTAGGAACAATTATTGATCTTTTATCCGGGTGTAGCCTCCAACAAATATTCAAAATTAGGAATCTTTGTCAGCATCTTAATTTCAGTAGCGCAGACATTTTGTACCAGCGCAATGCTGCGTTCACGCTGTTCGCCAGGGGGAAGGGTTTTTAAGATGTTAGTGACAATGTCTAATTTAACAACGGCATCCTTGAGATGATGCCGCACATCCCCCAGTAAATTGGTCTGCTCGCTGTTAAGACCCGCTCGAAACTGTTGAATCTCCTGCTGTAGAGCGGTCACCTGGTCATGATATGTCTGGGATTGAGAAATGGCCTGTTTTTGCAAACGGGTTTCAACGGCGGTGAGCACATCTGAACGGGTAAACGGTTTAGTCAGATAGTCGTCAGCCCCCAGGACCATGCCCCGGCGAATGTCGCTCTTATTGGCCAGGGCCGTTAGAAATATGAAGGGAATTGCCAGGGTCTTGGGGTCTTGACGTAGGGCCTGGAGCACATCGTAGCCATCGAGTTCGGGCATCATCACATCGCAGATAATCAAATCTGGGGCGTGCTCAATGGCCCCCAACAGCCCCGTAACGCCATTGTCTGCACCGACTACGTCATGACCTTCTAGGCTTAGAAGCTCTAGCAGGTTTGAGCGAATCTCTACCTCGTCTTCTATGACTAAAATTTTGACCATGGTTTCTCTTTTGTAACTACAATGCTCTAGTTTTATGGATAGATCAGGTAGATGCAGGCTCTAGGCTTTTAATAGAGTGCCCGCGAACAGTTTTAGATTACCGAAGGGCCGGATCGCCTGCTATTTGGGGTAGGGTAACGATAAATGTGGTGCCTTGGCCCACCGTACTTTCAAAGCTAATCTGGCCCTGGTGAAGCGCGACGGATTTTTTGACAATGGCCAGTCCCAGCCCCGTTCCTGAAATGGTGGCAACGTTGGGACCACGGACAAATGAGTCAAACAGAGTGGCATGGGCTTCTGGGGGAATACCGATACCGGGGTCCTGCACCCGTAGATCAATGTGCTCGCCCACGGAGTCTAGGCTAATTAAAATCTCGCCACCGCTGGGGGAGTAGTTAATGGCATTGGCTAATAAGTTGGTCAAAATATGGCGCATGAGCTTGCGATCAATCTGGTGGGGACGGTTGGCAAGTTGCGATCGCAGCTCCAAACTATGGCACTCGGTGGTAATCTGCAGCTCCTCAATAATCTCCTGACAAAACCCATTGAGCACCAGCGGCTGGGGGTTAAATTCCATCCGTCCCGCCTCTACTTTATTAATCAGCAACACATCGTTGAGCAATTCAGTCATGTGGGTGGCGGCGGTTTGGATCTTTTTTAGGTACTGGTGCTGTTTGCCCCGATCCCACTGCTCACCGTAGTGCTCCAATAGCTCAGCCGATGACAGAATTGTTGTCAGCGGTGTTCTAAACTCATGGGACGTCATCGAGACAAATCGAGTTTTCATCTCATTCAGTTCCCGCTCCCGCTCCAGGGTATTACGAATCTCGGTCTCCGCCTGTTTGCGTTTGGTAATATCTCGGATAATAACAATGACTTCCTGGGCATCGCTGCTAACAATACGGGCCTCAAAATGACGCTCACCACCGCCCGCCCTGAGGGGAAAATCGAGAATTTCAATATCTCCAGTCACCAATACCCGATCAATGTGCTGCTGCATCGCCAGGGCCACGTTTTCTGGCAATATGTCAGCCAAACTTCGATGTAGACAGTCGGCAACCACAAACGGTAGGGTGTGGTGTCTGGGGGCGCTAAAATTTACAAACTGGCCGTTGCTGCTAATGCGAAACATCGGGTCGGGGATGGCATTGAGCAGGGCTCGATTAGTGGCGTAGCTAGACTGAAGCGCCCTTTGTTCCTGCTTTAATCGTTCCGTTGTTGCCAATAGCTGGGTGGTGCGCTCCTTTACTTGAATCTCTAATCCATCGTGCAGCGTCTGGAGCTCACATTCAGCTCGTTTGCGATCGGTAATATCGACCAAATAACAACGAATTAACTCACTCTGGGGAATATAGTGAAACGACTGTTCAAAAATCTGAGCACCCACGGCAACATTACGAACAAAACGCTGTTGTTGTTGCGCTTTTACCGTATCAATAGCCCCGTCTAAGATAGGATGGCTTAATTTTGCCATGTGAATAGTGGGAAATTGACTAACCGCCGCCGGATTTAGATAAATTAGCTCACCTGCAAGAGATATCTCAATAATTGGGTGGGAGAAAAGTTCAGGAAACGAGGCCAATCGGGCTATCGTCGCATCGTCGTATCGTTTATCTGACTCAGCAACAAGGCCAGGGTCAACGGGGGTGGCAATCAGAGTTTCCATATATTTAGCCGCTTCGGCACTACCTGACAACAGCCATTCCACATCCTCAGTCGCTGTGTGGTAGCGCATTTTGACATTGGCCCCAAAAACAATCTCATCGCCGTGGCGCAAATTGTGAGCGCTACAGCGTCGACCATTGATAAATAGGCCGTTGGTGCTGGGTTTTCCCTGCAAATTTCCATCAATGATGCGAAACCCGTAATCGTCTTCACCGGGGCGAGTAACCCGTAGTAAAATCGCATGCTGACGCGACACTTCCTGGGAGTGTAAAACAATAGAATTGCTAACATCGCGACCGATGGAGCCAGAATCAGCCTGCAGGCTGAC
>JBCCAQ010000039.1:0-25476 GCA_039814735.1 Cyanobacteria bacterium P01_A01_bin.15
GGAAACTACCATCCCAGGTATAGCGGTTATTGTAGGCGGCGCGCAGCACATCGCGGGCAGAAAGCTGTACAGCAGTCATGGTTGCTTATCTGATAACGTCTCTTCCTACTTTAGTCAGTTTTTTACCCATTGAGCAGGAATATATCACTCAGATATCGCCCCACAGCTCGGCCAGCCGCTGATCGCGACCACAGCCAAACCGATAGAAGCGATAGCGAGCCGGATGGGTTTGATAATAATTTTGGTGGTAGTCTTCTGCAGAATAAAACGTGGCAGCTGGGCGAATTGCAGTCGCAATGGGTTGATTAAATACGCCATCCCATCCCTGTTTAGAACTCTCAGCTAGCTGGCGCTGGGCCTCGTCATGGTAGAAAATAATGGACTGATACTGACTGCCTTTGTCGCAAAACTGCCCCTCAGCATCGACGGGATCTACATTGTGCCAAAAGGTCTCTAAAAGTTTTTCATAGCTGACTGTATCCGGGTCGTAGCTGATTTGAACTACTTCCGCATGACCCGTGGTCCCTGAGGACACCTGCCGATAGCTAGGGAACTCCACAGTGCCGCCCATATAGCCTGATGTCGTTGCCGTTACCCCAGGCAGTTCATCAAAAGGGTGCTCCATGCACCAGAAACAGCCACCAGCAAAGGTTGCCTGTGCGTTTTGTGCCATGGCTGTGGCTGTTCCTAGAAAGCCTGTGGCAAACCCCAGGAGTACGCCTAGGACTACACTAGTTAGCAGCTGTACCCACCGAGAACCAAGCTTTCTGACCATATCCACCATAAAAAACTCGCTAGCAATTGGGTTGTAATCACAATATTTCTGGGACTACAAAGGCTCCTAGGAGAAAAGACAAAACGGTTAAGAGCCCATAGTCAATGTACTGTCTGATTATAGGTCTGATTTTATGGCTCATGGTTTGCATCTCCTTGTGTCTATGGCTAGCTGACCCTGATTTTTGCAGGTCGCCGCAACCTTGCAAATAGAGAGTCTAGGGTTTGTCGACTGTCTCAACATTCACCGCACCGCTGCGGTCATCCGGCAATGGCTGCGGCGGTGCAACATCAGGATCGGGGACTGCTCTGGCCAGCTGAATATTGGACGTTTGGTTGAGTTCCGGCTGTGGATGCTGCTGGGTAACGTTTAAAACCTGTGAAGTAGCTGTTAAATACCCGGCTCCTACCATCCCCCATCGTTGGGGCAACATTGGGCTGATTGACTCCTCTGATGACAGGGAGTTTTGGGATGATAATAATGCCGTACGTGTTAGCGTTACATCTGCACGCCAGTTGATAGCTAGCTGGTGATGAACTAATGAAACCGTCATACCTGTCATCATAGCTAGGGGAAATAATACTGCAATACCCCGGGTCTGCCATCGTTGGTAGGTAGCCTGGCGTCGGCTTAGTTCTACAAATCTTTGAGCCATCGTTGATAGGTCTTGTGAATGTGCTCGCAGGAACTGACTAAAATCCTTGATGTATTGCTGTCCCATCAAGTAATCAGTGCAATTAAGCTCACCACGCTGATGCCATACCCAAGCACGTTCTTCAATATCCCGCTGCTGTCGCAGGGCAGACAGATTAGTTTGTAGCCACTGGTGCATCAATGGCCAGTCCGATACTAGTGATTTATGGGCCAATTCGATGGTGTTCTGTGGGTCTGCTGGTGGAGAGTAGGCTGTTATGGAGTTGTCTGAAACGACTAACCGCGCTGACAACAGCTTTTGTAACGTGCGCTCAATCAACTCTTTAGGAAACTGCTTGTTGACTAACTCCGACAGATGGGTCCGGCGACACTGATCGAGACGACCTTTGTCGAGGGCACACAGAGCTAGAAATATTCGCCTAGCGGCGGCTTGTTCCTCGGCCTGTAGTGACTGATAAAGAACTGTTGCTCTGTTGGTAAGCATTTTAGATAGCCGTCCCAACTTCATGTAGCTCTCTAAAGAGAGGCAAGGCCTCCCTTGTCCATAGGACATGTAGGTTCGATGCTGCCATAGCTCTTGTAGCGTATCTTGTAATAAAGCCAATTCTCCGGGGGCACCGGTTAAATCTAATGTAAGATTGTGCACTAGATAGGGATCAATCTTTAGCCCCAGTTTTTCAGCCGGTTTCTCGATGGTCTCTCGAATCTCTTGATACGTCATTGGGGGGATTGTGACGCGGTTACTTTTGATTAAACCAGCCAGCTCACCGTGGGAGAGTAGGCGCTCGGCAGTATCTGAGCGCAGCCCGATGATAACTCCTAATGTTTTTGATGGACAGCGCAGGGCTGTTAATAAGGCGCTGATGGCCTGTTGTTGCTCTTGTTGTGTCTGGGGATTCGCTGTAGACTCTAACAGGTCTTCAAACTGATCAACAATGAGCCAAAATTTTTGAGCGGTAGGCTGTCTTAGTAGAGCGGCAGTTACCAAACTAGTTAGACCGTTGGGATCACTTTTTAAGAGATTTTCGGCCTGTAATAACTGACTGGCCACCTCTATGCCCTGTTCTGTCTTAATAAAGGCCGTTGCTAGGCTTTTTAGGGGCTGCACACCGGGGGTGACATAGCGTACTATGCAGGTCTCGTCCTCTGAAGTACCGTTGCCTGCGGATAAATGTGGACTGATGCCAGCCCGCAGTAGGGATGTTTTTCCACTGCCTGAGGGACCCATTAATACGCAGATATTATTCTGCTGTAGTGTCTGAAGTAGTTCTTGAATTAGAGCATCTCGACCAAAATAATAGTCAGTGTGTTTTTCTTCAAAGGGCTGAGATCCACGGTAGGGACAAAAGTTAAAACTATATTGTTTTAGGCGAGATATAAGTGAAATATTTTCTTTTTGGGAGAGAGGAGTCTCTGATTGTCGTGTAATGATAATTTCACTTCCTCCCTGCTCAAAGAGAGGTTGTTGAATTTCATTGCTCAGCTGATTAGTCACCGAGGCGACTAAGTCAGTACTTGTCACTCGCCTATTAGCAGACTGTTGAGGTAGCAAGCCGGATAGCAGTGCCTGGGTAAGCACGCTGTATTCACTTTCTAGAGACTCGTAGGCTTCCTCATATTCACGGGACGCCGCGATAAATAAATAGCTTTGACCATCACATCCTTGCCAGGCCTCATCCTTTAGGGAAAGAAATTCACCACTATGGCAGCAGTCTAAAATTATAATAATTTGACGTACCGGACTGTGTCTGATTAGACGGCGCAACCAGGATAGCGATAGCCCACCGTTGGCGCTCCCTGGTTGAGTGTCGCTGGTTGCCAAATACCCTTCTCGTATGCCGATCTCTCGCTGAAAGCCGTGACCTGAGAAATAAAAGAAAACAGCTTCTGGAATGTGGTCACCTTTAGGTAGTAGAAGACGCACTAAACTAGCCTCAAGTTGTTGAGCCGATACTAGGGTTTGCCTTCCTACGTGGGGGCGCTGGTTTTCAATGACCTCAGGTAGCCGTCGTACGCGAAAGTCTCCATGGGTTTCCAGCACGTTTGCTACACCCTCAGCATCCTTGGCAGCAGCCGTTAGACTCGGTAAATTTTGGTATTGGTTGACTCCAACAATAAGCGCATCCCGTGACATAAAGCCGATATATCCTGATAAGCAATTTAGAAGGCACCATGGGGTCTCTGCGACCAAGGATCATGAAGCCGCTAGATAGATTCCTATAGTTTGGTTTTGATATTTGCAGCGGTGACTGTTTTCATACTCACGATATAGAAGTTTTTGCTGATAGGGCAGAGGGGTGAAACCCTTATGCGACAAGTATCAAGATGCTTTAATACGTTGACCGCTGAGTTTTGTCGATGAAAATGCCTAGGCCGTGAACCAAGCTATCAAGTACAGATGATTTATGCCTGTTAATAGGCAGTAGATTTATGTATATTCTTGATAGAGGCTTTGAAGATAGTTCAGTATTTTCTAGGTCAGCTTTATTGGGCGGCCAATTAAAAATGTAGCCAATTAATTTTTTTTGATTTGTGTCGGCCAGTTGGCGGATATTTAAGGACCAAAGCACAGTGAGATTACGGAAAAATCTGTCCAAATGCTTCGGTAATGACCGATACAGACGTTTGGATAAGGTGAATCATACTGACCCATTGAAAATTGCTTTTGATAAAAAATATCGTATTTCCAAGGATTATACGGGCGGTGCTGGTGTCTAAGTAACTTTGAGTTTTCGGAAAATAGGGTGTATTATTGCTGGCTGCTAGTCCTTGTAAATGGTCTGTTTCCTAGGTGTCGGCTCAATTTGAAGTCTAAAGCGTTAAACTGAGCTAGCGTCGTGTTTGTCGTCAGAGGCTGCCATGTATCTGCTGTCGGTTACCCTCACCAATTTCAAGACCCATCGCGATCGCAACTTTGAATTTCAGCTTGGCACCAACGCTATTTGCGGGAGCAACGGTGCGGGTAAAACCAGCATTCTGGAAGCGATTGCCTGGGTGCTGTTTAACTATCGAGGCAGCTACAAGCAGGAAGATTTTGTACGCAACGGTAGCGGCAGTGCCCAGGTGAGAGTGGCCTTTGTTTCTAGCTACGACAGTCGTACCTATGAGGTGGAGCGCTGTACCAATCGAGGATATACGATTTTTGACCCTCAGCTGGGAGAACGCTTAAATTACAGTCGTATTAAGGACGAAGTTGAGCCCTGGTTGCAACAACATTTAGGGGTGTCGATTGGTACGGATTTGGGTCAGCTGTTTGCCAATACCGTTGGGGTACCCCAGGGGATGTTTACCGCAGACTTTTTGCTGAGTTCTGAAAAGCGCAAACCTATCTTTGACAGTGTGCTCAAGGTGGAGGAATATCGTCGAGTCTACAAAGACTCCAACGATTTGCGTCGGTATGCAGAAACCCAGGTAAACCTGCTAAAAACCCAGCTACAGCAGTATGGAGACCAGCTAGAAACTTGGGATGCCCTCAAAACACGCCACGCCAGCGTCACCCAGGATATTGTTGCGAATGAACAACAGCTAACTGTGCAGCAACAGCAGCTCACTCAGCTACAAAGCCAAAAAGAAGCTTTGGCATTACAGGCTCAGCAGATACAGACCCTAGAACAACAGCGTCAACAGCTGGTCCTCAAGCTGGAAGCCCAGCAGCAGGCTCGGCATGTAATAGAACAGTCACAGCTGCGATCGCAGCAAGCAGCCGAACTCTGTCAGACAGCAGCAGCGGACCATGGCGGCTATCTGGAAACGCAAACACAGCTCAAAACGCTCAATCAGCGAAATAAGCGTCGCCAACAGCTATTGCAACAACACCAGACTCAGCAGCGTAGTCTAGATCGGCAGGCCGCCATGGTGGCACGACTCCAGGTGCAGCTGGAGCAACGTAGCCAGATCCAAACGCAAATAACAGAACTAGCCATTCCCTGTGAACAGCAGCATCGCCTAGACGCTGAACGGCTTGAACTGGTTCAGCAGCAGCAGGCGCTACTCAAGCTACAGGTGCATCATCAAAGCGTGCAGGATAATTTGGCTACGCTGCAGCGAGACATTCAGCAGATTATGGGAGACCTGCAAGCCCTTGATGCGCTCACCAGTGTTGTAGAGAAGATTCCTACCCTAGAGCAGCAGCAGCAGCGCTGGCAGCAGCAGCTGAGTCGCATTGAGGCTGCTCAACAATTTGAAGCAGAATTAAAACAGATTGTTGCTAGCCATCGTCTTCAAACAACAAACTACACCCAGCAAGCCGCTGCCGCCCTTGGTGCCCTCAGCGACTTACAAGAAAGCCTGCCGCTGTTGTCAAATGATGTGGTTGAGCAGCTAGAAACCGCGATCGCAACGGGGAAAACCCTCAGCCAAAGCACCCTATCAGCCCTAGACGCTATTCTCTACGATCTAACAGAGCAGGTAGATATAGAACGACTCAAAGACAATCTCAAGGATGGCCAAACCCGGCTTGCGGCTGCCTATGGTCACCAGGCCCAGCTGAGCAATCGAGACCGGTTACAGCAAAAACACAGGCAGCTAACGGCTCAGCGGCAACAGCTCCAAACCGATGGGGCTGAGACCGCTCAAAAACTTACTCAAATTGAGCTGCTGACCCAACGTCTGAATACCGTAGAAACAACTCTTGGCGATCTGGGTGATCCAAGGGGACGCCGCCAGGTGTTGCAGGAACAGCTCCAGGCGATGGCCCATGTCGACACCGAGTATGGGCGTCTGCGTGCCGACCATCAGACATTAGAAACCACCCTAGCTGAGCTGACTAGCCAGCTGGCTGGTTTTGTAGATCTAGAAGCAGAAATCTCACAGCAGCAGCAGCGGCAGCAGCAATATCAGCCGGGCTATCTGACCTATATCCAAAATGAAAAAGATGCCCAGACACTAGAGCGCTACACCCGTGAATTGACCAGGGTTGACGACAATTTGGCGATCCTCACGCAGCAACAGGCTAGCCTGACCACCCAGCTTGCCCAAATTTCCACAGGCTTTGAGCCTAAGGTGCTACAGAGCTTAGAGCAGCGCTGTCAAGAGGTCCAGTCCCAGTGCGATCGCATCGTCGGAAGCTTACCCCAGCAGCGTCAGCTGCAAACCGAACTCACCCACCAGCTGGAGACACTACAGCAGATAGCAGAGAAACGCGATCAGACCCAGACCGATCTGAAGCAAAAGGAGAGGACTAAACGCTTTATCAACTTTGCCCGCAAGGCTTATAAAGAGGCGGGGCCGCGTATTACCGAACGGTATGTCCAGGGTATTTCCCAGGAAGCGGATAGGCTTTTTCGAGACCTGATCAATCGTCCCAATGTGGCCCTAGAGTGGACCCGCGACTATGAGATTATTGTGCGAGAGGGGGGTAACATGCGTCGCTTTATTAATCTCTCGGGGGGAGAGCAAATGTGTGGGGCTCTGGCCGTGCGTCTGGCCCTGCTCAAGGTGCTAGCGGATCTCGATATCGCCTTTTTTGACGAACCTACTACCAATATGGACCGCCCTCGGCGGGAGAGCCTAGCGGAGGCGATTGCCCGGCTCAAATCATTTAAGCAGCTGTTTGTAATCAGCCACGATGATACCTTTGAGAAGGTGACTGAGAACGTTATTGTTGTTGAAAGAGAGGATTAAAACCTGTCTGATTCAATACTGGCCTCATGCCGGTCTAACTCCGGTCCAACTGTATGGATAAGCTCCCAGCGGTGCCCTACTTTACCCGCTGTTTGATCAGCTCAAACAGGGCTCTCATACCCATGGCGTCTCCTCCTTCAGGGCGGCCCGGTAGGCTGCGCAAATTGTAGGCCATTAGGTCCATATGGATCCAGGGAATATCCGTCTGGATAAATTCTTGTAAAAACAGGGCCGCTGTAATTGCCCCGCCATAGGAGCCGCTAGCAATATTGTTGATATCAGCCACCGAGCTATCTAGCATCGATCGGTAGGCGGTATGCAGGGGCAGGTTCCATAGGGGGTCGTCCAAGGCCTGCCCCGCGCTGAGTAACGCCTGTGTGGTCTGGTTGCTGTTACAAAAAAAGGCGGGTAGCTCTGTTCCTAGGGCAACGCGGGCAGCCCCGGTGAGGGTGGCGCAGTCAATCAGCAAGTCTGGATCTTCGCTGCTGGCTTCCCACAGGGCGTCGGCTAGCACCAGTCGTCCCTCGGCGTCGGTGTTGCCAACCTCAATGGTGGTGCCTTTGCGGGAAGTCAAAATATCTAACGGTCGCAGGGCGTTACCGGCAATGCTGTTTTCAACGGCGGCTACCAAGACTCGCAAATTGACCGGTAACTCCATGGCCATGATCATCTGGGCCAATCCCAGGACCTGGGCTGCACCGCCCATGTCCTTTTTCATTAGGCGCATGCCAGCTGCCGACTTGATATTGAGACCACCGCTGTCAAAGCAAACGCCTTTACCGACCAGGGTTATCTTGGGACCTTCTCCATTCCCCCAGCGCAGATCGATCAGGCGAGGAGCCCGGGTGCTGGCTTTGCCAACAGCATAGATCATGGGATAGTTTTCGATGACTAGATCGCCACCGGCAATAACTTGTACCTTTGCCTCGTAGCGATCGGCTAGGCTACTGGCCGTTTCTTCAAGCTGCTCGGGTCCCATATTATTGGAGGGGGTGGTCACGAGATCGCGCACCAGGTAAGTCGCTTCAGTCGCTGCTTTGGCATAGGCTATATCGACGTTGTCGGCGGCTTGCAGGGTGGCGAGCAGGCTGGCTTTTGCGAGCTTATAGCGGTCAAAGCTGTAGCTGCCCAGCTGCCAGCCCAGGTATAGCTTGGTGGCGTTGCTGTCGGAAAATGTATCGGCCAGGGTATAGGTACCCGCTGGTAAAGACTTGGGCAGGTCGGCGAGGGTCCATGTGCCAAAGCGTTCGGGGCGGCCCACTAGGACCTTGGCGATTTTGCCATTGGCATTGGGAATGAGGCAAACGCTACCGCTCTGGCCCGAAAACCCAGACGCTTGGCACCAGGTGACGCTATCGGGATGTTCGGTCTGGAGCTGCTCTGGGTTGACTAGGTAAATTGCGATCGCATCTGCCAAGGGGGACCTCCACACGTTTAAAGACACTTTTGCAAACGACTCTAGTCTGCCCTACGACTGGCAGCAACTGTGTAGCAGCTGAGCATTATGCCTAGATTTACACCATAAGATCATCGATCTTTATGGGCACTGTCCATAGATGTTGGCTATGGATGCTCAAATGAAATCCGCTGCTGCTCCATCAACGGATGTGCAAAGCAGCCTTCTAAATGCTCGTTAACGAGTCCCATTGCCTGCACCAAGGCATAGACCGTAGTCGGCCCTACAAATCCAGCCCCGCTTTTTGAGGTCCTTTGGTGAACCTCTCCATGGCTATGTTGCCTAGGGTTCAACCACGGGTTCAACCACATAGGCCCCGTCAATAGGCTCAACCCTGCCTTGAGCTGCCAGGGTTTGATAAATCATCGCGGCGACCTCCGCGCGGGTAGCGGGCTGGGTGGGGTTGAGTAAATTTAACTCAGGGTAGTTGATGACTATATTTGACTGGGTTGCCGCTGCCATTTTGCCGGTGGCCCAGTCGGGAATCTGAGCGGCGTCGCCGTAGCGCTCAAGAATAGCGACCACATCGTTGGGAACAGCGGTGTTAAGACCCGTGACTAAAGCGGTGAGGACCTGGGCACGGGGTACTTGCAGCGCTGGTTGGAAGCTGTCATCGGGAAAGCCTTTCATAAAACCGCCTTCAACTGATTTGCCGATGGCGTCCGTGGCCCAGTAGTCAGCGGCCACATCTGAAAATGCGATCGCATCTTCTGTTTGCCCCTCCAATGGAAATGCCTGGGCGATGGCACTGGCTAGCTGGGCACGGGTAACTGGTTCATCGGGGGCAAAGCTACCGTCTGCCAGTCCGTCAATTACCAGTCGCTCACTCAGAGCGTCGATATAGGGTTTGGCCCAATAGTCATCTGGAACATCCTGAAACTCAACCGGCTCACGCACGGTTTCCAACGGTGCAGGGGCTGCGGTGGTGACCCCTGGACTAGCTGGCTGTGCCTCTTGGGGCGGTGGTGGCTCAGCTGTGGCTGGTTGAACTGGCGTGGTAGCGGCCTGGCTGCTAACAGCGCCGGTGGATGGGGGAAAGGCCTCGGTGGCCTCCGTAGCGCGTTCCACCGACTCACCAAAGCCACCAATCATCCCATCGGTATTTCGGGGAGTCTGTGCTGTGCGAATGCCGCTAGCGGAGCCATTCGCTGCCGTATCACCCAGGGGCAACTCGTCTTGATCCGCTGTTTCGAGTAGGCTATCTGCTGCCTCGCCAACCAGAGCTGGTGCACCCTCAGCGCTAAATAGACCCGCACTGCCAAAGAGATTGACACCGGAGCGAGTCAATCCCCAAAATAAAACACTCCCCAACGTTGTAAATGCTACAAACATTGCGATCAGCTCATCGTAGGTCAGGGCGCGGCGACGGTTTCTATCAGTACCTGGGTCAGATGGAATTTGAGACACAGCAGACTCCTAACTACCTAATGGAGGTTTAATTAAAGCACTCCCCACATAAAGATAAAGCAGGAAAGGATCGATTTCAGCGTTATTACTTACATTTATAAATTATTCTTTCTATTAGGCTCTTACGTAGGTGTTTGTTTCCTTAATGTGGGCCATTAAATTGGCCGCTGTTTGATCCATGACTTCACGATTTAAAAAGCCCCCACTCAAATCTTCATTGGCTCGCTCCACCAGGCATGTGTTGCTAGCCGCTCTGCCCGCGCTCACTCTGAGTAGCTGTCTAGCAACAGCGCAGCTGCCAACGCTGCGGCCTGTGTCTGCTTTAGTCGCCCATATCATTGCTAGGGCAACGGCTGTGGATGCATTGATTAGTCGTGTGCATCAGCGTTTGAGCCCGCCCCATCCATTGGAAAAAGAGCCCGTATCCGTGGGTGGTCTAGGACCACTCAGGCTAGGTATGACCATACAGGAGGCGGCCAATGCGGCCCAGGTAAGCTTTACGGTTGCCCCGCTTACCCAGTCAGCAGTATGTCAGTACTATCTACCAGAAACCTATGATCCTGAGAAGGATGCACCGGTTGCACCGATTGATGGTATCGGCCTTATGGTGGTGAACGATCAGGTGATTCGGATTGATATTTGGCCAGGGAGTTCGGTGAAAACCCTCAGCGGTCTTGGGATTGGCTCTACCGTTGAGGATGTGAAGGCCGCCTACGATGCACAAATTGACGTTACCCCCCATCCCCACACTAAAGGCAGCTACCTCACCCTTACCCCCGAGGCCTCAGGTAGCAATCTGTTTAGTCTGGTGTTTGAAACCGATGGAGGTGGTACGATCACTCAGTTTCGTACGGGACAGCTGCCGGCGGTGACATGGGCTGAGGGCTGTTCTTAACGGGTATTTGGAGCTAGCCTTGATACACTCATAGGGCTGTCTGTTGGATTAGCCCATGGCCACCGGCTGGGCCAGAGTCAAAGTCTTTACCTGCGTAAACATGCCCACAATCCTATCGATTGGTGGCCCTGGTGTGATCAGGCATTGGAGACGTCACGCCGTGAGGATAAGCCCATCTTTCTGTCGGTAGGATATTCCAGCTGTCACTGGTGCATGGTGATGGAAGGGGAGGCGTTTTCGGACGGTGCGATCGCAGCCTATCTCAATGCCAACTTTCTCCCCATCAAGGTCGACCGCGAAGAACGTCTTGACCTTGACAGTATCTATATGCAAGCGCTGCAGATGCTGGTGGGTCAAGGCGGCTGGCCCCTTAATATTTTTCTATCTCCCGACGATTTGGTGCCCTTCTACGGAGGGACCTACTTTTCTGTAGACCCCCGCTACGGTCGCCCTGGATTTTTGCAGCTGCTTGAAATCCTGCGTAACCTCTATGACACCGATAAACCCAAAGTGGGAGCGGTCAAATCCCAGATTTTAGCAGCCCTACAGCAGTCTACCCTGCGATAATCTGAGCCCGGATTTGCTGCTCAAGGGATTGGCCGCCAGTGCCAAAATCCTAATGCCATCGGGGCAAGGCACTAGCTTTCCCATAATCCCCTACGGGCTAAGCGCTCTACGCTCTGTGCGTTTGGTGGCACCTACAGATGTGCTGAACCTAGAGAAAATCTGTCTACAGCGGGGGCTAGACCTGGCCCTGGGTGGTATCTATGACCATGTGGCCGGTGGCTCCCATCGCTATACCGTTGACCCCACCTGGACGGTAACCCCACTTTGAGAAAATGCTCTATAGCCTGTCTTCATGAGGGCAATTTGGCTAATTGTGATCTGGGATTATGTGCGATCGCACGCGTTCCCTATCCTGTATTAAGGTATGCACCTGCCAATCAGGCGCTGTTTTGGGGTAGTCGCTGCGGTAGTGGCCACCCCGACTTTCCGTCCGAAACAGTGCGCTTTTGATGACCAGGGTGGCCACTGTCAGTAAGTTTCTTGTTTCGGTCCACAGGCGTAGGGTCTCGACCGTGAGCTGTGGCGATAGTTCGTAGGTGACGTCCGTTGCCAAACCAGCGAGTTGTTGGGTGAGGGGCAGTGCTTCAAACTCTGTCTGCCACTGCTGTAGCTGCTGCAACGCTTGCTCCATTTGGTTGGCCTTACGGGAGATGCCAGCACTTTGCCATACCAGGTGGCCGATAGCTGTGCGGTGGTGCGTGAGCCAGTCGATGGTTGTATCTAAGGCTGGCTCAGGTGCAAAGAGCGCCTGGCCCGTACTGAGAGGTAGGTTCGGCAACGGCTTTGGAGCAAGCTCCTTAAGCTGTGCCCCAAACACTAAACACTCCAGTAGGGAGTTGCTAGCTAGCCGATTGGCTCCATGTACGCCTGTACTGGCGTTTTCTCCCACGGCGTACAGGCGCGGAATGCTAGTTTGACTGGTGAGGTCGGTGGTTATGCCCCCCATCCAGTAGTGAGCCGCAGGTGTCACTGGAATAGGAGTCTTAAATACATCAATGCCAGCCCACTTCTGACATTTGCGGATGATGTTGGGAAACCGATACCGCACTCGGTCTGGTTCAATCACCCGTAGGTCTAAGTACACCCGTGACTCATCTGGATGTTTCTGTAGATGGTTAAAAATAGCGCGACTGACGATGTCTCTGGGGGCAAGCTCTCCATCAGGATGATATTCAAACGCAAACCGATGGCCGAAACCGTCAACTAAGTGTGCGCCTTCTCCCCGTACGGCTTCACTAATTAGAAATCGAGGAGCCCCTGTTTTAGTCAACGCTGTGGGATGAAACTGTACAAACTCCAGGTCTCGTAGTGTGGCGTTGGCGCGCCAAGCCATGGCAACACCGTCCCCGGTACTGGCCGCTGGATTAGTGGTTTGTGAGTAGATTTGTCCACCGCCGCCAGTGGCTAGCACCACAGCCTTTGCCCTTACCCATTGCAGCTGCTGTTCATAGGCTAGTTTTACGCCACAGCACTCCCCCTGGTGCAGCCAAAGATCTAGGGCTAGGGCCTGGTTAAATATCCGAATATTTTTTCGTTTTAGGACCTGGGTTGCCAGGGTTGTGACAACAGCGCGACCGGTGGTATCAGCCGCATGCAGTACCCGTCGTCGGGAGTGGGCTGCTTCTAAAGTCATGGCGAGCTGATCGTCTTTGCGATCAAACGCCACCCCCATCTGGGTTAGGTTTTGGATACATTCCCTGGCCTGCTGTACCAGTATCTCGACGGCTTCTGGTTCACAGAGCCCTGCGCCGGCTTTGAGGGTGTCTGTGCTGTGGAGGACCGGGGCGTCGTCAGGTGCGATCGCAGCTGCAATACCCCCCTGAGCCCAATCGCTGGCCGATAGGGACAGCGTATCTTTGGTGATCAGGCCCACTTGGAGCGTTGCCGGTAAACACAAAGCTGAATACAGACCGGCAGCTCCGCCACCGACAACCAAAACATCAAACTGCGGCGGCAGTGGGGAAATAGAGGAAGACACCAACAAAAATTGCTCCTGACAGGTGGACTAATCCACTCTATCAAGAGCAATGATGGATCAAGATATTGCAGCAGAATCTAACTCAACTAGCGAATACCTAACTCTAAATAACTCTGCCCCTGCAACGCAATTGAATTGGCAGGGGCATGAACCGTAAATGACGGGAACGGCTCTATTTATAAGCGCCGTTGTTATAGCGATCGTCCCCTTCTACCAACGCCGGGTTTGGCGGTGAAATAGTGAAAACATCCATGTTTTCACGGATACGAGACTGTTCGACCTCACTCAACCCGGGGATTTCAAGAATATCTTCCAGGTCATCATAGGGGGCATTCCGAATGATTTTGCCTGCAATCGTCGGAAACAAACCCCGATATTTTCTAAATGCCGCTACGTTAGTGTTATTGACATCTAACTTATAGCCGTACTCTGTACGAAGCTTGTCGTCAATTGCGTTGCGAGGTAGCTCGGTCTGGGCTAAAAGGAGCGTGCCCCTGTCTAGCATGCCTGCCACTGCGGGCTGAGCGTTGCTCAGCAAGGTACCAAAGACCAGACCAAGCGCCATTAATAGGCTAAAGAATCGTTTCATCTCTCTCCGCCGGATTTATTCAATCTAATACACAGCATTACTAAAAAGCGTATCACTTCCGCAGTGCCAATGTTGAGAAATGCTGATAATCCGTTGTGGAGTGTTACGTCAACGCCACACCCTAGGATGATTGCACAGGAACCGAGGCTTTGCGATCGTAGCTAATCAGAAAGCGATCTAAATCTGAAAACGTACAGGCATAGGTGGTCAAGGGCTTATCGTATCCCTTAAGTAAGGCTGAATAGCGCTTAAACGTTTGCTCGTTCGCCCCTAGCTTGGTCAAGTACTTGTAGGTCTCGGCCCCGATGGCCACATCTAGGCCCAGCTGCTTGGTAGAGCTTTCAAAGCGAAACGCGGCATTGACGGTGTCTCCTAGTGCCGTATAGTCGGGTCGATCCCCAGTCCCCGTATTGCCAACAACGGCATAGCCGGTATTGACACCTGCGCCTACCCGCAGTGGAAAGGGCAGCGGAAACTGCTTGTGAAGCTGCCGAGTCATGTCGTTGAGGGCACTGATCGCACGGCTGATCTTCAACATTTCCTCAGGTCCCACCTCTTGGGTGCCGTGGATCCAGACGGCCATGACGGCATCGCCAATATATTTGTCAACCCAGCTGCCATATTCTCCAATGATGTTACCGGCGTGGCGAAACCAGGTGCCAATCACCTCAGACAAAACCTTTTCGTCTAGCTGTCGGGTCATGACGGTAAAGTCACGAATGTCGACCACCATTACCGATATGAGTCGGCGTACATGGAGGGTTGCTGTGGCGGTGGAGTCGTGGGAACTAATGGAGCCGTTATCAACGTTAGCGGTTTCAGGTGCCGGACAATAAAACTGTAGTTCGGTTTGCCCAAAGGTGAGGGCATCTCCATTCCGTAAGGTGACCGGTACACTGACTCGTCGGCCATTTACAAATGAACCATTACGGCTACCCAAATCGATCAAGTAGAACTCCCCGCTGTCCATGAACTGAAGCATGGCATGGTTTCGAGAAATCCAACGGTCGGGTAAAACAAAATTGTTATCGTCGCTGCGCCCAATAGTCCAGCAGCTATTACCAACCAACGACAAATGACGTTGACCGGAGTCTGTCTTAAGAACCAAATAGGGTCCGACTTGCGGAGTCTTTTCAGGGAATAACACTATACCTCGACGATTCGAGCCAGCTTATGTCATCTACCTTAGCGCTAGTATTCACAACTGCACTATAGCCTTTGTGCTTATTTATTTTGCTTTATATACACAATAATGCTGATGTTCTCGACACATTGCAACGCTTTTCCTATGGTCTATATCTCAAGTAGCCCCCTGCTGTCGGTTAAATGGCTGATGATTAGGTTGTGATGAGCTGACTCATTTGTCAAGGAGGTTGTCCATAATGCGTACGATCGGCCATGGATTTATGAAGACTATCCACAGTTGATCGGTTTCCCTCAGGCTAAAACGGCCGCTAGTAAAAACAAAGCGTCCACTAAAATCGTACTCAGCACCGCTCCAGAAAAAGCCCACCAGTGGGCCTGGTTGGCCTTAATTGAAAGAGCTCCGATCGTGACTAGTATGCATAACATTGTGAGTGCTCGCACGATAGCCACTGGGCTTTCAACCTGAATTAAAGCCGCTTGAAGGACACTGCCGACGGCGGTCGAGTCCACCCGCATAGCCTGTTGCCAGTAAGGAATTAAATCAACCCAGTAGAAGTAAAGGTCGGTAATAGTGGTCCCCAACAAAGAGCCCAGGTAAAAGTAGCTGCCCACCTTCAGACGACTTTGGCTGATGAGGATAATCACAATCGGTAGTCCGATAGCCTCAATCGGTAGGTGAATGTAGGGATTGTCCCTAAGCCATCCCCAGTAAAGGCTGCCAGCTAGCCACGTCCATGAAAATCCAATGGCCAAATCTCCCCAAAGCTCTAACGATGGTCGGCGCAGCATCCGAAGACCGCCTAGCAGCCAAACCAGGGTAACGGCTAAGCTCATCCAAGGCTGTAAGCGGACCAGGGGAGCCTGGATAAATACGGGCACACTAACTAAAAAAATTGCTGCGAGAAACGTTGGCAATCGACGAGCAATCTGCTCACCAAGCCGCAGGTTTATCGGTTCAGTAAGTTGGGTTTGAGGTGAAGTATCAGACAGCAATGCTTCCTGGCGAACTCTGTAGAATTCTGAGAGAGGTTAATTATTCTTAACATAACATGTCAACTGGGCCGCTCAGGAACAGTAGTCCTGTAAACAGCGACCTAAATACTATTGGGGCGTATAAAGTTAAGTCTTGAAAATGGCTGATGCCAAAAAATATAAATAGCTTGGCGGAGCTGTATGCCCGCACCGTGTAGATTAGCGAGTATCGATTCGAGTTTAGTTAAATTTTAGATTTTTTTTGGATTTAGCGCCGTTAAGCGGATGCCACTATCCATAAAATCTGCCGAGCTAATCCGGATTTTGCTGCCAATAACTCGTGTCATTTACAAGCGTTTTGCGCTGGACCCAGTTGATCACGTTTGAGCTTTGGAGCATTGTTCATGTCTGTCTACCAATCATTTGAGCTTTTGGCCCAAGTGTCTACAAATCAAGCCGCACAGATTAATTTATTCCAAGCCGTTGTGATTGGTATTGTGCAGGGATTAACGGAGTTTTTGCCGATCAGCAGCACGGCTCATGTCAAGATTGTGCCTGTTGTGCTGGGTTGGGGCGATCCCGGTGTGGCCTTTACGGCGGTTATTCAGCTTGGTAGTTTGGCGGCGATTGTTTGGTATTTTTGGGACGACCTGAGCACGGTCACACGCAATACAATCGTTGCGGCCGTGGCGAAACGCTATCAGTCTTCGGACTTTCGTTTGGGGCTAGGGATTGTCTTGGGCTCCATTCCAATTGTTCTTTGTGGATTGGTGATCAAACTATTTTTTGAGACCCAATATGAAACTTCGGTCATTCGCAGTACCCAGGCGATTGCGATTACGTCCATTGTGATGGCAATTTTGCTCGGCATTGCTGAGGCAGTGGGTTCCCGCAAGCGTAATTTTGAGAAGCTCGATCTTTGGGATGGAATTGGTGTGGGTCTAGGACAGGCGTTAGCGCTGGTGCCTGGGGTCTCTCGTTCGGGGTCGACGCTGACGGCAGGCTTGTTTTTGGGCCTGGAGCGGGATACGGCAGCGCGGTTTTCATTCTTGCTGGGTACACCGGCTATTTTGCTGTCCGGTCTAGTTGAGCTTAGGGGGCTGTTAGAGGAGATGTCGAGCTCTGGAGATGCTAGTTTGGTGCCCTTGGTGGGTGGCCTGATTGCGACGGTGATTTCGTCTTATCTTGCGATCGCATGGCTGATTAAGTTTCTCCGTCGCCATAGCACCTGGGTGTTTGTCTGGTACCGTCTTGCGTTTGGTGTTGTGATTTTGATTGGCCTGGCTACCAAAACTATTCAAAACGTTTAGTCATTACTCAGCGAGTATTAGCGATCCCGAATTCAACCTTTCTACAGCCCATTCTCAAACCCTATTCCCAGCTGGTGATATCCCTAGCTATCATGGAATGATTGTCTAATCCAACGGTCCATGCGTAGTGCGTCTATTCAGCCGGCTGTCATTACCAGCGTCCTCAAAGAGTCCATTGCCGAAGACATCGGGTTTGAAACCGGCGATCGCCTAGTGGCAATCAATGGTGAGCGTCCCCGTGACCTAATTGACTATCGGTTTCTTTGTTCAGATGAGCTTTTGACCCTAGAGGTATTGGATGCGGCTGGCGATCGCCACACGATCGAAATTGAAAAGGACTTTGACGAAGATTTGGGGTTGGAATTTGAAAGCGCCCTGTTTGATGAATTGATTCAATGCAACAACCGTTGCCCCTTTTGCTTTATTGATCAGCAGCCTCCTGGGAAGCGCGATACCCTCTATCTAAAAGATGATGACTATCGTCTGAGCTTTCTGTACGGCAGCTATCTCACCCTGACAAATTTACCATCGGCAGAATGGGACCGCATTGCTCAACTGCGTTTATCGCCGCTATATGTTTCCGTTCATGCCACTGAGCCCCAGGTGCGGCAGCGACTGCTCAAAAATCCTCGGGCTGGATTGCTCCTAGATCAGCTCAAATGGTTTCAAACCCATCGTCTACAAATTCATGCCCAGGTAGTTGTCTGTCCCGGTATCAATGACGGACTGCACCTAGAGCGCACTCTGCGGGATCTAGCTCAGTTCCATCAGGGTGATACCCCCGCCGTGGCATCAGCGGCCGTTGTCCCGGTTGGGCTAACCCGCTTCCGCCCCGCCGAGGATGAGCTGGTACCCGTAAATACAGCCAAGGCCAATGAGGTCATTGACCAGGTAGAGCGGCTGCAGGCCGAATTTAGACAAACCTTTGATTCGACCTTTGCCTGGCTTGCGGACGAATGGTTTTTAATCGCTCGGCGAGCGTTGCCGCTTGAAGCTCACTACGAAACCTATCCACAAATTGGCAATGGTGTCGGTTCTATTCGTCTATTTCTAAAACAGTTTGAGGCCGCTGCCCAAGATCTGCCAGACAGCATTGAAACCCCTAAGCAACTGACCTGGGTAGTGGGTAACGCCGTTGAAAAAGCGTTTGAGCCCATTGTCGAACGACTGAATCAGGTCAAGGGTCTGAGCGTCACCATGGCAGCTGTCAACAGTGAGTATTGGGGACAAGAGATCACGGTGACAGGGTTACTCACGGGTTACGATATCGTCAGCCAACTACAGGGCAGGGCTTTAGGGGATGGAGTGCTGCTGCCATCTTTAATGTTGAAGCGTGAATCAAATACTAAATCTGAGGAAGCCTATTTCCTCGACGATATGGCTTTATCCGCTCTGAGTCATCAGCTGCAATGCCCTGTTTGGCCTGTCAACGACATTAATGCCCTGCTGTCAGCCTGTATCTCGTCAGACACTGCATAGGCTCAGAGGCTCGCCCCGCAAATAGTTTTCCTAGCCTGGTGGGCACTGGTGGAGCCGCTATGGCTGCAAATTAATGGTTGGTTGTAACGGGGCTTATGTAACTTTACCGCCCAGTTAAGCTACCTTAGTTACTGGCTTGTGCCCTACTTCACTAAAGCTTTAGTTATACATTTTGATGCAAACACTATGGGATACATCAATCATCTGCTTCTGATTCGGTTAGCTGTATTAGGAGGAATTCTTGCCTTATCATCTGCTCCGGGCCTAGCGTATCCGTTAGTGGACGTTTCTACTCGACTGGCCCAGCAGCTGCCTGATTTACCAGAGGGTGAGGCGACGGAGGAACCTGCTACAGAGTCTGCGGATGAAGACGGAGTCGAGGACGAAGACGAGGATACTGAGTCTGATGCCCCGTCAGTGCCGCCTGCCGCTACCGATGCAGGGGAAATTGTGCCAGCAACCGGACAGGCTCCATCCACGGCGACTGAAGATTTGCTGAACGATGACGATCTCCCACCCGCAGACTATCTAGCCGATCCGAACCCGCTCAATGTCCCCACCCTTGAAGAGGAGGTGTTTTTACAAGAAGGAGATGAGCGCACCATCTCTATTGAGGAGGCAATTGAGCTTGCCTACTTTAATAACCAAGACCTGCAGGTAGCTATTCTGGAGCTAGATCAAGCAGAAGCCTCGCTAGCGGAAGCCCGCGCCGCATTTTCTCCAGTAGTGACTACCTCAGCCGATCTCACTAGCCAAGAGACAGACAGCTCAGAAACAGTCTTTGGCACCGTCGGTGACGATGGCATCGATACTAGTCTGAATGCGTCGGTGCGGGTAAATTACGACCTGTTTACATCGGGGCAGCGTATTGCCAATGTAAGAGCTGCTAAAGAACAGGTTCGTTTGAGTGAGCTGGAGGTGGACCGGCGTCGCGAAGAGCTGAGGTTAGACACAACCACCTTGTACTACGATCTGCAGGAAAGTGGGGAGCAAATTCGTATTAATCGCTCTTTTCTAGAGGAAGCTCAGCAAAATCAGCGGGATAATGAACTGCGTCGGCAGGCGGGTGTTGGGACTCAGTTTGATGTATTGCGAGCTGATGTTCAACTTGCTAATGCTCAGCAAGATTTAATCCAGTCCCAGGCTCAGCAAAGAATAGCCCGGCGTAATTTAGCGCGACTACTCAATTTTCCGTCCACGTTGAATATCAATGCTACCCCTGTGCCAGCCCCAGATAGTTGGGAGGAAACCTATGAGCGCTGGGCACTGACTTTGGAAGACAGCATCTTGCTAGCGTTCCAGGGGCGAGCTGAATTGGAGCAGCAGCTGGCTCAGCGAGAAATTAGCCTTCAACAGGCTAGGGCATCTAGGGCAGCCAATGGCCCTCAGTTTGGCTTGTTTGCCAACTATAGCTGGAGCGATTTGTTAGATGACTCTTCAGATACCTACAGCTTTGGGGCTGAATTTAGTATGGTGCTTGCGGATGGTGGCGCGGCTCGCTCCCGTGCGCGTCAGCAGGAAATTAATGCTGATATTGCTGAGGAACGGTTTTCTGAAATCCTAGATAGTGTACGTTTTGAGGTGGAAGAGGCGTACTTTACGCTGCGCTCTAACGAAGAAAACGTGAGGACAGCTAGAACGGCGGTCACTCAAGCTGCCAGGGCTCTCGAGTTAGCTAACTTGCGCCTTGATGCGGGTGTAGGGACCCAGCTGGATGTGTTGACGGCTCAGTCTGAGCTGACCGAGGCTGAAGGCAACTGGGTGAGCGCGGCGTTGGGGTACAACCGAGCGTTGGCCTCTTTGCAGCGGGCCGTCAGTAATTTGAGCGCTACGCTGTAATGGGCTGTGTAGCCTATTAATGCGACAAGTCAAGTCTTGTCGCTGGAGGTGGCTGAGCTACTGCGGAATAGAAATTTCAGAGTTGGTTATTGACTCTGTTTGATGCTGGCACAGTTTTTCAATGACTTGCTCAGCTGTTATCAGCCGCTTTAGGACAACTTGACCGATGGGTGTGGCGGTGACATCTTCAGGTAGAACTTCCACCATGAGAACGTCGTCTTCAACCTGGTATAGCCAAAGTCTCTCTGGCGTTTCTTCCAGATATAGCTCTAATTTCTTGATGTTTGGTTTTCGCTGCCAGGCGATTTCATTCCACAGGCCGCCAAACTCCCAAACTCTGCCGGTTGTCCAGCCATCGGATAAGAAAAAATACTTCACAGATCCCGAGTAAGGTCAAAGGTTCACTGGCATTATCTCTGGTCATGTTGTTTTTTTCACAGGGTCTCTAAAAACTTGATGCTTCCCTCTAGGTTGTAAATGACCGATGCTGTTTCAGTCCGATTTTTTGTTCTATCCGGATGTGGGGGCAAATCCTGTGGACAGTTAGCTGGTAGATGCACCCTGATGTCTGACTCCTGAGATCCTATGGAACTCAGGGGTTTTTTTTGTCAAATTTTTGCAGCCTGGTGATTCTGTAGAAAACGTCCCATGCCAAATGTGAGGGTTTTTTGTTCTATCCGGATGTGGGGGCAAATCCCGTGGACAGTTAGCTGGTAGATGCACCCTGATGTCTGACTCCTGGGATCCTATGGAACTCAGGAGTTTTTTTTGTCAAATTTTTGGACCGTCCTTCGGTAAGGGCCTCCGAGATTGTGCAGCCGTTTGGTCTGTGATAGGCTAGCCCCTTAATTATTTCTGACTCAGTAGCAGGGGCCAACTTAATGGCGAAGATGCGCGTAGGCTTATTGTTTGGTGGATGCTCCGGTGAGCATGAGGTTTCTATTTGCTCGGCCCAGGCCATTGCCCGAGGTCTAGGGTTAAAGGGCAATGCTGAGAAGTATGACGTGGTGCCGGTGTATATCCGTAAGGACGGTATGTGGGTAATGGATGCCCAGGCTGTGCTAACGACGGGAGAACCCCTGGCGACTGGCACTGAGGAGGTATTAATGACTGAGCGTCTGCCAACGGCGGTGGCTGAGGTGGATATTTGGTTTCCGGTGCTGCATGGCCCCAATGGTGAAGATGGCACTATTCAAGGCCTGTTTGAACTGATGCAGATGCCCTATGTGGGCTGTGGCGTTTTGGCTTCATCGGTGGGTATGGATAAGTTGGCGATGAAATCTGCGTTTGCCCAGGCTGGGTTGCCCCAGGTGAAGTATGCGGAGGTGCTGCGATCGCAAGTCTACTCAAACCCCTGTATTTTCCCAAAACTGTGTGACGACATTGAGGCCGTTCTTGGATACCCCTGCTTTGTCAAGCCTGCTAACCTGGGCTCTTCCGTGGGAATTGCCAAAGCTAAGGATCGCCAAGAGCTAGAAGCGGCCCTTGATAGTGCGGCTAGCTACGACCGTCGCATCATTGTAGAAGCGGCGGTCATAGCCCGTGAGGTCGAATGCGCTATCTTAGGCAACGATGCGCCTAAAGCCTCAGTGGTTGGCGAAATCAGCTTTGATGGCGATTTCTATGATTATGAAACCAAATATACGAGCGGGCAGGCCGATCTAGCGATTCCAGCCCAGCTACCAGCAGAGGTTGTCAACAGGATTCAAGACCAGGCGGTGAGAGCATTTCGAGCCATTGACGGAGCTGGGATATCACGGGTTGATTTTTTCTACCTAGAAGCCACCGATGAGGTGCTCATCAATGAAATCAACACCTTCCCTGGCTTTACGGACACCAGCATGTACCCTATGCTCTGGCACGCTTCGGGTGTTGAGTTTGACCAACTTGTTGACCGGCTGATTCAGCTGGGGTTAGAGCGCCAGAGCGAGCCGTCTTAACCCTTGATGTCTTGACCCTGCGTGCCGCAGCTCTACAGGCTTTCCAAAAATACCAGCAGGTCAGCCATATCCTGAGTATTTGGCTGGAACTGTGGCATGGGGGGAGTTTTGCCACTAATTACCTGTTTTATCAGTGCCACCTGGGACTTACGCTCCGATACGTGTTGCAAATCAGGCCCGACTTCACCCGTTCCTTCTAACCCATGACATACGGCGCAGTTTTGCCAAAACAGCTGCTGCCCCCTTTCAAAATCACCGGTGGAGGCTAAAACGTCATGGACATAGGGATCGGAGACCTGTACCCGGTGGATACCCCAAACCACCAGGACAACGCACAGCATAATAGTGGTTGCAGCTAGAACAAACTGAACCAGCAGCCGATTATCTTTGCGCTCTAGGGCTGGCTGAGTCAGAGCTGGACTGTCAATGGTGTTTTGAGGCACAAGTTAGACGTAACACTTTGTTATGACGCATATGATACATACTTTAAAGTTTTCTGAGGAGACTATGCAAGGTATTACAGCTCAAAAACAAAGATTAAATCTACAGTCTTTGTTAAGCCGTTAGGCTTTCAAGGCTTAGGAGCGTGGTCAATGGCAATGTTGGTAAGACGCTATCATGCTTGAAATCGACAGAGGACTAGGCTCAGTTGGGGGAATGGCTTACTATATCTATAGATGAGGTAGTGTAAGCACTGCTTCAAAGCTTTGTATGTCATTGAGGAAACGCGGCGTGATTGAACCTTTGCTATTAGGGATTGTTTTAGGTCTGATTCCGGTAACATTAGCCGGTTTGTTTGTCGCGGCTTATATGCAGTATCGCCGTGGCGATCAGCTTAATTTCTAGAGTCTGAGTTACCCGGATAGTTTGATTGAGGGATTATGAGAGCCAAGCGTTAGCGCTGGAGAGACGTTGCGTGCAATGTCTGTACGTCTAAGGGTGGCTCTTAATAAAAAATGTTTCCTTAGCTCAATGGTTTGATGTAGCAACCGGCATCTCCTGTAGGTGCCGGTTTTTTATTGGCCGCGTATCAGCTTTGTTACAGACCCGCTGCAAGGCGCGCTGCCCCATATGCGGCTTCAGTATGGAGGGGGGGCGCTAGGGGAATCCCCCCCAATGCCTGGGCTCTCAATGTTTGCCAAACCAGATTTTGGGCTCCACCACCAGCTGTAAAGACTCGCTTTACCGGACCTCCTCCCAGCGCCGTAAGCGTTTGATAACCCAGGGCCTCAATGCGAGCCATGCTTTCTAGCAGCCCGTGGAGAAATGTCTCTGGGTGCGGCGGACGCGGTGTGAGTCGTGGGGCCAGGTTGGGATCGCTGAGGGGAAATCGCTCGCCAGGAACCAGTAGGGGATAATAATCGAGACCGCTGGGACGGCTGGTGTCGATTTTGGTACTGAGGCGGCGGAGTTCGGCGGTGGTGAAATAGTGCTGCAGCACCGCACCGCCCGTATTAGAAGCACCGCCAACCAGCCACTGCTGCCCCAGACGATGGCTGTAAATGCCGCTGGCGGCATCATTGATGGCTACGGGGCTAAGCAGCTTTAGTACTAACGTTGAGCCCAGGGAGGTAACGGCATCACCGACAGCGTTGGCTCCGCTAGCTAAAAATGCTGCAATGCTGTCGGTGGTCCCAGCCTTGATCAGACAACTCTGGGATAGCCCAAACCGCTGAGCAATATCGGGTTGGACAGTTGCTATGGCGGCTCCGGGGGTGAGTACTTGAGGCAGCCAAGAGCCGATCTCTAAGGCTTTGAGCCAGGGAGGATAGCCTGGGGTTTGGGGTTCATAGCCTAGCTTGAGCGCATTGTTGTAGTCGGTAATGCCGGGTTTGCCGTGGAGCAGACTGCTGAGCCAGTCGGCCTGGTGTACCAGGTATCGCACCTCGGTAAGGATGGGGGTGGGCAGATTGGTCTGCCACCAGAGGGCCTTGGCTAGGCTAGAGGTGGCGCTGTAGGCGGGGCTAGTGGCCGGTGCCACCGTAGGAATGCCGCCGCGAGCATCGTTGTATAGCAGTGGTTTGGTGAGTGGAGTGTGGTTGCGATCGCACAGTAAAACCGTCCCAGACGTCCCATCAATGGCAATGGCTGTTATCTGACGTCTAACACCCGCTGGAATCTGATCTATCAAAGCCCACAGGGTGTGACGCCAGCCGTCGGCCAGCTCCTGGGTAGGGTACGGGCAGCGGGTCTCGGCTACAATCTGCCCAGTCCCATCAATTGCGATCGCCCGCGCCCCTGAGGTCCCAAAGTCAATTCCTAAATAGTTCATGGTCAGCCATAAAAAATGAGGCACTCGTTTGAGTACCTCATTTCAAAAATTGTCAGGGTGTGGATGCGAATTAAACGCTGACCTCGCTTAGCTCGCGGGTGAGATGGTCAAAGGGCGCATCCACAAACGAGGTATCGGTAATCCCTTGTTCTTCAAGCTTCGCCTTGAGAACATCTTTCATAATCTGAATGCCAACGACCGTCGGGCCAACGGGAACTTCTAGCGAGTTGTAGGTTTCCCGTAGACCGTTGAGGACCCGCTCCGTCAGGACGTCGCAGTTGCCAGCCACCAGCGCGTAGCTGCTGTAGCGCAGGTAGTAATCCAAATCCCGAAGACAGGCCGCAT
This sequence comes from Cyanobacteria bacterium P01_A01_bin.15, assembly GCA_039814735.1. Classification (GTDB taxonomy): domain Bacteria; phylum Cyanobacteriota; class Cyanobacteriia; order Phormidesmidales; family Phormidesmidaceae; genus Leptothoe. Next base: position 25,247 of record JBCCAQ010000039.1, read on the forward strand.
AACGCCTCGTCGTGTAGGCGTTACCCCCCGGACGAATTAACTCAGGTACCCGCTCAAACAGCTCTGAACCCGTCGTCTTGACCAGGCTAGAGGCGTTGGCGCTGATATAAGCCGCCGCCTTGACTCGATCGGTGCCGCTATTAAAGTAAGTCGTCAAAGAATCTATAGCGTCGCGATCAAGGTAGCGACCTGTGATGTCGTAGGTACTAATTAAACCCGTCACCGTATCC
>JBCCAQ010000304.1:0-5678 GCA_039814735.1 Cyanobacteria bacterium P01_A01_bin.15
CAACTTCGTCTACCTCAGAGAGTTCCGAATCGACGGCCAAGGCTGCGATGTGTCGAGCTCAGATTTCTGCGCTCCACCTACAGCAAACTCCGTATCGGCCGATGGAGCGCTCATTCAAGCTGCCGGAACTTACTCACTCGCTGCCGACGACCTGGTGCTGACGGTAGCGAATCTGCCGCCCAACATCTTCGGCTACCACGCACTCGCTGGAGGGTTGAGCTCTACTCCTGTTCAATTCGGAGTCGGAACGCTCTGCCTCGAAGGATTGCCTGCTTTCCGATTCCCGCCGACCAACACACACTTCGACCCGATGGCCTGGCGGCCAGTGTCCTCATCGTTCCTATTCGCGCTGGGCGTGCTCCCCGGTGACACCCTCCACTTCCAATTCGTCTACCGAGACGGCGCTTCTCCCAACACGAGCTCTATGCCTACGACCCCGCCGGTAATCGCCTGATTTTGCATCAAGCTCCCTCCACTAGTCCATCTGACTAATCCGCTTCAACTTTAGCAAGTCGGTCATCTTACGTAGCTTCTTGACCGTGCTATCAAAGTGAGCGTGATCTCTAACATCAATACCCAAATCAATTTCAGCAATCTGATCGGGAAAGGTGGTCACCGTTGCCCGGTGCACATTAATTTTTAGATCCGACAGGTGACTCAAAATATCCTTGAGCACGCCGACTCGATCAATTACCTCAAGCTTGAGCATGACCGGATAGGTTTGCGGGCGGCCAGTTGTGGCTTCTGTGGAGTTCCACCGTACTGGAATTAGGCGATCCCCAGGAACAGATGCCACATTGGGACAGCCCTGACGGTGAATAGCAATACCCCGAGCCCCCAGGGAAACCGCACCGATAATAGATTCTCCCGGCAGCGGATTGCAGCAGCCCGCAATATGATGCAGCAGCCCCTCCACACCGATAATGGAGCTGCCAGACTGATCGCTATCAGCGCCTCCCCCCCAGCGAGTACGAACGACAGCACCGTCGTTGACTTGCTCTGGTAGGGAGACATTGACAATGGCCTCTACGGGCTGCAGCTCTTTTGTGGCCTCCTGCAAACGATTGACCACTGAATTCAGCGTAATCTCGCCGTAGCCTAGGGCAGCTAGCATATCGTCAACACAGGGATAGTTGCTACGCTGCGCCGCTTCTTGAGCCGGTGCCGATTTCAGCAGTGCATCCAACCCCTTTCGTCCCATCACCTTTTCCAACATGGCATGGCCTCGGACCATGTTCTCCTCGTGGTGAGATTGCTTATACCAGTGGCGGATTCGGCTACGGGCCCCTGCTGACACGACAAAATTTAACCAGTCTAGGCTTGGGTGGCAGTTTTTATTGGTCAGTATTTCAACAATGTCGCCATTCTCAAGCTGCGTACCGAGGGTTACAATCCGCTCATTGACCTTGGCACCGGCGCAGTGGTTGCCAACTTCCGTATGGATGCGGTAGGCAAAATCCACCGGAGTAGCCCCCTGACTCAGGGCATATACATCGCCTTTGGGGCTGAACACATAGACCTCCTCATCAAAGAGATTGTCTTTAACATCGCTGAGATACTCCTGGGCATCTTTCAGCTCACTTTGCCATTCCAGCAGCTGGCGCAGCCAGGTAAACTTTTCGTCTTCGGCGCTAACCTTGGTGTTGCTATTGCCAGTTTCTTTATATTTCCAATGGGCCGCAATCCCGTATTCAGCAACGCGATGCATATCCATGGTGCGGATCTGCACTTCAATGGGACGTCCCTGTTTGCCAATAACGGCCGTATGTAGCGACTGATAGCGGTTGGCCTTAGGTAAGCCAATATAGTCTTTAAACCGTCCAGGAATCGGCTTAAACCGATCATGGACCACAGCTAGAGCACGATAACATTCCACCTTGGTGCCCACGATGATGCGCACAGCGGCCACATCATGGATCTGGCAAAAATCTTTCCGCTGGCGCTGCATCTTGCGATAGATGCTGTAGAGATGTTTGGGACGGCTGTTAATCTCAACACAGCTGATACCCTCATCGGTCAAATGGGTTTTTAAGAGCTCACCAACCTGCTTCAGCCTCTCCTCACGGTCCGTGCGTTTCTCAGAAATAAAGCTTTTGACTTCTTGATAGGCGGCGCTTTCTAAATATTTAAAGGAAAGGTCCTCTAGCTCCCACTTAATTCGACCGATCCCCAGACGGTTGGCCAGGGGCGCAAAGATTTCGATGGTTTCACGGGCCTTTTGCACCTGTTTTTCAGGCGGCATATGCTGCAGCGTACGCATATTGTGAAGACGATCCGCCAGTTTAACAACGATGACGCGGATATCTTGAGCCATTGCCAAAAACATGCGGCGAAAGTTCTCGGCCTGGCGCTCTGTCTTACTATTAAATTGAAATTTGGAAAGCTTGGTAACCCCCTCTACCATTTGACGGACTTCAGCTCCAAAATGGGCCTCAATTTCATCCGCTGTGACATCGGTATCTTCAACAACGTCGTGTAAAAAACCCGCTGCAATCATGGCGCTGTCTCCCCCTAGACTGCGCAAAATGTTGGCTACCGCCACCGGATGAGCAATGTAGGGTTCGCCAGACGCGCGCATCTGCCCCTTGTGGAGCTGATAGGCAAACTCAAATGCTTGACAAACCAGTTGATTACTATCCTTCGGTAATTTAATCGGGGCTGTGTCATCACCGCAGTCTTCAATTGGATGACTGTGTTCTAGGATGCAGGACCTTAGCCAGGTGGGTAAGGTACAGTCATTGGGTAAAACAGGCTCTGCTAGAGTCATGGTGGGTGCAAGGGGAAGGATAAAATTTTGGAAGGCCAAACAGTGCTCTGGGGCAGTTTTGAGCGTGTAAGTACTGATATTTTTGCTCTATCGATAGATTATAAAAAGCACAGAATTTTGGTATCCGACGTCTGTCAAGATCCGAGTTCATCCGTCCCTTGTAGGAACTATTTCTCCGAAAAAGTCCGCTAGTTCCTCAAAGCGTATTTTGCCCGAGTCGCTTAATCCTTTATTCGTAGAATAGATTAAGAGTATAAATTCTTACAATCCTATAGCCTACTAATAAGTCTGCCAATGATTGGACGCTCTAAGCTCTGGCCAGTGGATTTAATTCTTAAATAAGACAGATGAGAATTTTTAAATTCGAGTCGAGCTGTCCACCCTGTTAGCGACGTCTTCTTCTAGAGTAAAGGGCTAAAGGCAAAACATCGGATAGACCTATGTAAAACCTGTGAATATTAAAAAGCTAAGTTTTGGTAAAGTTTACTAAAAACTTACATTATTATTAAATTATGACATTTGCCAGTGTAGTCGCTGCCCTTCGCCGCTACGGAGAGCAGTTGACCCAGCTACAGGCGGTGGTAGGCCAACCAGAGATGGCCGATCAAGCCCGTGGGGTGCAGCAATTTTTTAGTCAGAGCCTGTGGGGCACCATAACCCAGCTACAGCTCCCCCAGGGGTCATCTCAGTGGCATGCCGCAGTCACTGAAATCCACCGCCACATGCGACTGCTGGCCGTGGAGGTCAGCTTTGCCCAATCGGCTCAGCAAAGCCATATCCGCCAGCAGCGTTTGGGGCAAATCGAGCAGCGTTTGGAGCAGCTGCAGGGATTTACCCAGGTTTTGCTAGGTCTCCTGCCCAATGAACTGCCACGGTAGCTGACGGCAGTTTAGAATACATGACCACACGATATATGTGCACTTTATCCATTGAGGGCAATGTTCTGTCCGAAACACTCGCAGGAATCGCTGCTGGCCGGGCAGCTAGTAGACGGATTAAACGCTCACCGCTGCCCCACTTGTCATGGTGCTTGGATAGCATCTGAAGATTATCAGCCATGGCAGGCAGCCCACGCCGATCCATCGTTGGGCGTTGAGCATCTGACGGTGCCGATTAACCATGCGGTGGCCTATCAACCGTCTCGCTACGACAGCAGAGCTGGGCTTTGTCCCAGCTGTGGTTTTTACTTGGTGCGGGGGCGGATCAACCTGCAGACTGGCTCCTTTTTTGTGGAGCGCTGTCCGGGCTGCAAAGGGATTTGGTGTGACGACGGCGAATGGGCAGTTTTAGAAGAGCTAGGACTGTTTGCCTATCTGCCGGTCCTGTTTACAGATGAATGGCAGACCTATGTTCGTAGGGTGGAAGCCGAATTTCGTGAGCGCACAGCGACATCAGAAAAGCTAGGGGCAGACATTGCTGAAAAACTGTTTGAGCTAGCGGCACTCCTGGAGGAGCATCCCAACGGAGATTTTGGGGTGGCGTATCTGATGCGACGATTTGAAAAATGATGGAGCCGATGACCCACCCCCTACTGGAGCTGGATGATTTTTGTGTGGCCTATCCACGGCAGACAGGCTGGGCGGTGGAAACGGTATCTCTAGCACTGCAGCCTGGAGAAATGCTGGGGCTCGTAGGTGAGTCGGGCTGTGGAAAATCTACCCTGGGACGGGCGGCACTAAAATTACTACCGAGGGGCAGCCGCACCCAAGGGCGGTCGCTGTTTGAAGGGCGCAATGTGTTTGAATTTTCGGCTCAGGAAATTCGACGCTTTCGAGGCGAGGCCGTGTCGCTGGTGTTTCAAGATCCAATGACGCGGCTAAATCCGCTAATGACGATTGGCAATCACTGTGTGGAAACCCTGCGCGCCCATCGGTCTGATTTATCTAAGCAGGCGGCCAAGGAGATGGCGATCGCAACGCTGCAATCCGTCAGCATCCCGGCTAGCCGTTGGGAGCAGTATCCCCATGAGTTTAGCGGCGGTATGCGGCAACGGGTGGCCATTGCCCTGGCGCTGCTGCTTAACCCCAAGCTGATTGTGGCGGACGAGCCCACCACTAGCCTCGATGTCACCGTTTCAGCCCAAATTTTGGATCTGCTGACCCAGCTCTGCCGACAGCGGGATTTGGCACTGATTTTGATTTCCCATGACCTGGCCCTGGTGGGGGACTATTGCGATCGCATTGCCGTCATGTACCAGGGCAAGCTGGTGGAGGTAGGAGCCACCCAACAGGTGCTGTATTATCCCCAGGCGGACTATACAAAATCCCTGCTGCAGGCAGCCCACCAGCTACAAAATTATGAGACCGGGGCCGAGCCGGAGCGGACAGCCACGCCCCTGCTGCGGGTACAGAATCTGGTGAAGCATTACACCATCGAACCAAACCTGCTCACAAAGCTATTTAACCGGACACCGCCAGAGACGATCAGGGCCGTAGACGGCGTTTCAGTTGATTTACACCCAGGTGAAATCCTGGGTCTAGTGGGGGAGTCGGGCTGTGGCAAAAGCACCTTTTCTAGGGCATTGATGCAGATTATCCCCCCCACCTCAGGCCGGGTAGATTTTGGGGGGCAAAATCTGGTGGGGATGTCCCGCCCTCAGCTGCAGGCCCAGCGGCGAGAGTTTCAAATGATCTTCCAGGACCCCCACGCCTGTCTCAATCCCATGATGACCGTGGGGCGAGGCGTTGCCGATCCGTTGATTATTCACGGGTTAGCCGATGCGGCGGCGGCTAAACAACAGGTCCATGTCATGCTAAAGCGGGTGGGGCTGACGCCCACCGAGGACTACTATCACCGCTACCCCAGCGATCTATCCGGCGGGCAGCAGCAGCGGGTCGCCATTGCCCGAGCCCTGATCACCAGCCCCAAACTGGTCATCTGCGATGAACCGGTGAGCATGCTAGATGCCAGC
>JBCCAQ010000199.1:0-10461 GCA_039814735.1 Cyanobacteria bacterium P01_A01_bin.15
CAGGGCAGCCACTAGCTCGACCCGTTCAAAGGTAAAGTCGGCCGCAATCATGCCGCGCCAGCCGTCCGTGCCAAATTTGATCGGTTTACCGACAAATACCGATGGAGATAATACAGTTGCCATAGCGATTTCAGTAATACAATTTTTAAGGAAAGCAGAGCTGCAGATTAAGCAATGCACAGAGATAGAGCAACCGTCTGAGTCCCCTCAGCAGTTTAAACAGTGACCCTATTCAATGCCAGAGGGTAAATCTCTACAGCCGCGTAATCTTTACACCTGGTTCTACTGAAATCGACGCCCCTACGACAGGAAGAGTTGCCGTTATTTGCTGATGCCGGTCAGCGCTATACGGATATTCCCTCAACGACAAAGGGAGCATCGGCGGATAGTTCGATCATGGCAATATTGCTCATGTTTTCTAGCTTTAAGATCTGCAGGGGGAGAAGCGTCGTTTCCGATGAATCAGGCCATCGAAACCCCCTATCGCTATGGATCTGCAATACTTTGCCACTGCTCTCTAGGACCTTGAGAATCATTGGCTGGGTACAGCGACCCCATAGGCAAAAAGAGTCAACTCCATCGTCTAGGGCTATGGATAGTCGGTTGTCGTTGCCGGTTGGCATCAGCACCCGCCGTCCGCTCTTGGCTACAAACCGAGGGTTGGATGGGATCAGTGCGATCGCACAGGCAAAGCTGACCTCCGCAAACTGATTAGTCACCATTTCTAAAGGAGCCAAATCTTGAAAATCGAGGCCCGTGGAGGCATCAGCAATGTTAAATACATCTGCCTCTAATGTATCGGCAGCGTATGGACGATTGACTTCAGAGATATTGGGGGCAAGCACGGATTGTCTCCTGATCGGCTACTTTTCGCTACATTGGCTGACTCAGTGATTCCTTAACGGTATGGGTCACATCCCAGCATTTTGTAACAACGAAAATAATTGTGCATCAATGGAAAGAGAGTAGTCTGCAACCCTAAATCAAGGATGCACAAATAAATCTACATTGGTACGTTAGGTATATAAAGAAACTAACGAACACGGGCTCACAACTTTGAAATGTCGATAAAGCGCTCCGGTAATGGCGATAGACATCACGGATTGCTTAAATAGCCACAGGGAGCAACGGCTAGTGAATCTATCAGATCGCCACAGCAGACTAGTGTGATAACGTAGTCCAATGCGGGTTTCTTTAACCTTAATGCAATTACATTAATGGTTGTTGAGATTGAGCTAAAGCGGGATGTAGCGCAGTTTGGTAGCGCACTTCGTTCGGGACGAAGGGGCCGCTGGTTCGAATCCAGTCATCCCGATTTTAGAGACTATTCCAACCAGCGTCCTGGGGGCCGCTGGTTCTTTTCAAGTCGCTAGCTACGAATCCAGTCATCCCGATATTTAGAGACTATTCCAACCAGCGTCCTGGGGGCCGCTGGTTCTTTTCAAGTCACTAGCTGCATCCAGCTATGCTAATTTTTTGAGCCATGTCACCAACGATCCTGACTATCGTTAGCGTTTTGGGCGCTGACTTAAGCCGCCCATGGGGGTCGAGGAAAATCAATGATATCCCCATAACCCCAGTAGATACACAAAAGCGCTTCGTCTAGTGGACTAACGCTGGCCATAAACGCACAGACCGTTGGCCTGCACATGACCTATAAAGAACCCTTGATGTCAATCTAATAGCGGTAGCTTAGAGATAAGTAAGCTTGGTAGACCACTTTATTCATCGCCCATACCTACTAATCCTAATACTCTACGGTAAAAAAAATACGACTCCATGACATTTATATACGTGGACAGCAACCCTTTAAATACCTAGCTTTACCGACCATTGTAATAACTGACCCTGGTGGGTTTCGGTATAGTCCATAACCTGCAACTGCCAGCGACCGTTGACGTTCTGGTTAAGTAGCAGGCTCAGGGCAGGGGTATTTTCAAACGTGTAGGTTTTGCGAAGATGGGTCTGCCGCCCTAGGGTACGGCCCTGAAGCAGTATGGTTTGCCCCTGGGGCGCAATAACCGAGATGGCCAGATCGCCTAAAAAACCATGGGTGATTTCGGCATAGACTTGGATATCTTGAAGCTGGCCGCGCTGATTAATGGTGATTCCGGCGCGCTGCATCGCTGTTCTATCCGCTGGAATTGTCAGGGTTACGGCACTGGTCTGCTCAACCGTTTTACTGAGCCGTCGAGTCGCCAAATGGCGATCGCGAGCTGCTTTGACCGCTTTGTAGGCGTTGACCTTGCCATAGCCAAACCACAGGGAATGGCCACGGTCGTCATAGCGACCATAGGCCAGCCCCAGCTGAGGATCGCGGGCCTCGTCAACAATTTTGTCGGCGGTATCCTGCAAAATTTGCTTGACCTCTCCAGCCCCTAGCTCTGGGTTGGCGGAGAGCATCAGCCCCACTACCCCTGCTACTACAGGGCAGGCACTGGAGGTCCCACCAAAACCGCTGGTGTAGCTGCTGCTGCTGTAGCCTGTCCCACCGGTGCGATCGCTAGTCGTCATCCCTAACCCTTCAAACGATCCCTTAACCAGGGGGCCTGTTTCCACCTGACCCACATCCGGTAGGGCCATACTCGGCGGCCCATTATTACTGGGTGCGGCAATGGACACATGCTTACCCCAGTTGCTGTACACCGCCTTGCGGCTCAAGCTGGTGCTGGCCGATACCGTAATCACGTCGGGATGCATGGCAAACCCTCCGAGCCACTGGGTTACGCCCTGCAGAGCGTTCTTGGGCCAACCCAGCTCACGCACTTGACCATTCAAGGGACGATTCGCATTGCCAGCTGAAAAAAGCACCACACAGCCTTTGCCACCACGCCCCTGGGTGGCAGCTCGGTTGATCGCATTGCGCTGTCGGAAGGATAGGGGAAAGTACACCGCCGCTGGCGACCAGCTGCAGGAAATGACCGCAGCTCCCTGCTCCACCGCCCAGTCAAACAGCTGCTCAATCGATTCATCATCCAAGTAGCCCGTTGTTTGGATCGGCATAAAGCTACAGCCGGGGGCCACCCCCACCACACCGCTACCGGTTTCTTCCGCTACGGCAAGACCGGCCACCGCCGTCCCATGATTTTCATACTCCTGACTGGGTATTGGGAGCCCATCACGGTGTTTGAGATCTCGGGGGGCCACCAGTTTACCCATCCCCTGCAAATCTGGATGGCTCAGATCAAAAGCATCATCACTCACAGCAATTACCACCGACCGACTGCCACGGGTAATATCCCAGGCTTTTTCCGCTGAGATATGAGAATTTGTCGCTAGCCCGCGACCGCCCTGGTGGTGCAGATGCCACTGTTTGCCATAGAGGGGATCCTTGGGCCGGTATAGGGGGGCGGTTGACACCACCACATTGGGCTCTGCCATGAGCACCTGGGGATAGCGCATTAAGCGATTAGCTAGCTTGATCGGATTTTCGATCGCTGTTTTATCCACCTGAAAAACATAGATGCGCTCAGTCCCGGCCAGCCCATTTTCCCGGGCTAGTCCCAGCTCGGTTGTAAGCTGATCGATGGCCCTGAGCGATAGCCCTGGGGTAAACTGCACCGTCAGCTGCTCAAGTAAATAGAGATGGGTTCTAGGGCTTGCGGCTAGCTCGTATACGTGGCTAGCAAACCGTATGCTAGAAACCTGTCGCGCCAGCTGCAAACAGGTTTCTAGCTGATGCCGACGAACCTTGAGCGCCACCAGCTGCCCCCGAGCCACCGACTTTACTGCCAGGGGACGCCACTCAGCCTTGAGCTGCTTGAGCTGGGCTGCTTGCTCGGCCAAGTCTGCAAATCGAAGGGTTAACCAATCGGGAACCTTGTACAGCCATAGCTCCTCGCCACCCCGCTGTAAAATCAACCCTGCCTGTTCTGGACTCACACCCTGTAGCGTTTCTCCTGCCATCATTCCCGATAGTTTATGGACAACATCCACTTTGACAATAGGCACAATGCCTGGAAATCTATGTGTTGGGTATTGATAATCTCTGTAACGATATATTAGGGTTCTAAGGTCAAGGCCCGTTTGTAGAGAAAATTGTCACGCTTTGTCATCAATTTGGTTTTAGTTGGCTCCATGGTTTCCTTTTCTCACACTGTTCAACCTGGACTATTCTCATTTTTGGGAGCAGCCGCTAGCCTAGCTCTGATGGCTCCCTCAGCTCCTGCGGCCCCCTCTGCAGAGACGATAGAACTGGCGCAATCACCTATCACCCTGGCCCAGGTATCGGTGGATAGCTTAGGTCTGGGCATCACAGCCGGTGAAACCCTGCTGGCAGATGCGGAGGCCGCCATCGATGCCCAGGATTATGCACTGGCCATCAGCAAGCTACAGTCGGCAAGGGAAAGTCTAAATCAAACCTCCAACAGCTATCAGAATATCGCGGAAGCCTTTACGGGGATTGATCCCGACATCAGCGGCAGTCTGCGTAACAGTGCTCGGGATGCCGCTCAGATGCGCGATCGCGCCACGCTGCAGCAGGCCCTCATCTATCGGGCCCAGGGACAGGCAGAGCTGGCCGTTCCGCTTCTAGTGGAAATTGTCCAAAGCCAGGGACCAGCGCGGGATTTGGGGCTAGATGCCTACCGACAGCTGTTTGAGCTAGGGTTTGTCAGCCGTCCCTATCGTCGCACCGGTTCCGAAGCCCCCAGCGAAGCTGTGGCGGACGCCGCACGTCCCCTTAACCAGGAGGATAGCCCCATCGGCATTGCGGCGGCCAGACTCTTAATGGCAGAAGCCGAGAGTGCCTCTGTAGCCGGTGACTACGGCACCGCTGTGGCTCGTTTACAGACCGCTCGAGAAACGCTGAATATAGCGTCTGGCTATTATCAGAGCCTATTTACCACCTTTACGGGGATCGACAGCCGCGTCAGTAACGAAATGCGTCAGCAGGCCCTAGAAGCCGCCGAGCTACGGGATCGAGCTACGCTGCAGCAGGCCCTTGCCCATCAGGCACAGCAGCAGCCTACCCTGGCAGTTCCTTTGCTTGTAGAGGTGCTTACTAGTCAAAATCCCACCCGCGACCTGGGTAAACAGGCCTACGATCAGCTACTCGAAATTGGGTTTGTAGCCCAGCCTTTTGTGGGTACTGAGGAAGCCACTACCTCGCCTGAGCCTCAGTAGGCTTTGGTAGCGGTGTGTTTGTCGGCAGCCAGGCGTAGCTAAATCAACACCATTGGCAATTTTGGGATAAATGCCGGTTGCCCACTTCAGGCGGCTGCTACCCTGGTACTAGGCCAGTCAGGCTTAGACATTTTCTTACGGACCATTCCTATGATTCCTGCTGACCAAGTAGAGCAACTGATCAAATCCAAGCTGCCCGATGCCAAGATTACGGTCCAGGACCTAACAGGGACCCAAGACCATTACCAGGCAACGATTGTGTCCACATCGTTTGAGGGACTCAATCTGGTTAAGCAGCATCAGCTGGTTTATGGCAGCGTCAATGCGGCGATGACCTCGGGCGATCTCCATGCGCTGACGCTTAAAACCTTTACGCCTGAAGAGTGGGCCCAGCAAACCTGACGCAGTTGTTTACACACTCGTCACCGTTTGTTTGACCCCCATCAAAATCAAGTTAGAGTTATTAGCTTACTAATTGAGAGCTGCAGTCATGTCCCCAGAAGTCAAAGAAAAAATCAATAGCTTGCTTGCATCCAACAAAATTCTTGTATTCATGAAGGGCACCAAGCTGATGCCCCAATGTGGGTTTTCCAACAATGTTGCCCAGATTCTCAATTCTCTGGGTGCTCCCTATGAAACGATCGATGTCCTAGCCGATTACGACATTCGCCAGGGCATCAAAGAATATTCCAACTGGCCGACCATTCCCCAGGTTTATATTGGGGGCGAGTTTATTGGCGGCTCAGATATCATGATTGAGCTGTACCAAAGTGGCAAACTTCAGGAAATGGTCGAAGTTGCCTTAGCATCCTAAAAACGGTTAGAGGCACCCTGATCAGGGTGCCTCTAAAGCGGAATAGTATCTAACGATAGTCAGGCTCAGGCTGCGCTATGGCAAAGTTTGAGCTGTCAGACAAAAATCGAATCACCTCTGCTTCTAGCCGATGGATCAAGTAGGGCTCTAAGGCATCAGAATGACGCAGGGCTGCCAGGTATCCCGCAATGTAGCGGCGTAGTTCGTCGGAACGATACCCACGGTTCCACTGGTCAACTAAGGCATCTGTGATTCTTTGGTAATAGCGAATTGATTTTGCGTCTTGAAGCATATTTGTGTGTGGGCCTCCTCTATACCGCTCGCTCAGAATCTGTCGCTACTGCTGTGGGTTAGTCAAATAATGGGATGGGGGACGGTGACTTTCTGCTAAATAACTGACATTTATCTGGGGAGGGTCTGACTGTGTAGTGACGAAGGATAGTGATTAGAACGTTTATTCAGGTGGTAGACACGACTGATGCTGTCCAAAAGCCGTATTCAACTTATGTAAACTTTTTTGTTTTTTCCGTAGTCTCTCTAAGATTTTATCAGCTCCCTTAGGGGCAGTCATCTTTTATTTTGAAAATATATAGGGTTTGCTTATTGAACCTGTGGGGGTAGAGCTATTGTGAATGGACTAATCTCTGCAGGGGCGTGGCTAAAATCGGCATAGCTTAGGGAAACTACCCAGCGATCGCAGAGAAATACGGACGTACGACTCGCCCAGTAGCCGCAACTACAAAATTTTTTTAAGGTCTTTGATAATCTTTTATGAGAGTGTTATGAAGCCTGGGCTTCCTAGTTACCTGTGGCCTCTACGTGTATTCAAATCATTGAGGGCAATCCTCACCTGCGATCGCTACTGAGTTGGCACCTTCAGCAGGCAGGCTATCGAGTAAATCAGTCTGCAGATATCGTGCGGGCAAAGGAAACCTTTCAGACAGCTCAACCCAACCTGGTCATTATGGAAACGGAGCTGGCGGACGGCAGCGGCCTGGAGCTGTGCCAGTGGCTGCAGCAGCGAGGTCGTCCCCTGGTGATGATCCTCTCGGCTAAATCAGGTGAACCGGATGTGGTAGCGGGGTTGCAGGCGGGGGCAGACGACTATTTGAAAAAGCCCTTTGGCATGCAAGAATTTTTGGCCCGTGTTGAAGCCCTCACCCGACGCAATCGTAAAATTACGGCACCGGTCTCCTTGACCTATGGCGATCTAAATATCGACCTGGTGCAGCGGCGTGTACGCTTTAAGGAACAGTTTATTGACCTGACCCCCCAGGAGTTTAGCCTGCTCTATGTGCTGACCCAGGCCGAGGGCTCCCCCCTGAGTCGAGCCGATCTGCTGCGGCGAGCCTGGCCCGATGCCATCGATAACCCGCGCACTGTAGATACCCACGTCCTGTCGCTGCGCAAAAAAATTGAGGTGGATCCACGCCAGCCCAGCTTTATCCAAACTGTTCGTAATGTGGGCTATCGCCTCAATATTGAACGGCTCCATACCTATACGGGGCAGGTGATCGGTGCCGGTGTTGTCAAAGCGGCCGGTTAGCGGTCTGTAAGGAGCCGACTAGAGGCCGATTAGAGGCCGATTAGAGGCCAGCGGCTAGTCATCATCCCAATCATCACCGGTCTGGGCAGTTACAATCTTTTGTTTGACGATATCCCAATTGACCTGTTTGACCGGCTCATAGCTGATTAGATGCCCCCGATGAAGAGATAGGACATGGGTGGCCCACTCGGCTATCAGGTCGAGCTGATGGTTGATCATCACGACGGTGCTGTCGGTTTGTTTGGCCAGGTAGGTGAGCAGGTGCTGGGCATAGCCCATGTCTTGGGCGGAGGTAGGTTCATCCAATAGCACGATGTCGGGCTGGGTAATCAGGGTGCGGGCGATCGCAACCCGCTGGCGCTGGCCCACGGAAAGCTCCACGGCCTGACGGCTGAGCCAGTCCTGGGGAATCTTTAAACGCTCAAGCCAGGGGGGCAGCGTCTGGCTGGCTTCGGTAGCTCCCATCCCTCGCAGTCGGGCGGGATAGCACAGGGTTTCTTCAACGGACTGCTCCAGCAGTTTGCTATCCTGCAGCACCAAACCGATCTGTCGTCGCAAGTTGACCACCGGATACTGGGCAAGGGGCTGCTGCCGGTACCAGATCTGACCGCTGGTGGGCTCCGCTAGCCGGTTCATCAACCGCAGTAGGGAGGTTTTGCCCGCCCCCGACGGTCCCACAATGGCTAAACGGGTCTGGGGTGCGATCGCAAACGATATTTGCTCCAACAGCAGGCCAATACCCACCCCAGCCCGCAGGGACACATCCGCAAATTCTAAGACGCTGTCCTCACTCACCATGGCCCATGCCCCATCCAAAACCTCGGTACTGAGACCGCTGAGCCGCATCCAACCTGGGTTTGCCAATCAAAACTGTCCCTAGGCCCCTAGCTGGATGGCCGTCCAAATTGTCCAAACATCCATCAACAGTAATAGCACCGTCAACACCAACAAAAACAGATACATCCAGGGCTGAGCCAGCGGTGTTACATCCTGGGTATCGATACCGGTTCTGGCTTCTATCGTACGCACCAGCCGGGCAAACCCCACCACCCGCATGGGCAGCAAATAAGCCCGATCCGCCGCCTCAGTAATAAAGTAGTAAACCGTTCCATTCTGGCCAGTCGAACGCGGTTTTAGCGCCTTGACCTCAGACCACCGTAGGGACCACCCCCGCCACGGCAGCGGTGACACCATCGCAATGCCATCATCACTGATGTGCACCTGTTCACTGAGCCCCATCCCCAAAAATAGGGCACCCAGCAGCGCCAGCGCCACCAGCACCCCAGGGCTAACCGGCGCATCAGTTGCCTGGGCCAAAAACGGTAGCGGCAGCAATAGCGCACCGTAGAAACTTATCAGCGTCACCTTAATCAGCGGCGAAATCCGAAATCGATCGAGGGGCGTATCAGCCAAAGTCATAGGTGCCAACAAAAAATGCCATAGAGTTTGAACTTAACACGCTTTAATCTACAGGCTAAAGCACCCAGGAAGGACTGGGTGGCAGCTGAGCGCCACCTCTAGGGTAAATACTGCTGCACCACTGTCCAACCGCTGTAGCCCACCGCTGCAAAGGCAACAAAAAGTACTCCATTTACAGCCACATGCAGGGGCCGCGCCCAGGGCCGACTGGAAATCTGAGACGCCGCCCCCGACGACACCAGCACTAGCCCAACAACCGATAAACCAGCCCACAAATGCCAGGAATGCCCCAGGCGACCATGCTCGCCCAAAGTACCCACAATTCCAATACCCAATAGGAGTAATACCAGAACAACTAGCAACACACCCAGCACGATATGGATAAGCCGCAGCCAGCCTGGTTGGGGCTTGTGGTGAGAGCGCCCGTACCAAACAAAACTCCCCGTTATTAACAGGCCGGTATAAACCGTTAGCGACAGCCCCATAGACCAAGCAGCAATACGCCACAACCAGAGAAACGAGGGTAAATCCATTCGCTAACCCTTACCAACAGGACACAGCCCCCGGATCTAAAGTCCCAAGGGCTGTGTAAGCCTTACCATAAAAGCTGATCGCAAACTAGCTGCCTAGGGAAGAAATCAACACCGGAAACGCCTCAAGCTCACGACATATCTAAGTGTCAAGAGGTCCAAGCGCAAAGAAGCCGATCTATCCCAAACCTTAGCCAGCCAGCGCCAAGATTAAAAATTATTAACTAACTGTGAACAGGCTGCATGACCTCCCGAGTCATCGGCGTGTCATCCCCCACCCCCAAGGTGGACCCAACGGCCATGCCCACAGCCTCATCTTTTGCCTGGTCAATGACCAGACGAGAGCAGGGTAGGGTATCTTCCAAAATAGAGCTTGCCATTGAGCCAGAATGGATTTCTAGCTGCCCTTCCGCAAGCGCTTCAAACATCAACCGTTGTCCAGGAAAAACAACGCGCTCAAAGTACCAATTTGGAATATTTGTAATCCTAACTACTTGAATTTTACTAAAGCTATTTACGTAAAACATAGGACCGTATCAGAGTTGTCAGCCGGTATGGGATCAAGTATTTGAGTCATGGGAGGAGTAAGGAGCGAATAAGTCTACCAACAGTACTCATTATCATAACATTTACTGATCCCCAGCAACTGTAAAAGCGGCTACCGATGAGGTTTTCAGAAAGTTTCAGGAGGATAAGCATCCACGGTCTACAGTCATAGCATATTTATTTAATACAGCCAAAGAATAAAAATATTTCTTCTGGTCATGCACACTTTAAACAGCTTACCCAAGGGGCTTCAATCACTTAGTTATTTCTTTGACATAGCCAAAAAAATTGTCTTTATAAAGGTCACAACGAGGGATTTACCCTAACAAGATTTGAAGGGTTAGAAATAGCAATAATGTCTAGATGAGATGACATTCATACTGACTCAATCGATACCAAAACTTCCATCAATGTATTTGGTTTCCACACCGGATATCATCTAACTTTTCAATCCAACCCCACGGGACAGCACAGCACCAGCA
>JBCCAQ010000392.1:0-2816 GCA_039814735.1 Cyanobacteria bacterium P01_A01_bin.15
ATGGCGGTGGGTGTGATTTTGACACCGATCTATCTGCTGTCGATGCTGCGGGAAATCTTCTTTGGGCCTGAAAATAAGGAGCTGATCGAGCATGAGGCGCTGATCGATGCGGAGCCCCGCGAGGTGTTTATTGTGGCCTGTCTGCTGGTGCCCATTATTGGCTTTGGTCTCTATCCCAAGCTGATTACCCAGGTGTATGACGCGAAAACCATTCAGATTAGCGATCGCATCCGCACAGAACTGTTTGCGATCGCGCCTGCTGATAAAACCCCGCCTTTACCGTTGGCGACAATCCCAACCACCAAGACACCAGCCATTGGGCAATAGCAGTCCACAGTGTGGGGGCGTTCCATGGAACGTCTCTACCGACGAAAAATTTCATTTCCTCTACTAGACCATCGGCCTTTCCAAGGTTACCCCCTTGACAAGGTCGGTGGTTTTCTTTATTCCTTAAGCACTCCTATATCAAGATCGTCCATTGAATCTGACTCGTTTTGCAGGTGTCGTTAACTTCTTTTCAGTACGGGACTGGGCATTAGAGGCCAGACTGCTGCGGTGGCTAACCATGCTTTGGGTATTCATCGGTTTGGTGGTGCTGTTTTCGGCCTCTTTTCCCGTTGCTGATGCAGAAATCGGTGACGGTGCGCGCTATTTTAAGGCGCAGATTCTATGGATTGTAGTGGGTCTCTTTATGTCCCGGTGGGTGACACGCCATCCGCTGCGGCTGGTGATGCAGTTTTCTGGACTGGGGTTGTTTGTATGTTTGGGGCTGATCGTGGCAACCCATATTCCAGGCATGGGGGTAACGGTCAATGGAGCCACCCGCTGGCTTCCCGTGGGACCTTTTTTGATTCAACCGTCTGAACTCTTAAAACCATTTTTGATCCTGCAGAGTGCCAGACTTTTTGGGCGCTGGCATAGCTTTCCAGCCGTTACCCGCTGTCTGTGGCTGGGGGTGTTTGCCGTTTGCTTGATCGCAATTTTGCTCCAACCCAATCTAAGTACCACCGCCGTCTGTGGCATCACCCTCTGGCTGATTGCCATGGCTTCGGGACGGCCCTATCGCCAGCTGATGGTGACGGCTGGGACGGGGGCGTTAGCAGCGGTGGTCAGCGTCAGCATCAAAGCCTACCAGCGGGAGCGGATTGTTTCGTTTTTAGATCCCTGGTCCCAGGCCAGCGACAATGGCTACCAGCTGGTGCAAAGTTTGTACGCCATTGGTTCCGGCGGTCTGTGGGGCACCGGGTTTGGCATGGGGCAGCAAAAGCTGGGGTATTTGCCGATTCAGTATACCGACTTTATTTTTTCGGTCTATGCCGAGGAATTTGGGTTTATGGGCTCGGTCATGCTGCTGCTGTTTTTGGCTGTGTTTAGCACCGTGGCTTTGCTGGTGGCCCTCAAGGCCAAGTCCTCGGTCAACCGGCTGCTGGCCATTGGCTGTATGGTGCTGCTGGTGGGGCAGTCGCTGATCAATATCGGTGTGGCCACTGGCTCCTTACCCACCACCGGCCTGCCGTTTCCGATGATGAGCTATGGCGGCAGCTCCATGATGTCGAGCTTAGTGATCGCCGGACTGCTGATCCGAGTTGCTCGTGAGGCCCACGAGGCCGACATTGTGGCCATGACCGAACAACCGCTGCGGCCCCGGCGGTATCGCCCCGGCGGTCGACGGCGACGGCATACCCAGCCACCAACCGCCGCTGAGAGCGATCTGTCTACCCAAAAGCCAGCCACACCGCAAAGTCGCCCTCACCCATCCGCTCGCCCTGGGGTGACTGAGATTACCTCCGCAACGGGCAGGCCGGGCCGCAGGTCCAAACGCAAACCCGCCAGTCGTGTTTAACGTTTCACTACGATTACAATTAAAGGGCGACCCATGGGTTGCCCTTTAATTGTCTAGTCACCTATCTATGTGGGAAACGCTTCAGCTCAGTCTCTATAACCTCAGCCAGCTGGCTAATCAGTGGGTCGGTACCCAGCTTGATCATCTGTCAGTCGCGAGTATTGCCATCATTGCTGCCGCCGGGTTATTGACCAGCCTGACGCCCTGCATGCTATCCATGCTGCCGATTACAGTCGGGTACATGGGTAGCTACGAGCTGGAAAATCGCTGGCAGGCGGTGGGCCAGTCAAGCTGGTTTGCCCTGGGGTTGGCGACCACGCTGGCCGGGCTGGGGATTGTGGCCAGCAGCCTGGGCTGGGTCTATGGCCAGGTGGGGGTGGGGCTGCCGATTGCGGTGAGTGCGATCGCAATCATCATGGGTCTCAACCTGCTTGAGGCGCTACCACTCCCTCCGCTGCCGTCCTACAGCGGCATGGACTTTATGCAAAACAATATACCCCGGTCGCTAAAGTCCTATTTGCTAGGGCTGACATTTGGCCTGGTGGCTTCACCGTGTAGCACACCGGTGCTTGCTACGCTGTTGGCCTGGGTTGGGCAAACCGGCGATCCGGTTTTAGGTAGCTCCCTGCTTCTGGCCTACACCATCGGCTATGTAGCCCCGCTAGTAATTGCCGGTATCTTTACAGCGTCAATCAAGAAAATTCTTGCCATTCGCCAATGGTCCGGCTGGATTACCCCAGCCAGCGGTGTTTTGCTAATTGGCTTTGGCGTCTTTTCATTGGTCTTCCGGCTGATGCCGGTTGCGTAATGTACAGACGTTCCACCGCGTAATGTACAGACGTTCCACCGCGTAATGTACAGACGTTGCATCGCGTAATGTACAGACGTTCCACCGCGTAATGTACAGACGTTCCATGGAACGTCTCTCCACCTAAATTAATCTTATGCCTGCTGCCCTCAAACGCTATTTAAA
>JBCCAQ010000384.1:0-3066 GCA_039814735.1 Cyanobacteria bacterium P01_A01_bin.15
GGTCATCACATACACAATGTCAAAGACCTTGAGCACCGCCACTACCACCGTGGTGGCAACCACCGTAATGGTCGGCACGATCATCGGAATAATTATCCGCCGAAAAATCTGAAACTCGCTGGCCCCGTCGATCCGCGCCGCCTCGATCACATCCTTAGGGATGCCCTTGACCGCCGCCGATAGCAGCACCATACAAAACCCGGTCTGCAGCCAGATCATAATCACAATCAGGGCCAGGGTGTTTAAGGGCAGCAGCGTCGGCAGCGGCGACAGATCCGCTAGCTGCAGCCTTTCCCACAGCGGCTCCAGCAGGCCATCTCGCTCAATCAGCCAGCCCAGGGGCTCCAGGCCAAATGCCTGCCGGATTGCATTGAGCAGTCCGATCTGGTCGCTGCCCGCTGGCTTAAAGGCATAGATAAACCGCCAAATGACGCTGGCCCCCACAAAGGAAATGGCCATGGGTAAAAAGATCAGCGATTTGGCCACCGCCTCGTATTTGACCCGGTCCACCAGCACCGCAATGATCAGCCCCAGCCCAACGCTCAGCCCCGACACCAGCACCAGCCACAGCAGGTTGTTGCGAAACGCCAGCAGCATGTCTGGATTGGTCAGGGCAAACCCATAGTTTTTGAGGCCGACAAACTCCACCGAGCGGCTATCAAAAAAGCTGATGTACAGCGTCTGCAACGAAGGCAGCACCAGATAGGCCGTCAGCAGCAACACCGCCGGACCCATATAAACCCAGGGCAGCAGCCGGTCTTTCCAGGGGCGGGGGAAACGCTCCACCAGCAGGTTAAGACCATAAAAAATGGCAAAGGTGCCAATGGAGCCGGTTGCGATCGCAACCAGCGCCGTCAAAATCCGCAACACGTTATCGGACATGATTTTTCTCCTCTTGAGGTGCGGTTATTCCGGCCAGCTCGCCTCGATCGTATCCAACACCTCTTCCACCGGTTCACCCGCCACATAGTCCACCACCCCGGACCAGAACGTGCCAGTTCCTACAGCCCCCGGCATCATATCCGAGCCATCAAACCGAATGGTCTCAGCATTACCCAAAAATTCAGCCTGCTTTTTACTCAGCTCGTCCGGATACGCCTCCAGGCTAACCTGCTGGTGGGGCGACAAAAATCCTCCCAATCCTGCCCAAATTTCATGGGGGGTGGGCGTCGCCAGATAGGCCATCAGAGCCTGGGCCTCAGGCGTATTGTTAAACATGCCAAACATATCCCCAGCCACCAGGACCGGCGTACCATACTCTGGGTCAATCCCCGGCAGCAAAAAGATATCCACATCCTCCTCCAGGTTCACCTCCTCGGGGAAGAAACTAGCGATAAAGTTGGCCTGACGGTGTAAATAACAGGTGGGCTGCTCGCCAAATAGACCCTGGGGAGCATCACCAAAGGGGGTGCTAATCGCTCCGATCGAGCCGCCCACCACGTAGTCTTCATTCAGAACAATATCGCCAAACTGCTCAAAGGCCGTTTGCACAGCACCGTCATTAAAGGGAATTTCATGGGTAATCCACTGGTCGTACACCTCTGGACCCGCCGTCCGTAGCATAATATCCTCAACCCAGTCGGTGCCTGGCCAGCCGGTCGCATCGCCGCTTTCTAGACCGACGCACCAGGGCGTTTCACCCATGGCCACAATCTCATCACTTAGGGATTCCATCTCATCCCAGGTGGTCGGCAGGCTCAGCCCTCTGGCCTCAAAGGCAGCCGGGCTATACCACACCAAACTTTTGATCGAGGCCCGATACCAAATGCCGTACAGGCTATCATCCACTGTCGCCAGCGATAGCCAGGTGTCTGGGTACGCCTCCGCCAGGGTCGCCTCCTCCATAAACTCGGTGACCGGCACCAGCTGCCCGGCCTCAGCAAAGCTAGTCATCAGCCCCGGCTGAGGAAACATGGCAATATCCGGCGCATCCCCCGACTCCACCCGCACCGGTAGCAGCGTCGCAAAAGAATCAGTGCCCTCATAGATAACATCGATACCCGTTTCTGCTTCGAAGGGTTCTAGGGCCGCCTCTAGTTTTTCCTGCTGTTCCCCAACGATGACCCCCAGCACCGTCACCGTTTGCTCAGCACTCTCCGACGCCCCGTCTCCGCCACCGCAGGCGCTCAATACCAATAGAGCCGATAGCCACAGGCCTGTTTTCAGGTGGGTCATGGGTGAAACATCCGATAGTGAAACAGCAATTTTCGTTGTTCACATCCTAACAAGGCAGGTGATCATCCCCCATTTTAGAAAACGGCAATGGACCTTCGGTTAGACTAATGGAGCGATTGTTCTACCGCTGCCATGGCCCAGTTAGAGCTATTTCCACAGTCCGGTTCTGCAAAATCCCCCAATACCTTTGACTACACCGTTCGTAAAAGCAAACGGGCAAAGCACGTCTCGATCAAAATTGAGGTGGATGGCACCGTTGAGGTCGTTGTCCCCCCCAAGTACAACTGCAAAAAGCTACCGGGGCTGCTGGCCAAACGCCGCGACTGGATTCTCAAAAATCGGGCTCGCCTGCTAGACGAACATCAAGACACCACCGCCGACTGGCAAACAAGCCAGCCTGAAAAAATAGAGCTGCGCTGGCAGGCTCCCGTTGCCCAGGCTGAGCCCAGCGAAGTTTGGCACATTGACTACGAAGCCTCACCTGGGCCGATGCTGTGCATTCCCCTACCGGAGCATGGTCTCAAGGTGCGCGGTCATATTGACCATACCCCCACCTGTAATCAGGTGCTGTGTCAGTGGTTGAACCACAAAGCCCATCGGGAGCTGGTACCCTGGCTCAGACAGCTGAGCTTTGACCTTGATTTACCCTTTAAGCAGCCTGCGGTACGGGGACAAAAAACACGCTGGGCCAGCTGTTCTAGCCATAAAAACATCAGCCTTAACTACAAGCTGTTGTTTTTGCCCCAGGAGGTGGTGCACTACGTCCTGGTACACGAGCTGTGCCACACGATCCACATGAACCATTCCCAGGAATTTTGGCAGCTGGTGGGGAAAAAAATGCCTGGCTATGAGCCCTATCGCACCATCCTAAAAAGCGGTTGGAAATATGTA
>JBCCAQ010000303.1:0-5684 GCA_039814735.1 Cyanobacteria bacterium P01_A01_bin.15
AATGCCCGAGGCAGTAGGATCGCTAGAGACAAAGGGGTTTCCCCCGGTGCTAGCCGCCGCAGATGCGATGGTCAAGGCAGGACGAGTCACATTGGTAAATTACATCCGAGCCGGCAGTGCCCGTTTCTGCATTAATATTCGGGGCGACGTGTCCGAGGTAAAAGCAGCTATGGCGGCAGGTGTAGAAGCAGCAGAAAATGCCTATGGTGGAGTCTTGGAGACCTGGGTGATTATTCCTCGCCCCCATGAAAATGTGGTGGCGGTACTGCCCATTGACTTTGGTGAAGATGTTCAGCGGTTCCGAAATGCGGTGGAGCAGCCGATTTTGCCGGGGCGGCGTTAGGAATTTGTACCAGGGTTTGAATTTTGAGTTTGATTGGCTCAAAATTCAAACCCTGAACCTGAGAATCGGCTCAATCGGACAGGTGGGGGCTAGCCTCAGGTTCCGCTAGGCAGACGGCGTATCCCTTTTGGGTAGATGCGATCGCAACTTCATTACCCCGCCTCGTAAACTGAGCCGCTAGGTCAAACGCCTCACTCACCGCCAACCCTGGCTGATAGACACTGTAAAATCGCTCTTCGTAACAGATAGCAACCACCGGTTGAGCCAGGTCAGGCACCTGCACGTAGCACTGCCGATATTGTCTAGCGTCCCCCAACACCAAACAGGCCGCCGGACCGTGGGTAGGCCACCTGCGCCGATTTTGCCTGGGGGGTTTAAATTCTTGAGCTTCAGCCTCTAAGGCCCACATTATATAGCTGCCATTGGGTTGGCTTGTTAACGCTAGCTCGTCCCCCCTTTGAGCCAGCCTATGCAGTGCTGCCATTGCAGTCTCACCATCATCAAAACGCTTAAAAAAGCTGTAGTATCCCCCGTTGACCTTAACAGCAGACAGTCTGACATCTACATCTGGCACCTTAATATGGCACGTACTGTACTGACCCTTGTAGGTCAGCAGCTTACAAACAGCGACAGGCATCGGGAACTCACAGGGATAAGTAGTTTAGATTCTAAAGGCTGAACGTTTAGTCCACACCCCCCAAGTGGCGGAGTTTCATGGGTACGATTACTGAAGCACGGTGATAAGCTAGCTATGACCTGAGTAACGAGAAAAAATGCAGGCTCTTGCGGATACGCCCACCACATTTCCCCTGATGGCTGTCGTTGGCCAGGACGCTATTAAGCTAGCACTGCTGCTGGCAGCCGTTGACCCAGGTCTAGGCGGTGTGGTCATTGCCGGTCGTCGCGGCACGGCCAAATCTGTCTTGGCAAGAGGCCTACATCAGCTATTACCCCCCATTGAGATCATCGACGGAGCCTGTGCCAATGCAAACCCAACCGATCGGCGTGACTGGGATGACATCACCCTAGACCGCTTTAGTAAACTGGCTGACCCGGTAGATCTAGACGAACTGCCGACCAAAGTTGTTCCATCCCCGTTTATTGAGATTCCCCTGG
Source organism: Cyanobacteria bacterium P01_A01_bin.15 (assembly GCA_039814735.1). Classification (GTDB taxonomy): domain Bacteria; phylum Cyanobacteriota; class Cyanobacteriia; order Phormidesmidales; family Phormidesmidaceae; genus Leptothoe. Next base: position 1,460 of record JBCCAQ010000303.1, read on the forward strand.
GGGTAACCGAAGACCGTCTGCTAGGGTCGGTGGATGTGGCCAAATCAATTCAAACGGGTGAATCTGTCTTTCAACCCGGACTTTTGGCTGAGGCCAATCGCGGTGTGCTTTATGTCGATGAGGTCAACCTGCTAGACGAGCAGATTTCCAACCTGCTGTTGGGCACCCTCACCGAGGGCCGCAACCAGATCGAACGGGAGGGCATTAGCTTTCAGCATCCGTGTAAGCCGCTGCTGGTGGCCACCTACAACCCAGAAGAAGGCGCGCTACGACAGCATTTGCTAGACCGGATTGCGATCGCCCTCTCCGCCGACCGCCCCCTCACCATGGATGAACGGGTAGAGGCCACCGAACAAGCCACCAACTATGCCAATAATCCAGAGAAATTTTTAGCAGACTATATCGACGAAATCGACAACCTCAAAACTCAGATTATCCTGGCCCGCGAGTGGCTAAAGGACGTGGTGATCACCCCTGACCAGGTGCAATACCTCGTTACCGAAGCGATTCGTGGCGGGGTGGAAGGTCATCGCGCCGAGCTGTTTGCGGTGCGGGTAGCCAAAGCCAGCGCGGCCCTCGAAGGTCGCCCTGAAATTAACGCTGACGACCTCCGCCGGGCTGTAGAGCTAGTCATCATTCCCCGCGCCATGAATATGGACCAGCCGCCACCGGAGGACGAACAGCCACCGCCGCCACCGCCGCCGGAAAATCAGCAGGACGAGGAGCCAGACGACCCTCAAGAGAACCAAGATGAGGAGGATGACAACGAAGACGAGCAGGATGAAGAACAAGAAGAATCTCCCCCCAGCATTCCAGAAGAGTTTTTATTTGATCCTGAAGGGGTGGTTTTAGACCCATCGCTCCTGCTATTTGCCGAATCCATGAGCAAACAGGGCAGCTCAGGCAAACAGAGCCTTGTCATCTCTGAGGATCGGGGCCGCTATATTAAGCCAGTTTTGCCCCAGGGCCCGGTGCGGCGCATTGCCGTTGACGCAACGTTGCGGGCGGCCGCCCCCTATCAAAAGGCTCGCCGTGCCCGTCAGCCCGAACGTAAAGTGATTGTGGAACAGGGGGACATTCGCGCCAAGCGTCTGGCCCGCAGGGCCGGTTCATTAATTGTTTTTGTAGTAGACGCCTCGGGTTCGATGGCCCTAAACCGTATGCAGTCGGCAAAAGGAGCCGTCCTGAGCCTCCTCACCGACGCTTACCAAAACCGTGACCAGGTGGCCCTGATTCCCTTCCGAGGAGAACAGGCAGACGTGTTGTTGCCACCGACGCGTTCGATCACCTCTGCCCGCCGTCGGCTAGAAACCATGCCCTGCGGCGGTGGTTCGCCTTTGGCCCATGGTCTCACTCAGGCAGTGCGGGTGGGTACCAATGCCCAGCAGTCTGGTGACACAGGCAGTGTGGTGATTATTGCCATTACCGATGGTCGAGGTAATGTACCGCTGGCTCGTTCCCTAGGAGAACCCATAGAAGAGGGCGAAAAGCCAGATATCAAAGCAGAGCTGTTGGATATTGCCGGGCGCATCCGCATGACCGGATTCCAGCTGCTGATCATCGATACTGAGCGTAAGTTTGTCTCCACTGGCTTTGGTAAGGAGCTGGCAAAGACCGCAGGTGGCAAATACTATCAGCTGCCCAAGGCAACAGACAAAGCAATTGCCAATATGGCCCGTGGGGCATTAGCCGATATGAAGGTGTAAGACAGCAGCTACTCTATCCAATGACTGAGTCTTTTTACTGATCATATAACCATTGTGTTTCTGTTACTGCGGTGAGAACAGATAGTGGCTCTAGATGGCTGTGGGGCTATTGTGTAATTGGCTAACCGTGATGCAGCTGTCTCTATCATGTCTCAATCCCCGACTCGCAGCCTATGGCTTGAAGCTAACGCCTCGCTGCGATTGGCAGTCCCCCTAATGCTAATTCAGCTGTCGGAGGGGGCTATCAACGTGGTTGATACGCTAATGATGGGGGGATTGGGCACCGCAACCCTGGCGGCTGGGGGGCTGGGGGCAACGGCGTTTTGGCTGCTGCTATCGCTGTGTACCGGTTTGCTAGAGATGACCGGTGCGATCGCAGCTGAGGCCCACGGTGCCCAGGACCATGATCGGGTTAGTCGCATTACTATTCAAGGACTGTGGCTCAGTTTTAGCATTGCTATCCCGATCATGGTGCTAGTTTGGCACCTGGATATTGTCTTTCGGCTGTTTGGCCAGCAAGCGTCCACCATCGATGGGGCGATGGCTTATTTACAGGCGATTGTTTGGGGGTTGCCTGCCGCTTTGGGGGTATTTGTTTTTAAGGAGATTTTGACGGCCCTATCGCGACCGGGCTTGCTGATCCTGCTGATGGGTCTTAGCATCCCGCTAAACATTGGTTTGAACTACGGGCTGACATACGGCAAATGGGGTCTACCAGCGCTGGGATTGGCTGGTATCGGCTGGGCGAGTACGGTGGTCTTTTGGCTAAGCTTTGGGGTGGCCTTGCTGGCGCTGTTGGCCTTACCCACGCTCAGACAGCTAAGGTTATTGAGGCGGTGGTGGCGGTGCGATCGCACTATCCTAGCCGAAATTATTCACCTTGGCTGGCCCCTCTGTATAGACTACGGCACCGAATATGGTGCTCTCACAGCGGCAGCCTTACTCATGGGCCGATGGAGCACTGAGCTGTTGGCGGCCCACCGCATTGTTATCACCACAACAGAGCTACTGCTTATGTTTTCCTGGGGCTTTGCCTATGCTGCCGCCATGGGCACAGGTCATAAAATTGGAGCTGGTGCGCCCCAGGCAGCGCGACGAGTAGCCTATGCCAACCTACTGATGAATCTGTTACTGGTGGTAGTGCTGGCCATACCGCTATGGGTATGGCCTCAAACCATTGCTGGGTTGTATCTAGACGTAAACCTACCGGCAAATGCTGAAACCGTACGCATGGCCGCAACGCTATTTAAGATCGGTGTGGTATTTCAAATTGCCCAGGGCATTCGGCTGATTAGCGCGGGTACGCTGCAGGGGCTTAAGGATACTCACCTGCTAGCAACGGTGGATGTGCTGGCCCATTGGGGTATTGGCATTGTCCTGGGCTATGGGGTCGGAGAGCTGCTGGGTTGGCAGGCGGTGGGGCTATGGTGGTGTTTGGCCCTGGGGCAGCTGGTGGCAGCTGTGGTCCTGACCAGGCGATTTCAGCAGCTAATTGCAACGCGCATTTTCAACAAGTCTCTTCTCAAATCAAAAAATCAGCCTGTCAACTAAATCTGTTGGCTAAACTGTTCGTAGGCTTCGGTGGCCTCGTGCAAAAGCGATTGCCAGTTACTCAGCGGAACACGGCGATTGCTTCGGTAATAAATAAGCATTGGACCAGCGCCTTCGGTGCTCATCCTGGGATGATTTTGATAAAAGTGTAGGACACCGTCATGGAACCGTTGGCGGATGCCCCCCTCATCGGAACCCTTCAGCATATAAAGACTTGAGAACTCTGGATAGGCGTCAAAGTTGATATCTTGATAGCCAAATAGAGTGCCAATCTTATGAAAGAGATTTTCAGGGATAAGCAAAAAGTCGGGCAGGTTTAAACGCTCAGATTCCATAAAGACGACAGTTTGCCAATGGGTATGTCTGTTTTTTTGGGTGCCCTGGGTGTATTTGTATTCGCCAATCGAGACTCTGACACCACCCTGGCTGCCCTGGATTAGATTTTTGAGCTTACGGCCACGGCCTTTATTAAATAGGTCAAACCGCCAGATGGTATTGGGCAGGTAAGCCTCGGGATGTTCGCTGTAATCGAAACCGAGGCTATCAGCCAAACGTTTGATTGCTTCGGTTCGCCTGCGCTCAAGAACAATCCCAATAGCGATAGCCGCCACAAAGATTGCAATAAACAAAACAAAAATCCAGCTCATCCCCAGCTCCCTTCCACCCCTACGTAGGTTGGGTTGAGTCCCCGAAACCCAACACCCCCAATAGTTTCTGAGACATCAAGCCCCCGAAACCCAACACCCCCAATAGTTTCTGAGACATCAAGCCCCCGAAACCCAGCACCCCCAACAGTTTCACCAACCACCTTGAGACATCAAGTCCACACAACCCAGCAACCCCAAGGCAATCCAACTAAGGGAATACAAAGAAAATTTTCGTAGATGTTTACACGGACTGGTGTGGCTGGTGCAAGAAAATGGATAAGGATACATTCCAAAATCCGGAAGTTGCCGCCTATATGCAGG
>JBCCAQ010000036.1:0-27444 GCA_039814735.1 Cyanobacteria bacterium P01_A01_bin.15
AAACAGGCAACATCCAATCAGAAGGCAACTCCATCACGGAAGGCATTGGCAACGGTCGCGTCACAGGTAATATGGCCGGAGCCCCGGCGGATGACGCTATTCGTATTGACGATCCTGAGGCCCTAAGGGTCGTCTACCAGCTCCTATATAAAGACGGTCTGTTTATGGGTGGGTCCGTGGGTATCAATGTGGGTGCAGCCGTTGCCATAGCCCAGCAGATGGGACCGGGTCACACCATTGTTACGGTGCTGTGCGATAGCGGTTCTCGCTACCAGTCAAAGCTGTTTAATCGAGAATGGCTAGAGACCAAGGGACTCTGGTCTGATAAGTTACTGCCGACCTAAGGAAAGACTAGCGTTCTCAATCATTGCTCCGGCTACTTTGCGGTTGCCCCCAAGGGCGGCAGCGGTTGAGGTCGACCAATGGCATAGCCCTGGCCATAGTTCACATTTAATTCCCGTAGTTTTTCCAAAATACGGTCGTTTTCAACAAATTCGGCAATTGTCTTCATTCCCATCATGCCGGCTACCTGATTCACCATGTCAACAATTGTTCTGGTGTATTCCTCTTTATCGATGTTGCGCACCAAATTCCCATCAATTTTTAAATAGTCAACCGGCAAGCTCCGCAAGTATCCAAAGGACGAAACACCACTCCCAAAATCGTCTAGGGCAAAACTCACTCCCAGCTGTTTTAGCGTGGTAATAAATTTTAGTGCCTGATCCAGTTGGGAAATTGTTGTTGTCTCGGTAATTTCAAAACATAGCCGATCGGCTGGCATCGCTGATTGCTCTAAAAGCTGGGTTACAAACTCCGTAAAACTCTCATCGCTCAAACTACTCCCCGAAAGATTAATAGCCACCATAGTTTTAGCATCGGGGTAATAATGATGATAGTTAGTCAATACGGTCTCCACCACCCAGCGATCGATCAGATCGATCATGCCATAGCGCTCAGCCATGGGGATAAATAAATTAGGGGGAACAATATTGTCCTGTTCATCAAGCAGACGTAACAAGATCTCAACATGCTTATGGGTATCATCCAAAAGCGAGATGATCGGTTGCTCCATCAGGCGAAACCGATTTTCTTCAATAGCTTGGGGAATGTTGGCAATATGCACCAATTCGAGGTGCTGCTGTTCTAGCACCATGTCATCTCTATCAGCTATGTAAACTCGCCCTCGACCCAAATCTTTTGCTTTGTAGCAGGCTAAGTCGGCTCGACTAAGGAGTTCCACCACATTAGAAGCGTCTCCTACAATCGGCACAAGGCCAATACTCACACCTACCTTAAACTGGCGACCCTGCCATGCAAATTGATAATCTTTAATTTTGTCTACTAATACCTGGGAAAGTTTTTGTCCCTGTTCTAATGAACATCCTTCCAACAGCAGACCAAATTCATCGCCCCCTAACCGGCCTAGACTATCGGAGCTCCTGATATTTTGCTGGAGTAGTTGAGCAAGTTCTGCCAACAGCTGGTCGCCAATTAGATGACCAGCTGTATCGTTGACGATCTTAAACTGGTCTAAATCGAGATATCCCAGTACCGATTCGGTGCTCCGTTCCTTCACCCGTCTGACGGCCTGTCGCAGACGGGTATCAAATTCGTTACGATTAATCAGCCCCGTCAGCGGATCGTAGGTAGCTTGATAGGCAATGGTCTGCGTCAGCTTATATTCTTCTGTCACTTCTCTTTGCAGACCACGATAGCCTTGAAACTGGTTGTGTTTGTCATACAGCGGGCGAGCATTAATTTTAAAAATGCGGAGCGTGGTTTCCGATGTCCGCAACCGCAAGGTAAAACTTTCTAAGGGCTGATGCTTGACTAAAAGTTCCTTTAGCCGGTCCCAGTCTGCCTCTAAATCAGGAATATTAGCTAAAGACTGACAGAGAGTTTGACCGGCCAAATCTCCGCACTTGAGATAGTGTAAGTTGCCAGACAGATAGGAAAATTGTAGACTTTCGTCTAATTCCCAAAACAGGTCGGCACCAAGGCAAGCCAAGTCTCGATAGCGCTCCTCATTTTCCCGTAAGAGTTTCGCTTGAACAATACGACGGCGTAGTATCTCAATTAGCAAGGCAAAAATCAGCAGGGTGACGAGAAAAATACTAGTGTCATGGACCCATTTCAGTCCCATAGGAGAGAAACGAGCTAATGCAATCTGTTGACTAGTATTTACCGTTACAAGGGTCCACGGTTTGAAGACAGCTTCCCCCCCCCAAACAACCTTGAGGGTATGCCAAAAAATAACAGGACGATTAATCACAGGTTTGAGCAGATAATAGTCAAAGGCAGTGGGAAACTAATGAAATTACTGAATTCCCACTAACGCTTGAGAGTTTGAGACACGAACAATAGCAATGAGCTGTCTCAGTAAATAGATGCCTAGCCTAGTACAGCACTATTTACGTCAAACCAGACACCAGCTCTTGTCCAAAATGTCCAAGACATTTGAAAAATTACAAGTATTACGTACCACCCCAGATCCAAACTATAGCAGTCAGGACTTACTACCCCCCTGGATTGGTTCATTCCTAAACTTGCCGAATGGTAGCGGCCTGGGCCAGCAATGATTCGGCAAACGCAATCCCCTCCTGGTGGGAGCGACCGCCTGCTAGCTGCGCAAGTTCCTCTCGACGAGCAGCGGCATCTAGATCGGTGACCCTCACCACGGTGCGCTCATCGGTCTTTTTTTTGCCGCCAGCCACCACCTGTTTATCAACATGAAAATGGGCGTCAGCCATGGCAGCTACCAGGGGTTGATGGGTGACACAGAGTACCTGACGACTCTGGCTGAGCTGATAGAGCTTTTCGGCAATTGTCTGTGCTACACGCCCGGATACACCGACATCAATTTCGTCAAAAATCAGGGTGCCAATCGGATCTACCTTGCTAAAACAGGCTTTGAAGGCCAGCAAAAATCGACTCATTTCTCCGCCAGAAGCCGTTTCTGTTAGGGGCTGCAGAGGTTCACCAGGGTTGGGACTAAAAAGAAACTCAACCACATCAGCTCCATGGAGCTGGGGTGGTTGGGAACGTAAATCAGCCTTAAATTTAACCCGTTCCATGGCTAATGGTTTGAGCTCCTCGATCAGCTGCGATTCTAGACGTTTGGCAGCTTTTTTTCTAAGCTTGGTGAGCTTGGTGCATTCTTCAGTTAGAGCAGCCTGAGCCTGCTTGTCGGCAGCTTCTAGGGCTTCGATGGACTGCCCATCACCATTGAGGGCATCCAGGGCCACTTGTATTTCCTGGTAGTATTCGAGCAGTTCGGGCAGGTCGCGACCGTATCGCCGACACAGCTGCTGAAGCTGCCCTATGCGCTCCTCCACCTCGGCTAGCCGCGCCGGATCGGTTTCTAAGTTTTCACCGTAGGTATTGATCTGACGACCCGCTTCTTCAACCTGGGCCAGGGCATCGCTAACTAGATCTAACATCGGTGTAACCTGGTCATCAAAGCGCTGCATGGAGCTGAGCTGCTGTTCTACCCGGCTAAGCAGCTCAGAACAGCTATCAAAGCTACCGTCGCTTTCGTAGAGGACCTGATAGGCCCCATAGCTCTGCTTTTGTAGTTCAACGCTGTGGCTCAGACGCTGGTGCTCCTGTTTTAACTGGTTTAGTTCATCGGGCTCACCTAGGCTGGCGCTACTCAGGTCCTGGGCGTGATATTCAAATAGATCCAGCTGCTGCTGACGTTGCTGTTCAGCTCGACGGCGACGCTCTAGGGCCTGGTGCGTATCAGCCGCAGCGGTATAGGCACGCTCCACGACCTGACGCTGCTTGAGTTGGGGACCTCCGGCAAAACCATCCAACCAATCACGCTGGGTATCTAAGGAGCCCAGCTGTACGGTCTGCCCCTGGGCGGTAATTTCTACCAGCAGCTGTCGTAGCTCTTCAAGCTGGTTCTTTTTGACCAGGACGTCGTTGAGACGACTGCGACTACGTACACTGCCCCTACCCGCCGTCAACTCTCGGCTGCACCGTACGCCTTCTTCATTGAGGGGAATACCATTGGCAGCAAGCCATTCAGTCACCGGTGGCATTGCCTGAAATGTGGCTTCAATCAGGGCTTTTTTTTCACCGGTGCGCACCAGCCGCCCGCTGGCTTTTCCCCCAAGCACCGTATCAATAGCATCGAGGATAATGGATTTACCCGCCCCTGTTTCTCCAGTGAGCACATTTAGACCGGGTTGAAGCGATAGCTCTAGCTGATCGATCAGAGTAAAGTTGTCGATTTTGAGGGAGGTTAGCATGGCCATTGCCTCCTGAAAAAAGTAAATTGCAAACAGATGTGACTAAACCAGGGCACAGTATGGGACAGCCAAGTAACGGCATTGCTCGGACATAAAGCTAGTCAATTTTACTGTGGATTTTTTGCTATGGAAATTAAGTGGATGAACGGTCTGTAGCCTGTGGGTGAGTTCCTTTACGCCTGCAGTCTAAGGGAATTCGGCTGCTTCAGCTCTCTTTTCTATAGTAGTCAAATTATCGTGGCAGCTGACAGCGGCCGGTGGGGATAGTGAAGTTAACTTGTTACAATAGTTCACAAAGGGGTCAAGTGAAATCTGGATAACGTCTCTACAAGAGGCGTTGCGGGTTTTCTGAGCCCCTCAATCTTAGCCTGAAAGCCTTACTAAGCAAAGGATAGAGTCTATGCATGCTGCGCCAGTATCCCCTCGCTTGAATAATTATCCAGCGGATTCCGTGGATGAGCTGCTGACCTATGATCCGGTTGCGATCGCACGCTACTACCGTTCGCGAGCGCTGCAGATTTTCCTACGCTTAGTCGAGCTGGTATGGACGTTCCTTGGTTTTGGTCTGGGGCTGCTATGGGATCGGCGAACCGGTCAGCAAGCAAAAAGTGAGGTCAAGCGAGCCATCCAGCTACGGCAGATACTGACCAAACTGGGGCCTGCTTACATCAAGATTGGCCAGGCTCTGTCCACGCGGCCCGATTTGGTCTCCCCCATTTTTATGGAAGAACTGGTCAAACTGCAGGATCAAATCCCTCCCTTCTCCAATGCGATCGCCTTTCGTCTAATTCAGGAGGACCTCGGACAGTCCCCCACCGACATCTATGCCGAAATTTCCCCTGACCCCGTTGCCGCCGCCTCTTTGGGCCAGGTTTACAAAGGCAGGCTCAAAACCGGTGAAATCGTCGCCATCAAGGTGCAACGTCCGGGGCTAACCCAGCGCATCACCCGTGATATTTATCTGCTGCGGCGTCTGGCCCAGTGGGCTTGCAACAACCTCAGCGTGGTGCGCAGCGACCTAGTCAGCATCATGGATGAATTTGGCACCCGCATCTTTGAGGAGATGGACTACACCCATGAAGGGGAAAATGCCCAGCGGTTTGAGACCCTCTATGGCTACATGCCAGACATCATGGTCCCCAAAATTTACACCGAGCTGACCGCTCGTCGGGTGCTCACCATGGAATGGATCGATGGCACCAAGCTTACCGAGCCAGCGGTGCTTGAATCAAAGGGGCTAAAGGCAACTGAAATTGTCGAAATTGGCGTGCAATGCTCCCTCCGTCAGCTGCTGGAGCATGGCTTTTTCCACGCTGATCCCCACCCCGGAAATTTGCTCGTTACCGACGACGGCAAACTCGCCTATCTAGACTTCGGCATGATGTGTGAGGTAGAAAGCTATCAGCGCTACGGGCTGATCGAAGCCATTGTCCACATGGTCAATCGCGATTTTGAGGGGCTAGCCAATGACTACGTCAAGCTAGAGTTTCTAACCCCCGAGACAAATTTAGATCCGATTGTTCCAGCTTTAGCCAAAGTCTTTAACAATGCCCTAGGAGCCTCTGTAGCAGAACTTAATCTCAAAAGTATCACCGATGAGTTTTCCGCTCTCATGTACGAATACCCGTTCCGGGTACCGGCCTACTATGCCCTGATCATTCGCTCCCTCGTTACCTTAGATGGGATTGCCATTAGCGTTGACCCTGACTTCAAAGTCCTCAGCAAAGCCTATCCCTACGTAGCCAAGCGCTTACTGAGCGATCCGTCACCAGAGCTGCGCCAATCCCTCCAGGAACTGCTCTTTAAAGATGGCGATTTTCGCTGGAATCGATTAGAAAATCTGCTCCGTAACGCCCGTTCCAGCCAGGACTATGATCTAGAAAAAGTTCTGCAGCAAACGATTGATTATCTATTTTCGAAACGCGGCGATCACATTCGAAACCACCTTGCCGACGAGCTAGCCAAAGGACTCGATCAGCTGGGTCACGGATTGGTAAAACGTTTGCAAACCGCCGTTGGCAGTGAGTCAGCAAAACCCATGGCTACCACAGAAGGAACATCGGTGAGTTGGGAAAACATCAGCCGCATCATGGGCCTGCTGGGAGATACAAAGGGGTTAGATGGCCGGACAGTTGTCAAGTTTGTGCCCCAGGTACTGACCAAGCCTGAAACCCGTGAGATGGGACAGCGCGTAGCCCAAAATTTAGCCCAGCGAGCAGCGGCTAGATTACTGCGTACACTATTTTTAGCAAACCCCAGCGCGCCCCAGACAGTCACCACTCCAGCTCTGCTATCAGCAACACAGAAAGCCGCCTAGGACTGGGAATTCGATTCAGGCCTACTCTTTAATGTACAGGCGTTCCATGGAACGCCTGTACAAAAACTATTTTTGGACTTTACGACGACTGATGAGGTTCATTTTGCCGCTCAAGCTCTTCCTGCTCTAACCGCAGCTTTTTTTCTAGTGCCTGAATCTCATCGCGACGGGCGGCGGTTTCAAGGGCCCGCCGCCGGATTTCTTGACTTTGTAGGGTCAGGGACTGACGCCACTGCTCAGCCCGCTCAACCTCCTGGTGAAAAAACTGTGGGGTAACTCCCTGGGTTAAAAATTGAGAGACCAAATCCAAAATCCAATCGGTTGCTTCTTGGATTTCAACCACTTGATTAGATGTATCTAGTTCCACGAGAACCAGTGTGCCTTCATTAAAAGCCACTGGCAGCGTAGACACAGCCTCTTTATCACCGATGGAAAGCTCCCAAAGGTAGTCTTCGAGCTGGCGCGCCAAAAATTGTAAGACGAGTGCGCCCTCAGAGGTTGTGTGGCAAACCTTGGCCAAGTGCTGCATGGATTAGATAAGCAAACGGCTAGAACTTAGTATACCTTTACCATCTTCACTGTTTGTGCGTCCTGTCGGGGAGGTTCGCCAAGATTTCGTACTTGCTGCGTATAAAGTGACACAAATTTGATATTGCTTGGTGAGCAAACTACAGATTAATCAAAGTTTTTGTAGACTCAGCGACATTGACTCCCAAGGAAATATTCCGGACCATAGCTCACCATATCAAGCAGAGAACGAATTTTTAGTGAACCTGAGCTAAATTCCGCTAAAAAACTCTTTGATTTTCGGGTACTTTTTGCTAAGCCCAACGTCTATTGGTTCAAGCGGCTATTTGTAGAGACTGTCTCAACAATAAGCCCTCTAAACATTTCTCAGTGAGTGCCGCCTCAATTTTGATCAAGTATGGTGAGTTTTGAGCGAACATCAAGCGCATTTCATCAGAGTAGCCGGTTTTAGAGTCTCCGTACTGATAGCTTAGGGTCTAAAGATAATAATGTCCTTTCACCACACCACACCCCACAAAAAAAGTTCGTTTGACCCTGCTGAGTTCCTGGGCAACTTATCCAAACCAATTCCCAACGCGGCCCACCAGGTCTCTGCGACTGAAGCCTCTGACACACAAAGGCCCAAGTCAAAAATAGAGTATGACGAGGAGGCTCGGTTTGAGCTATTGAGCACCTATATTGACAACGAAGTCACCCCAGCAGAGCGGCGGCTTGTGGCCCAGTGGCTGACAGAGGATCTTCATACTCAACACACCTATCGTCAGCTGCTCATGCTGCGCCAGGCGATCCGTACAGCCCCTATTCCTGCACAATCACCACCCCAGATCCCCGCTTCCCCGCAGCTATCCTGGGGGACCATGCCCTTACCGTGGCTGCATCGGACGATGGTTTGGGTAGGGGCGATCTCACTATTTATCAGCCTTGGCCAGTTAGTCACCCCGGCAGGTCGTCAACAGATCCAGGAAGCCTGGCAGTTTATCAAAGCCCTACCCCAGACAGCGGTACCAAAGATTGCTTTCGATAGGACAGAGCACCCCCAGTCCCCCAGCCATTCCAATCAGTAAGTCTGGGAACTTGACCCACTGGCCGGGGAGCACATCAGCTATCTAGCTCACGGCAAATGCCAAAGACTGAGGTGAACCCATGTAAAAACGTGGTTTTGCCCACGGGACCAATTTCCCCATTACAGAAAAATCCCCCCAGGGGAACCGGACCCAGCTGGCGGCTAAACTGTTCCGTGTCGCAGTTAGGAACATCAAATAGGCTGGTACCACGACCATTACAGGCAAATAGCAGGGCACCGGCGGGTGCAACCAGATCTCGATGATCTGCCCGATAGGTTTCTAGCAATGCGGCTAGATCATCTTGAGCCGTGTGGGCATCTCTTAAATGAAACTGAATTCGCTGTCCAGGGCGAACGCGGTCGGCAATGGCAATGGCCCCGACATTTGGGTCTACCCCCACCAGGTTACGAATCAAAAAATCTCCCCGCTCCAGGGACTGCTTAAAACTGCTTTGGGCTAATCCAATAAACAATGACTCCTGGGCGAGCTGCCGATCGGTTTCATCTAGATCTTGAAACAGCTCTTGCAGAGCCTCGAGCGGGGTTTGCGCCTCGGCTTCATCCTGGGGAAACTGAGCAGCTACCTTGGTCACCACGTTGCGATCGCCTTCAACCACACGCAGCGTCGGACCAATCGGCCTGCATCCCTGGGCCACAATGGCATCAATGGTGATATTTCCAGAAAGGGCCACACCAATCACACCCTGACGGTAAAGCTGCTGCCCACAAAATAATCCGCAGCTGCGACTGATGCTTTCGATGCCCGCTAGGCCGCCTACCTTAACAGCGTTGGGATAGGCAAAATCCAAACCCTGCAAAAGATCATTCATGCCTGATGCGAAGGGATCCGCCATCAACAAAAAATGGGGATTGTCCGCTGGCGGTACGCCAATAATTTCAGTCCACTCGCTGGGGGAACTGTCCAAGTCGGGCAGCTCGTCGATGGATAGATGAAATCCTTGAATATTAACTCCGGGCAAATGGGCAGCCGTCAGACTGATACCGGCGGTTTCTTCTACTTCTGCCAGGTGACCAGCCGGGGTTCTGCCAATGACACCACGACCGCTGCAACCAATGAGGTGGGCTCCACCCAGGGGCCCTTTAAGCAGCGGCAATACGCGGGAATATTCACTAGCAAAGGCCGATGAGATAAAAACAATTGCTAAATTAGGCGCAACTTCTAGCTGAGTCAATACTCGCTCAATCACCTCGCGCAGTGCTAACTCTAGGGATGGATGGGTGGATATGGCACTGGCCCATTTCATACGCTAACGCTGGTATCAGGGCTTTAAAGCATACCTCGGTCGTGGTTAAGTTTCGTTAATTACAAAATGCTTCTTTAGATACAACGGGTTTTAAAAAACCCAGGCTACCATGGGATATGTAAGCCACCTCTGACCCTGTACTGATGCTAGCGTGGGAAGCTTTCCCATACCGCCTGGTTAGGACGTTAGGAACAGTTACGAGCACACTTTCAACTCAAATTCATCATTGAAAGTTAAGGTAGACAATAGAATTATGAGCGATATCCAAGAAAAAATTTCCGAAGAGATCAAGTCAGCCCGCGACGTCTGCAGCACCGATGGGACTGGCTCTGAGTCCTGCGCAGCGGCTTGGGATGTGGTTGAGGAGCTTCAGGCTGAAGCTTCACACCAGCGAGCCTCTGAAAAGCCAAAAACCAACTTCGAGACCTACTGTGACGAAAATCCCGAAGCAGACGAGTGCCGCATTTATGAGGACTAGGTACACCCCTGCCGAATAGGTCTAGGTCCAGTCTAAGGCTGCCAATTTAGAGATGTTCGTCAGGTTGGGTATGTTAGGGCCGAGCTCTTTGTTGCAAAGAGTTCGGCCCTAATAGTGTAGGGCCTGCGATCGCAAAGACAGCCTGCCAACTTACGATGTTAATCTAGATAGCGTTTAACTGGCGTCCCACAACTTCCATGCCTAGTTCTTTATTCGTGCAGTCATTGGTCTGGACTGACTATCGCCTAGCGGTCCTATTCACAGTGCTTTTGCCCCTGGCTCTTTTGGTCTGGGCGCTAGTAGCTCGGGCCGAAGTCATGCAGCTGCTGCTCGTGATCTATTGGAAGGTCTCCAGCCTTCTAGCAATTACCGTCTATCTAATGATTGCGGGACTGCCCTTTAGCTTTGTAACCGCCGTTATGGCGCGGGTGCTGATACCGACATCTCTCTGGTTTTGGGCCGATCTCAATGAGGAAATTCGAGAGCAGCCCTTTTCTATCTTGAAGCTTGCTTTTACAGCTTGGCGATGGGGGATCACCTTCTACTGCGGGCTAGGGGTGCTCTTTCAGCTGCCGTTTTTGTCCTGTGCTTTTTCCCAAACGGCTTTTGCCGGTGAAAGCTGCCGTATCTGGCTAGAGGCTCCGAGACTGTTTAGGCAAACGTTTCATGCCGGGTTTACCCCAGGCTTTCTAGGATTCTGGGGAATTTTAGCGTTGGCGATCTATGTATTGACACTGAGCTACTTTATCTTTGTCAAGCTGGGTCGTCAGGGACGTTCAGCACTCAACCAGTAGAATCAACAGACGCCATGGCCCTATCCATTGAAAAACAGCTTGAGCAATATACGCTGCAGCATCCCCAAGAGGTGCTTCTAGTGGCGGCCGAGGTGGATGGAGAACCGGATGAAATTTTGATCTATCGAGGGTTTTCTAGCTCCCTCGCTCGCCCCACCGCATTTGATCCAGACGAGCCGGTACTGCCTGACAATGCGGTGATTACGGCGATTGATCGGCTAGTGGGCCCCTATCGTCCCGAGGCTCCCACGTATTTAGAGCAGCACATTAGCTGGGATGAGTTTTCCCCACGTTTGGCGGGTCAAGCAGGGAATGGGGCCAAATCCCTAACCAATCCTTGAAGTTGCACTCGTTCCGCCCAAGACCTGTCACAATATATACAAGTCATAAGATACAAGTCATAGCTGTTAGGTCGTCGTGGCAGATTTAGCCCCTACACAGCTAGCTGTTTCGGTAGGTTTCCGTAGCGATTTTTCTTCTGTTATGTATCAAACGCAAGATTTACATGTGGTTGAAACTCGACCACTGATTAGTCCAGCCGTACTCCATGCCGACCTCCCCCTCAGCCGGTCAGCCGCTGCCCTCGTTGCTAAAACTCGCGATCGCATCCGCAATATTCTCTACAACGAAGATCGCCGCCTGTTGGTCATTGTCGGTCCCTGCTCGGTCCATGATGTGGCAGCGGCCCACGACTATGGCCAGCGATTGGTCAAACTGCGTGAATCCCTAGGGGAGCAGTTGGAAATCGTCATGCGGGTGTATTTCGAGAAGCCCCGCACCAATATCGGCTGGAAGGGTTTGATCAACGATCCCCACCTGGACGGCAGCTATGACATCAATCAGGGGCTGCGGTTGGCCCGCCAGCTACTGATTGATCTAGCCGAGATTGGGCTGCCGGCCGCCACAGAGCTGCTGGATCCCATCATTCCCCAGTACATTGCCGATGTAATTTCCTGGACCGCCATCGGTGCCCGCACCACCGAGAGCCAAACCCACCGGGAAATGGCCTCGGGGCTGTCGATGCCCATCGGCTTTAAAAACAACACCGACGGGAGTTTACAAGCCGCCACCAACGCCATGGTGGCAGCCAGTCGGACCCATCATTTTTTAGGCATCAATCACAGCGGTCTGGCTAGCATCGTTACAACCACTGGGAATCCAGACGGTCACCTGGTCCTGCGGGGCGGCAAACGTGGACCTAACTACGACCCACAAAGTGTAGAACAGGCGGTGGAACAGCTATCCAAAGCCGGTCTCAATCCCCGACTGATGGTGGACTGTAGCCATGCCAATGCCAATAAACAGCACCAGCAGCAGTCCGTGGTGCTCAAAAGCTTGACAGAGCAGCTACAAACAGGCTCTCGTCACATTCTTGGGGTGATGATTGAAAGCCACATTATGGCCGGACGTCAGTCGATTCCTGAGAACTTGGACGATTTGGTCTACGGTCAGAGCATTACCGACGCCTGTGTAGATTTTGAAACAACCCAAACCATGCTAGAGCAGCTGGCAGCGGCGGTCAGCCCCCACCTATCGGCCACGTCCTGCTAAAACAACGGCAAATTAACGTTTATGCTGGCCCCGTAAATAGTGTCATCAAAGTTGACGCTGGATAAGGAGGAGCGCCCAAACCGCAGACCGGTAAATAGACTGATGCGGGTGGTACTGGAAATATCATGGCTGGCCTGGGCCAAAACTTGGTGATAGGTATCATGGCGTGATATTTCCGTGTAATCGTCGATAAACAGCTGATAGAGCAGACTGACGCGGGTTTGGGCTGTAAAGCCGTAGTTTAGAGAGCCGGTGGCAATCTGCGTAAAGCGACTGAATTCTTTTGGATCGCTGGTACTCCACCTAGCCTGATAGTAAGTATCAAGCCAGGTGCGATGATTTAAAATATCGCGCCGACTAAGCAGCAGCTCTAGGTAGTTGGCGGTAAAAAATGATTCGCTACCGGGGGTGTTTAGATCCTGACGACGCCAGTTGATCTGCCCAAAGCTACGCTGCCCCAGACGCTGACGAATGCCCGCTTGAAACTGCAGTTCGTTGTAGTCGACGATAGATAGATCTTCATAGCGCGCCAGGTTGGCTTCGGCACTCAGCACCAAGTTGGTATTTTCAGAGAGTTTGGGAAATGCAAAAATGCCCACCCCCGTCTGATAGATGCGATCATCAATGGGGTCAGGGGTGCGGAACAGATTGCCTCCCCCATAGATATTGGCCCGTCCGGTTAAAAAGACGCTAGTTTGACGGGTAGGCTCTGGCTCCACCTCCAGCGGCACGTCTTCCGTGGGTCGAATACGCAGTAGACCTAGCTCGCTGTCGATGCCGAGGGGCTGCGATCGCACCCGTAAAATTCCTAATTCATCATCACCAGGGCTGTCAGTGCTATCGATACTATCAACCTCTGGCGACAGCGGGTCTGTCGGCTCTGTTTCGTCCTCACCGTCAGCCTCTGGTTCAGCCTCTGGTTCAGCGTCTGACGCCTCTAAATTATCACTATCGCTTTCCCCATTCGCCAACAGCCAGTAGTCCATCCCCTTGGCATGAACTTTAGGGGGCATCGATACAGCCGATATCAGCCCTGCCATGCCCACCGCAGGGTCATGGCTATAGATTGGGGGGACTGTTTGAGTGGCTTTCTCAAGCTCTAGGAGGGACTGGGCTACGCTCACAGGGTCTACAGTACTGAACCGGTCAGCTGTATTTCTCCCCATATCTTCTTGAGCAACGGCCCTGTGCGCTAGTAATCCCAAGCTGCCCAGGCACATTACCCAAAACTGTATAGTTCCTAGTTGCCTAGAAAACAGACCCATTATCAATAGTCCATGTTGCTAACAATAGCTCGTCTGTTTTACCAGCAGCGCACCAGCAGCAGCTTAACAAGCCTTAAGCCCAGCACAGCATTTGTAACTATAGTTCAGAGGAACCATGCCCATGAACTACAAGCTGCCCAAATACTAGAAATTTTCTACCAGACCGGGAAAACTCCCGAACAATCCGCCCAAAAACTGTCTAAAGTACAAGCTTTGGGTTGAACCTTAAAGAAGCCATGAACGTAACTATGGCGATGATGCTAAAAAGTTAGGTAGTATTACTAGAAGATCAGAGTAAGAATCTCCATCCGGTGCATCGATCCAGTACTTCTGCCCATGAGCCCCCTTTTTACTATGCGCAAAGTTTCTGCCCGCTGGTGCTCCCTCCTACTGGGTGCCTCTGTTGTCTTAGGTATTCCCAGCGCTGCCTGGGCGCAAACGTCACTTACATGGGCCAAGGTTGAACGACTTCGCAATCGAGTGCACATTATTCCCAGTGGTCATAGTGCACGGCCTGCCAGGGTCACCGATTTGATGGAGGTGGGCGACGCTCTGCGCACGGCCGCCGCTGCCCGAGCCGAGCTACGCTTCAACGACGGCTCTTTAGCGCGCGTTGGCGAACAAGCCACGTTTCGCTTTAGCCCCAACACTCGCAACTTCCAACTTTCCAATGGCACGGTTTTGCTGCTGATCCCCCCCGGTCGTGGACGCACAACGATACAAACACCCAACGCGGTCACCGGCATTCAGGGGTCTGCTCTATTTGTTCGGGTTCGCTGCCTAGCAGAGTTATCGGCTGAAGGGTACTGTAGTTCACCGATTACCGTTGTGGGTGCTTTGACAAACAATCCAGCCGGAGCAATGATTGCCTACACAGGCAGCGGCTCCCAGCAGCAACCTATCTATGCTGGAGAAATGGTTACGATTGAAGGCGATACCATTACCCAGCGAGTTGAGTTTGACCTTAGTACTTTTTATCAAACCAGCGGTTTAGTGGAAGGGCTACAGCTGGATAGCACCACACCACCTTCCGAGCTATCAGAGGACCTACAGGGTGTGTGGCAAGAAATCCAAGATGCGCTGGAACTACAGGGCGATTTTGATAGCCAGGACCCAGCCGAAGAGGTCGTCCAAAACCCAAGCTTTATTGCCCCAGTGGGCAACGTCATCCCCAGTGAGGATAGTGGATTAAGTAATAATGATTTGGCCACTGACGTTTTTGCTAGCTTTCCCGGCTTTACCTCATCACCTGCAGCGGCTTTCCATGACATGGGTGAACAGGTAGCCACACAGCCGACAGGAACCTACGCGACAACCTCCGCTAACGGCAGCACCGAAGCAGGTTTGATAACCCCTGTCACCAGTAACTTGGTAGAAGGTACAAACGCAGCCCCATCGCCAGCGGCCCAACCCCAACCCGCAGTTGCACAGCCAGCTGCACCAGTAGCTGGTGTTACCCCAGCGCCAGCGCCTGTAGTTACCGTAGTTGAGCCTTCTGTAGGTACACCAGTCGTTAGTAATCCAACGGTCCAACCTGCCCCTGAGGTGGCACCTGTGACTACCCCTGTAGTAACAGCACCTGAGGTAGTGGCCCCCGTCGAGGTAGTGGCCCCCGTCGAGGTAGTAACTCCGACTGTCCCAACTCCAGAAATCACACCAGAACCCGTTGTTGTTACTCCGACGGTACCGCAACCCGAGATAATTGAACCGACTCCGGGGCGCGAGGCTGCACCGCCAGAAGAGTTTAATTGGGAACAACAACAACAGCCAACCGGGGCCGAACAACCCGAAGTCTTCCAAACAAATGAGGTAGTCGGCGGAACAGAACTGGCTCCAGACCTGAATGTGCAGTAGCGATAGGACATTTCAAAGCCTGGGTCCCATCCAAGCTTTTAGCTCGCTTCTAGTTCGTTGTCTTTTTTGTGCTCGATAATCGTTGTGGCATCCGGTAGCTCGTAGCTCTCATTCCAGTCTGTTGGCAAAATTACCGTTGAGAGCTTGGCATCGGCATCGTTTGGTAATTCTAGCGAAGGTAGTGCTTGCTCAGGCGTATCCCCAGACAGCACATCTAGCTTTAATCGACCCAGGTCTTTTAGGACGGCCTTTGCAGTCGGATAACGCTGGTTAAAGTCATAGCGCACCATTTTCTTAATAATCTTAACTAGGCCGGGATCTAAATTTCGCACCCGGTCGGTCCATATGATTTCTCCACGGGAGTCTCGTTGTAGGGCATGGGGAGGTAGTCCTGTGAGTGCCTCTATAGCGGTAATGCCAAGGGCGTACAAATCACTGCTAAAGTTGGGCAATCCAGCTGACTGCTCACTGGGCATATATCCCTGGGTGCCAATGCCAACCGTTGAGGTAATTCGGGCATTGGTATCAGTTAAATGATTGGAGATTTGCTTGACAGCACCAAAGTCAATGAGCACGTAGCAACGATCCTGCTTGCGAGAAATGATATTGGAAGGTTTAATGTCTCGATGGATAACCCCCTGTTCGTGAACGGCTTGAACAACCGGCAACAGATTTAGTAAAAACTGAGCTGCCGACCTCTGTGACATAGGCCTTTGCGGATCGAGTAGGTCCTTTAGCAAAGTACCTTCAATCATCTCCTGAACCAGATAAAAAGAATAATTGTACTCAAAATAGGCCAGCAGGCGCGGTATCTGCTCATGTTCTCCCAACCGCTCCAGGGTGGATGCTTCTGAGGCAAACAAGCGCTGTGCTAGCTGGTGAGCCCTGGGATTATCACTCACAATCTTTAGCTGCTTGACAACACACATCGGATTCCCAGGACGCTGCATGTCTTGGGCTAAATAAGTATCTCCAAATCCCCCTGCCCCTAGAATTTTATTAATCCGATAGCGATCGCTTAAAACGGTACCCAGCATTTCACTCTCATGGACCGTCAGCAGATCTTTTAAGTCATCTTGCTGACTGATAATCTCCTGAACAATGGGAGACGTAACATAGCGCGCCAGGGTGCTGCGTAACGTCTTTTTCTGTAGCTGCCCACTAAAGAATCCAATAATAAAATCTGCAGCTGCAAATCCCAGCACCCCTAAAACCGGCAGCGCGATAGGAACAATTACACCCCCAGTCGTAAAAATAACGTAGCTAACCAAGCTCCATCCCAAAGCTCCCGCAGCCGCTAAAACCAATCGTCGAGAGGGGTTACGCGGTGAGCTACGGCTAATTAGCACCGCCATTCCCCCCAGCCAGCTAGCCGTAATCAGCGCACTGATCCATGGCTTTTGAGCCCAGGAATACAGCGCTAACCCACCGCGTAGCGTCGCCACAGTATTGGCTAAAATTTCCACCCCGGCCATGGGGGTGGAATACAAAAAACTTTTAGAAAAGGGAGCAGCATGAAAGTCTTGATGGAGTGTAGCGGTAGACCCAACAAGAACAATTTTGTTCTCAAAGAAACGGCCACCGTCTAGCTGAGAGTTCCACAGCTGCTCATCTAAAAGGTACCAAAAGGGAACATGCTGAAACGTTTTTGCAGGACCATAAAAGAAAATGTGATCGCCACTATTCCTTACATAGTTAACTCCAGCAGCCTTTAGAGTGGCCTCAGCAAAGCTTAAAATCGGAGGCTCATCTTCTTCTAACGTGAGTTCTTCTCCCAGGAGGGCCGCTTCAGTCTGTTTAAGTGTGTCTAAAAATTCTTGACTAAGGCGATGAATCTTACCGTTGGGTTCCAAGATAAAGTTAATCGCTCCAACCTGAACTGGCATCTCACGGAAGTCTGGCAATGGCAGCGTTGGCTGTAGCAATGCCCCCTGTCTGAGATCAACATCACCGTATTGCGCCGCCAGTACAACCTGTGACCCTCTCTCTGATAAAACCTGGGAGAAGGCGTCATCATCCTCTGCCCCGTAGCTGCTCGGCAGTGCAAAGACGATATCTAGGGCAACGGCATCAGCTCCAGCGGCCAGGATTTTTTCTACGACGGAGGCATAGGTCGCGCGCGGCCATGGCCATGAACCAATCGCGGCTAACTCTGGATAGGCATCAGGCTGATCTAAATAATGCTGTCCTTGGGATAAGGATTCTTCGTCTATGGCTAAGATAACGATATCGTCTGGCGCTGAAATGGTACCCCGTAGTTCCCACATCAGCGCCTGTCCCTGATGCTCCAATGAGCGAACAAGGCCCAGGTTCAATCCAGCAGCAAGGGCGGTTGTACCAATCAGCACCCCATTAAGACAGGCTCGCCAGCGCTGTGCAATATTTATGGTCGGTACTAGCCTACGCAGACGATCCTGGGATGTCAGCGTGGCTGTAACCCCTACCTCATCTTGTTTCATCCGTATAAAAGCGGGTGTTTAGACAATATACAAGTCAAAAAAACAGATGATGCAACCCTAATCGGAATATAGCCTACCTTGACTCACCAAGTTGACCTGGTCAATTTCAGTATTTAGAACACGCAGTGTATAAAATTACATAAAGTGTGGGATAGTATTACGGTTATATACCCTGGTTCGATACCATAATAGCCTGAAGGTATTGCTGATATCCCCATTCCTGGAGATAGCTCTGGAACAGCCGCCGATATCAAGACCGTCTTGGTCCTAGTGTCACGCTTTACAGCCAAGGGGTTTGAGCAAGCTTAAGGAATATCCCAATGGTACCCGCACGATAGTCAAATCTGCCCTATAGTAGTAACTTGACTTATTTTTAAAGAGATGAGCGCGCGAGCCTAGTAATCAATAAAGTGGTCACCGCTGTGGCACTTTACCTGGGTAACTGTAATAGCCTGATGGGTAGAGTGTTTATAGAATGGGACAAATTTATGTGCTGAAGCTGCACGTTTTAATCGAAAAGCTATGGATACGAAACCCTATGAAATTTTATAACTGTTGTAACTATGGAGAAAATAGTCGATATCTCATCTATTAGTTAATTCAAACCGCAGCCTAATGCCTGCTACAGTTCAGAATATTTATATATCGTCACCCGCGAGTTCCGTATAAGCTAGCCCCAATTTTTTGCCGTTAGTGGGTCACCAGTATCATTTTTTACAGTAGAAGTTAATAGTAGGTTAGGTAAGCGGCTGTGGTTAGCCTCATACTCTAGTTTCTTTTTTCTTCTTATACGAGGTTTCAGATTAGTTCTAGGTAGCTGTGCTAACCATTGATGTTTGGCTACAGCTATTTAGTTATTGTTATTGTTCTTACTTCTATGCATACGCCACCGCCAAGTCGACTTTCTATATTTGTAGACGGCAACAATATGTTTTATGCCCAGCAAAAAAATGGCTGGTTTTTTGATCCCAAGCGAGTGCTTGAGTATTTTATTAAAGAAACGGTTCCATCTACGTTAGTCAATGCATTTTGGTATACAGGTCTAAAAGATCCCCAGGACCAGCGCGGCTTTCGGGATGCTTTGATTAGCCTGGGCTACACGGTGCGAACTAAAATTTTGAAAGAATATTACGACGATAATTCTGGGCGCTATTCCCAAAAGGCAAACCTAGACATTGAGATCGTCGTTGATATGTTCAACACGGCGGCTCAGTATGATCGAGTCGTCTTATTTAGCGGTGACGGCGATTTTGAACGGGCAATTGAGCTACTGCGTTCCAAGAATACCCATATTACGGTAGTGTCCACCGAGGGCATGATTGCTCGAGAACTGCGTAATGCTACGGATCGTTACATAGATCTAAACTCAGTAAAACGCTACATCGAGAAGGACTGATCGGCGAGTAGGTGGTGTCCTATGACTACCAATACACACAGACACTACTTACTGCAGCGCCCGTGGGGTTCCAGCAAATTTTCTAAATCTGGCCCTAGGGGAATAATGCCACCTGGATTTAGGGGAAACAAATTGCCGAAATAGTCGCGCTTAATGGCATTTATATCGCAGGTAGCGGCGATACCATCTAACTGATAGATATCTCGGACATAGCCGCTGAGATGCTTGTAGTCAGCGATACGGCGACGGTTGCACTTAAAAAGGCCGTGGTATGCGACATCAAAGCGAATCAGGGTAGTAAATAAGCGCACATCTGCCAGGGTCAGCGTATCGCCACAGAGATAGCGCTGGTTGGCCAGCGTGGTGTCAATATGATCTAGGGTGTCAAAAAGCTCGTTGCAGGCTATTTCGTAGGCGGTCTGGGTTTGGGCAAACCCACAGCGATAGACACCGTTGTTTACAGTGGCGTAAATGCGTGTGTTCCACCGATCGATCTCTGATTTCAGCTTGGTAGGGTACAAATTGGGCGCGGGATGTGTGGCCCAATCGTTAAAGCCGGTATTCAAAATTTCAATAATCTCGGAGCTTTCATTATTGACAATGGCGTTTGTCTGACTATCCCAAAGAATCGGAACGGTGGCACGTCCCTGGTAGCCAGCCTGGACCTGGGCATAAAACTGGGGCACGGTACGACAGCCCAGGGAGTCTGATTGAGTCGGCTGATCAAACACCCAGCAGCCTTCATGACCGGAGGGAGAAACAACCGTAATGGGGATAGTTGACCCTAAGCCTTTGAGGGTGCGAACAATCAGAGTGCGATGAGCCCAGGGACAGCCCATGCCGACGATAAGCCGGTAGCGCTCAGCGCTGGCAGGAAACTGAGGCGATGGGATGCGATCGCAAAATAAACTCTTAGGTCGCTGATAGGCTCCCCCCCGATCGCTGGGGGCCATCTGGGACATCATCGTACGCCACAGGGTCGTCCAAATGGTTTTGGCCGTACGGATCAAAAGACCAGGGGGCAGGGCAGCTTTGGGCATGGTTTAGCAAGGCAACGGCGATAGCTGGGGGCGTGGAAACAGCATACCAAGCCTGGCACAACGCTGTTTCCACAAGGGGGAGCAATCGATCCCTAAGAGCGTTGGTGAAACCAATCCCGAAGAATCGGAATAATCGCCATTTGATCTGGCTGAATCGTCTGCCAATTTAGCCCGGCGGGTCGAGGCTGGGTATTTTCTGTGACTAAACACCGCGTCGGTGTAACAATCAGGTCTAGTCCCCAATCGTGGGCTTGCATCGGCAGCGTTGCCGCATCCACAACCTGCAGGTCATGGACGGTGGTAACAATTGGGGTAGTCTCCAAAATCAGCTGGCACTCCCGCAGCATGGCCAGCTCCAAATCAGCAAAGCCTGCCCCTTTGCCCGTACGGCCACCGTTGAGGGCAACAGCCACACAGCCCACCACCACCAGGTCAATTGTCTGCATGTCCGCAAACGCCACCGGTCGACCGTAGCGCATGGCCCCGACCATGGTGGCAGCCTCTGTCAGTGCCACATTTTTAGCTGCCAGGTCCGCCGCCCTAAGCTCGACAAAACACTTTTTACAAGAGAGACGGGGGACGGCCATATAAAGGGTCTTGCCATCAGCTAGCGCCTGTTGTCGGACAGCCCTATGGGGCGAGTCTGGGTTGCACTTGATTACTTGAGACTGCTGCCACAGCTTTGTTTCTGCCAAACGCTTGGCGGCAACATCTGCGCCGATAAAGTTGGGAATATGCCCCACCGGATCGCGATGGGTAGCACGGTGGGTCTTGAGGGTAGACCAAATATGCTGACGCAGGGCATCTTTACCACTGTGGCGAGCAGACCAAGCTGACGTGGACATAAAGACAAAAACGGAAAACGTTAATTACCTGACACCAGGTTAGCCGTTTGCTAAATGTTTTCTAAACCTTTGAGGCCAGCAGCAGCACTTGATCCTACAGTGGACACATCTATCGGTGGTACACAGTGGTCAAGAAAACCAAGAAGAAGAAAAAGCTTGTTCCGAGCCGTGGGTTTGGCCATCAGTCACTAGAGACAGATTTGGCCCAGGTGGAAGCATTAATTCGACGAGAGCAGTGGATAGAGGCCCATTCTCTCTTGGTGCGGCTAAAAAAATCTCATCCTGATAATTTGGATGTACTGGCCTACCAGATAGAGGTGTCTTACGAGCTGGGCCATCTGCATCAGTATCAGGCCACCTGCGAAACGTTTTTGGCGCTTAAGCCCAATGATGCGCGGGTAAATTTTCTGCTGGGGTATGCCTATGTACTCAACTACTACCCGCTGCTGGGGGTACAACAATATCGCCGTGCCATTGAGCGCTGGCCTGAACATGCGGGCAGTGTAGAAGGGAAAGAACATCTGGCGATGATTGAACCCAATTTACCAGAGGTACTGGGAAATATGGGGTTTCAGTATCCAGAGGATTGGGATCTGGGGGTTCTCTACGAACGAACGCAGGCCTATACGGAAACCGGCTCGTCTCACCGGGCCGTTGAAACGGCACAGTCGCTGATCCAACGGCGGCCTGAATTTGTCCCCGGCTACAACAGCCTGGCCTTGGCCTATCTGGCCGATGACCGATATGACGATGCGATCGCAACCGCCCAAGCCACCCTAGAGCAGCACCCAGACAGCGTTCTAGTTCGTTCAAACCTGGTGCGGTTTTTCTGTTTGCGGGGTAACTTTGCCGCCGCCGAAACCCATAAGCCCCGGCTGCTGACCAACCCGAGCACCGATCTAAATGACCTGACCCGCAAGGCAGAGGCACTGGCCTACTTGGACGACATGGCGGCCATTGTGGAGCTGCTAGGAGCCGTAGCCCCCGATCCAGACCAGGACAACCGGCCCGTGGTAACGGGGTTATTTCACCACTTAGCGGCGGTAGCGCTGGCCCGACAGGGGGACCCTGTCGCCGCCAGAGCCCAGTGGAATTTGGCCCTAGAGCTATACCCTGACATGGAGGTGGCCAGGGAAAATCTGGATGACTTTGACATGACGGTCACCTTTAGGGAGGGACCGTGGGCATTTGAGCTCAACAGCTGGGTAGAAAACGGCCCGTATCGAGACCTGCGGCAGGTGGCGATGGCCATGACCCCAGGGCGAGAACCCCAGCCTGCCCTGGTGACAGCGGTGGAGACTCTGCTGACGGACTATCCGTTTATCAGCCAGCTGGTGCCGGTGTGGTTAGAGCGAGGTAGCCCTAAGGTGCGGATGCTCGCCATGGCCATCGCCAAAAGTCGTCTGCCCAGCAGGGAATATCTGGCCGCCCTTAATAGCTTTGTAGCAGGCACCCACGGCAGCGACTCCCAGCGGTATCACCTGGCCTCTTACCTGGCACGCCAACAGCAGCTGGCAGCCAATAAGCTCTGGCTCCATGGGAAATGGCACGAGAATCTACCCCTGGTGGTCTACGAGATAGTTCCTGAACCGTCCTTGGCCAACTCTGAGGAGACCGAGGAGCTGCTAGATAAAGCCCTCAAAAAAATTGCCCTGGATTCACCCAAAGCAGCTGAAACGGCTGAAGCTTACTTAAAACAGGCATTAGCCCTAGAACCCAACAATCCTGAACTGCTCAACAACCTGGCACTGGCCTATACCCAGCAGGGCCGGCTGGATGAGTCTAGGCAGCTGACCCAGCAAATTATTGACGACCATCCCGAGGATGTGGATAGTCGAATTGCGATCGCACAAATTTATCTAGAAGAAGAGAACCTGGAGGCAGCAGAATCGGCACTTAACGATTTGTTGGGGCGGTCTAGCTTTACCGCCGATTCGCTGGTGAGTCTGATGCTAACCCGCAGTCGACTACTGGTGCTACAGGGGCAAGAAGACATGGCTCGCCTGTGGTTTCAGGAGGTATTACCCATGGTCAAGGAGCATCCGCTGCTGCGGCAGCTAGGGTTTGGGCAAAACAACTAGCCCCATGGAAAAAGCCCCCAAGTTTGGGGGCTTTTTCCATGGGGCTAGACGGCTAAAGACTACTAGAAAGATGTCATACCCGACAGGCAAGCTTACTGATTGCCTAGGGCAGCGCTATTAAAAGCATCGCCGCTGAAGGAAGCAACGCGGGTGCTGTAGTCAGTTTCACGACCGGTAACGGTCTTAGCAATGGACTCAAACCCATCAGAATTGAGGTTGCGCTCGTGGATAGGCTTGGACTGCTCGCCCATAAAGTAGGCCTGGGTACCCAGAACAGCGGCACCAACCCAACCAACAATAATTACAGCTAATAAGATACCAAACATGGTTTAATCTCCTGATTTTGAGGTGTGTAGTGGATTAACAAAGCTACGCTCAGGTACAGGATGAGCGAGAGGCGCAGTGGTTTAGACGCCTGACTTGTTAATGGGGTGTATTGAACGCAACGTCCCTTACGTGTCTTTTCTTATGTAAACCAATGTAACGTAAACATTTCAAATTGTAAACAAATAATTGACAAAATCAATTTTATGGTGTGGATAGAGTGCTGCACAGCATCACCCTTGCCATCACTCCACCACTAGTGCTTGCCACCCAAAAACCGAACAATTCCGAGAATGCAGGAATTGAGAAATCCGATCTACGGAGGGTCGTGCGCTCAGGTACCTAGACCGCCTTCTCAAAAAACAACAGGTGCTGCTGGGGTAACCGTTCATCCGTTTTTATCCAGGTCAGGCCCACAGCTGCCATTTCTGCCTTTACCTGCTTTTCGCTCATCTTGTGCAGACGCTTGATCATAATCAGCGGATTTTCGGCACGATATTCTGCCAGCACGACTCGACCGCCTGGCTTGAGCGCCTCCGCCACACCGGTCATGACCTCCCGAGGAAAGGCAAACTCATGATAGGCATCTACCATCAGCACCAGGTCTATCTGCGCCGATGGCAAATGGGGGTTATCCTCCTCGGCTTGAACTGTCTGCACATTGGTGATTTTTTGCTCGTCTCGCTCAGCTTCTAGCAGCTCGATCATCTCTGGCTGCAAATCTACGGCTAACACCTGGCCGTCGGGGACCTGTCGCGCCATGCGAAAGCTCATGTAGCCAGTGCCTGCGCCAATATCCGCTACCGTATCGGTGGGTTTTAGCTCTAGGGCTTCTACGGCCATATCGGGTTGTTCGTCCATTGTCCGGCTGGAGCGCTCTAGCCAGGAAGCTCCTCGATGGCCCATCACCTGGGAAATTTCGCGCCCCATGTAGACCTTGCCAATGCCGTCGCTGCTAGGCTGTTTGTAACCATAAATGCCAGCCGCACCAATATCGGCCTGGGTGCACCCCAGACAGACAATGGTAAGCAATACAGGAAGAATAAGACGACGTAGCGACGTAAGCACCATAAAAGTTGGTTCTAAAGACAAAAGAGAGCCAGGTAACCCGTAACGGTTACCTGGCTCTCTCTATCTTAAAAGGCAATCGTATCTTGAGGTGGGGTCGTTCCATGGAACGACCCCACCTCAAGATATTCAGAATGCTTATCGCTTAGCGGCCGCTTTTTTCTCTTCGAGGTTAAAGAGCACCTGCAGGGTTTCCATGGCCTGCTTACGCGATGCGGCGTCTTCTTGAGCCCGCAGCTGGGTCATGGGATCGTGCAAAATTTTGTTGACGATGCCACGGGACAGGGCCTCAACCACGTTGCGGTGTTTATCGGAAAAGTCAGCACCGAGGCGAGACAGAGCTTTTTCTAACTCCTGTTCGCGAATGGCTTCGACCTTAGTGCGTAGGCTGCTGATGGTGGAGACGGTATCGAGGGAGTTCCACCATTTTAGAAACTGCTCCAGCTCCTGTTCCAGGATACCTTCGGCTTCCTGGGCCATCTGACGACGGCTGTCTTGGTTTTTGGCCACCACTTCTTTGAGGTCGTCTACGGTGTAGGCGCTGACACCCTCTAGCTCTGAGACGTTTTTGTGTACGTTACGGGGAACAGAAATATCAAACAGGCTGATGGGCCGACCGGCCAGGCAGGGGCTGAGGTTGTCGCAGTGCAACACGGGCTGCTCGGAGGAGGTACAAGTAAAGACGATATCGGCCCTGGTAACGGCGGCGACCATGCTGTCCATGGTGCCGGTTTTGATGTCTACATGGCTGTACTCGGCGGCCAGGTCATCGGCCCGCTGGAGACTGCGATTAAGCAGGGTGATGTTGACAGCTCGCTTGGAGACAAGGTGCTTGACTAGGAGGCGGCCCATCTTACCCGCGCCAATAATGGCGATCTGGCAGTTAGTAAAGTCTGGAACCTTCATTTGGGCCAGCTCAGCGGCGGCGGAGCTAACGGAAACCGCACCGGTACCAATGCTGGTTTCGGTGCGGACACGCTTGCCGGTTTTGATGGCATCTTTAAACAGTCGGCTGAGAATACGACCAACGCCCTTATGTTTCTGGCTTTCTGCCAGGGCGTGCTTGACCTGGGCAAGAATCTGGCCTTCGCCGAGGACCAGGCTGTCGAGGCCGGAGGACACGCGCAGCAGGTGCATGATGGCATCCTGCTGAACCAAAATAAATAGGTGGGGCCGCAGCTCATCTACGGGGACGCCGCCATACTCAGACAAAAACTGGATAACTTCGCGAATGCCGTTTTCGGTGTCGACTAGGACCAGGTGCAGCTCTAGACGGTTGCAGGTGCTGAGGACGGAGACTTCTCTAACGTGGGGATAGCTAGTAAGTCTTGCGATCGCATCCTCAAGCCGAGGCGTGGGCATGCTGAGTTTTTCCCGAACCTCGACCGGTGCAGTCTTATGACTAAGACCAATAACGGCAATATTCATTCTTCCTCCCAAAAAGATCCTGATATTAAATGCCTGTAGCGCCCGTTGGGGTATGTACCCAGCCAAGGGCAATTACAGTAAGCCTAAATGGTCTTCAATAGTAATGTGATAGAACTAGCCACCCGGCACGCACCGAGAGACCATTACCCTTTGAAGGTATGGAAAAACCGTCCCCCGACTCAAGGTTTCTCAACAAAAGTCCATCAAACAGTGCCAACTGTTACCAAACGACACATACACACAAGAACACCCTAGCCGTAGAAAAACAGCTAGAGTGCCTTTAGAAAAAATTAATTTATTCCCCTCCGGAGAGGGGCCCCTAGATGACTATTTCAGAGAAACGTATCGGGGGTTATCTTTCATGTGAATGGTGTCGACAAAGCGAGCGGTCTGGGACTGGTTGGAGATAACCAGACTCTGGGTCCGAGCGCCACCTTTAAAGAAGCGTACACCGTTCATTAGCAGACCAGACGTGATGCCGCAACCCGC
Organism: Cyanobacteria bacterium P01_A01_bin.15; assembly: GCA_039814735.1. Classification (GTDB taxonomy): domain Bacteria; phylum Cyanobacteriota; class Cyanobacteriia; order Phormidesmidales; family Phormidesmidaceae; genus Leptothoe. The sequence goes on from JBCCAQ010000036.1 coordinate 26,502, forward strand.
AAACAAAACCGTTTCACCACAGGCTAGCTCTTCAGCCGTGTAGATCTTGTCGGGATCGCTAATGTTCATTTCTTTGAGGCGAGCCAGGTTGGCTTCCTTGCTTTCACCGATCAGACCGGTCTTAACAATGGCCGGATCGTAAATTAGCTGTCCCTGGAAGTGACCGCCAAGGCAGCGCATGGCAGCTGCAGAAATCACCCCTTCAGGTGCGGCTCCAATCCCCATCAGAGCATGGGTATTGGTACCGGAAAACCCACAGGAGATGGCCGCCGAAACGTCACCGTCGCTAATCAGGCGAACGCGGGCACCAGCATCGCGGATTTCTTTAATCAGCTCGGTATGGCGCTCACGCTTCATCACCACGACAACCAGCTCATCGATGGCCCGATCGAGACACTCGGACAAAATCTTTAGGTTCTCGGTGGGAGACTTGGTAATGTCGACCTTGCCCTTGGCCGCCGGCGGTGCGGCTAGCTTGTTCATATAGAAGTCGGGGGCTGCAAACAGACCACCCTTTTCAGAGATGGCCAGCACTGCCATGGAACCGGGCTGACCATAGGCACAAAGGTTGGTTCCTTCGCAGGGGTCAACGGCAATGTCAATTTCGATCAGCTCGTCGGGGTTGCAAACATCAGAGGCATTGGGCTGGGTACAAACACCCACCTCTTCACCGATGTAAAGCATGGGGGCATCGTCGCGCTCCCCTTCTCCAATAACGATTTTGCCGCGCATGTGAATCTGGTTCATGCGCTCACGCATGGCCTCTACAGCCACCTCGTCAGCAATATCCTTTTCCCCTTTTCCCATCCATCGAGCAGATGCGATCGCAGCCTGCTCAACAACTTCAATAATCTCTAACCCGAGGGTGCTTTCCACTGCGTATTTCCTCCAAACTGCCTGCTGTTAGCAAAACGGCGCTACTGATCGTGGTGTGGCTGTGGGA
>JBCCAQ010000169.1:0-12094 GCA_039814735.1 Cyanobacteria bacterium P01_A01_bin.15
ATGTCGCCATACTCAATGCCGTTGTGCACCATCTTGACATAGTGGCCAGCACCACCGGAGCCAATGTAGGTCACACAGGGACCATCGTCCACCTGGGCAGCAATTTTTTTGACAATGGGTTCAATGGACTCGTAGGCAGCGCGGGTACCACCGGGCATCAGACTGGGACCATTGAGGGCACCTTCTTCACCGCCGCTCACACCCATACCGATAAAACGGAAGCCTGCGCCCTCTAAAGTCTTAACACGACGTTCAGTATCCTCGTATAAGGAGTTGCCACCGTCGATGATCATATCTTCGGGATCAAGCAGCGGCATGAGCTGGTCAATGACCGCATCCACCGGTCGACCGGCTTTGACCATTAGCAAAATCCGGCGGGGGCGTTCTAAGGAAGCCACAAACTCCTCTAAGGAATAGGCGGCTACAACATTTTTATCAACGGCTCGATTGGCCATAAAGGCCTGGGTTTTCTCAGGGGATCGATTGTAAACAGAAATCGGAAAACCGTTGCGCTCGACGTTGAGGGCCAAATTTTCCCCCATCACCGCCAGTCCAATTACTCCAAAACTTTGTGCCATAACCTATTTCCTACTGTCTAAATTGTGGCCACATCCAGAACCTAAATCCTTCGTAGAGAAAAACGTAAAGTTCAACTTGGACATGGCAGGGGCGCTGTCTTGGCTACCAGCGTAGACAGTATTTTCTAAAAGGGGGACGGACTCATAGGTTTTCTTTAAACTCCACCTGGATGTATGTGGAGTGCCATTTACGACTGGAGAGTTTATGTTTTATGGCTTTTATAATAGATTTTGCGTTTTATAGTACCATTGAACTACTCTAAGGGTTTGATACTTTTTCTGATATTTCTTAACTAATTTCAATGGCAGCTTTGTCACGAAGACGACCCATGGTAAACCGGGGTTACGGCATGATGTATCAGAACTTGAGCCGTCGCTTTGCTGTGGAATGGTTGCTAGCTCGCTCCTTCACAGTAGTATCTATCTTGATTCCTTACCTGTTGTCCAAGGTTTTTTTAGCCCCTAATTTGCGTTATGCCTACTCATAAGATGAAGCTCCTTAGTATTGACTTGGGTCGTACCGCCACTAAAACCTGTATTAAGCGCAGTCAGAGTGATGTGGCGTTGATCCCTGCAAATGTTGCCCATCTGACGGTGGAGCAGGTACGGCGGGGTGGGTTTGAGTCACAGCCTAGCGACCCGCTTTTGGATATGTGGCTGGAATACCAGGGTAAGGGCTACGCTGTTGGCCAGCTGGCAGCTGATTTTGGCGCTGATCTAGGGGTGGGGCAGTCAAAGGTGGATGATGCCCTGGTGAAAACCCTGGCCTGTGTCGGCTACTTTGGTCTGAAGGGTACCATTGGCATTGTTTTGGGTTTGCCGTACCACTCCCAGGAGCAGTTTGATAGCGAAAAGTCGGAGATCATGAGCCTGTTGAGTTCCCCCCATGTCATGGTCTACCGGGGACAGTCAATGGAAATTAATGTGGAGAAGGTTTGGGTGATGCCGGAGGGGTACGGCAGTCTGATTTGGAGCGAAGCCCAGGGTAAGCGCACCTCTAGTCCCGACTTTCCTAGTCTTTCGGTGGCGATTGTGGATATTGGCCACCAAACCACCGACTTTTTGGCAATTGATCGGTTTCGGTTTGCGCGGGGGGCATCCCAGAGTGAGTCCTTTGGTATGGCTCAGTTTTATGAGCGAGTGGCAGCACAGATTGATGGGGCTGATAGTCAGTCTCTCTCGCTCATTACGGCTGTGCACAAGGCTGAGGGGGAGCGGTTTTATCGTCCGAAGGGGGCGGCTCGGCCAACGGATCTAGATGAAATGCTGCCCAGCCTACGTAAGAGTTTTGCCCGTGAATTATCCCAACGGTTGATGAGCTGGCTGCCGGAGCGGGCCACCGATGTAATTGTCACGGGCGGCGGCGGCGAATTTTTCTGGGGCGAGCTGCGCCCTCTATTAAAGGAGGCTAAGCTCAAGGGGCACTTAGCCAAGCCATCGCGGCAGGCTAACGCGCTGGGGCAATACATTTATGGTGAGGCTCAGCTGGCTAATTTGACGGCGGCGGCGGGCTAGATTGACGGGTTACCCCTAGCTGTGCGTTATTAGGGGCAGTGTTTTCTCCCGACTAGACATGGCTGCTAAATCCATCCGTAAGAGCGTTTCCTTCGACGATAGCGATGGAGACCAGGCCCTGTTGGATGCGATCGCAACCCAACAGTCTAAGCATCAGCAAAGTTTTAGCGATCTGTGTAAGCAGGCACTGCATCAGTATCTACTGAGTCGAGAGCCCACCCAGTCCGTGCTGTTGTTTATGGAGCTACAGCACCAGATCGCCCAGCTCGGTGTACGGGTAGCCGCCCTAGAGGACGAGACCAGCATAACCGCAGCCTTTAGCCAATCAGCTATGCCAACCGCGTCTCTAGAAGAGCCAGACGCCACTAGTCAGGCCCCCATTGCCCCAACCGATCCCGTTCTCAACCGATTGGGCCCGCTGCTGGAAGATTTTTAGCACCAACGTAAAATCTTTAAAGAAAGACCGGTCTTGGCGCTCCACACTTCATCAAATCTTGCCCACCTTGGTGAACAACACGGATAGCATAAATTTACAGGTGCATCAGGAACATATACACAGGGGCAATGCATCTCACAACCACGGCTGACCAACCGGAGCCACAACAACTCAGTCTCAATAGTCAGTCTCTAAAGATATGCCAGGGGCTAGGTTGGCCTAGGTGCTTGGGTAATCGATATTAACTGCTTAGCTGGTTCACAATCTGACTGTAATGGAAAAATCGAAAATAGCGACCGCTGGCCGCTGGCTATCGCTGGTGGGCGCATCTGTTGGCATGCTACTGCTGCTGCCCCGGTACGCCAGCGCTCAGTCCACACTGACCTGGGCCAAGGTGGAGCTTGTCCGCAATCAGGTACAGCTATTTACCAATGGCCAGTCCCGGAGAGCCTACGTCTCGGATATTCTGAGTATTGACGATGCCCTGAGCACATCTCGCAACGCTCGCGCAGAGCTGCGCTTTAACGATGGGTCACTGGCTCGTATTGGCGAGCGAGCTGTTTTTCGATTTACCCCCAACACGCGTAATTTTCGCCTTTCTAATGGCACGGTATTACTGCTCATCCCACCTGGGCAGGGGGGGACCACCATTCAAACCCCCAACGCCGTGACTGGCATCCATGGGTCCGCACTGTTTGTGCGTTTTATCCCTGAAACCGGTACCACTATTATCGGTGCCCTCACCAACAATCCCGACGGGCCGATGATGGCCTTTAACCAGAATGGGTCCGAACAAAGACCGCTGTATGCTGGCGAAATGGCCGTGCTGCGAGAGAATCAGCCCATAGAGCGGTTTGCATTTGATCTTCAAGAGTTCTATAACACCAGCAGTCTGGTGGCTGACCTGCAGCTACACAATCCTGAGGCATTTACAGGGGAGACTGACCTCGATGCGGTTCGTCAAGAAATTTTGGACGCCCTGGGTCAGCAGGAAAGCTTTGGCGACCAGGATGACGTGATCGAAAATCCAGGCTTTCTCTCCGCCAGACCGGCTGTTACCGCTTCGGTGACCACCATTCCTGACTTTGCCATGTCACCGGCGGCGGCGTTTTTACAACGCAACAATGGCATTGCCGAAGGCAGCGTAGTTAGTGCTACGGTCAGACAGCCAGCTCCGGCTCCAGTTCGCTCAACCCCCAGACCGGAAGCACCGGCCCGGCCATCACCGGCTGAGCCGGTGACAGAGGAACCGCCTAACCAACCCGGCACACCGACGGTAGGTCCAGGGGAGAACCCCACCGTTGATCCTCCGACTAACCCCCCGATCACACCGATTGCTGACCCCCCAGCTGAGCCGGTGGAGCCACCCGCTGAACCGATCACGCCTGACCCCGTTGTCAAGCCGCCCCTTCCCACCCAGCCGGTGGAGCAGCCTGCACCGGTAACACCCCCTGAACCGGCCCCCGAACCGATGGTACCCGAGGCGATCAATCAGCCGGTTGTACCTACCCAAGCCGTACCCGCACCGACTGCTCCGGTGGAAACAGCTCCGCCAGAGACATTCCAGGCTCCAGCGGAGAATGGCTTTGAAACCCCTGCAACTCTCAATGTTATTGAGCCCGTTGAGCTTGAAACTGAAGTTCAGATAAACCGGTTGCCCGAGGCCGTTGTCACCCCGGAACCAACACCAGAACCGACGCCCGAGCCGGTAGCAGAACCGACGCCAGAACCAGTCCTAAACCCGACACCCGAGCCGGTCACAGAACCGACGCCAGAACCAACAGTCGAGCCAGTAACAGAACCGATGCCCGAGCCGATAACAGAACCAACAGCGCTACTATCTGGGAGTTGGTTGGCCGGCTACACCTGGGGAGCAACGACCTTCTGGGGAAACAGCTGACGTAGAGCCTGCAGCCGCTGGTCTAAGGTTTCGGTATCTGACCACCACAGCGACTCATAGAAGAAAAATGAAACACCGGCATAGCTGCGATCGCGAACAGCCGCCACCTGGGCTTGAATTCGCTCTATGGGTACCGGTCGTCCCCGTAACCCGCTAAGTACGCCCACCGCCGTTGGAATATGACGGCGGGCCACCTGGGCAGTGGCCCGGTTCATTTCCCACACAAATCGACCCAGATCGCTGCGGTAGAGCTGAATGATCAGCTCTTCTACATAGCCTCGGTTTACCCAGGTATCCCAGTCCTGCAAAAAATACTGATAGGCAAACTCATGGGGGTTAGGCGACACCGATAGGATGGCCGCCGGACGTCGCGCCTTGACCACCTCAAAAGTGCGCTCCATGACATCGGTAATCTTACTTGCTCGCCAGCGGGTCCATTCCCCATCGTAAATATCCGCTGGTGGTGACTGACCGCCGTGGTCCTGACGGTACAGACCAACGGTGTAGGGATCGTAGCCGTAGGCGGCCGGTAGACCAAAATGGTCATCGACTTGAAACCCATCCACCGGGTAGTTAGCCATCAGCTCGCTAATCAGGTCGAGGATAAACTGCTGTACCTCGGGATGGAAGGGATTGAGCCATACCCGGTCGTGAATGCCCTCGGCATTGACCGTGGTGCCATCCGCCTTTTGGGTAAGCCAGTCCGGATGGGCGCTTGCCAGGGGCGAATCGGCCGGAGCCATAAATCCAAATTCAAACCAGGGAATCACCCGCAGCCCCAGGGGATGGGCCAGGTCGATCAGCTCCAGCAGCATGTCGCGATCGCCCTGGGCAGTTTCTAAGGCTTCATTGCGCTGGCCGGTGCTGTCCACATCGGGGTATAGTCCCTGTTTGTAGCCAAAGGTACGCCTGGCCACAGCGCTGGGGTAGAGGGTGTAGCCCCAGTTCCATACCGTGGGATACACCGTATTAAAATTGAGCGCGGCCAACCGTTCTAGCCCTGATGCCAGATTGTGACGGGCAAACAGCACCTGGCTGTCGATGTTGGTCATCCACACCCCGCGAATCTCCTGCTGGGGCGCTGTGTCGGGGGCGATCGCACCGGGCTGTACCCGCTCTGGTACTAGGGCCGCCACCGCGGCATCAGGACTAGCCGCACAGAGGAGACTGGCCGCCATCCCATAGGAAGCACTGCGATTAGGATTGAGACGCGGTCGACCGCTAGACCCATCGCCCCCGGCTGGAATTACCCCCTGGGCCAGGGCAGCGGCCACACCTTCTCGACTATCGGTGGGAATCAGTAGGCTATCGCGAAAGGTGGCCTGCAGCAGACGGGTGGCATCGACCTGATAGGGGAGGGCAGCTCCAGTGGTGAGGACGGCTAGGGCCTGCGATCGCAAAATAAACCGCCGTCCACCGGTCGCTTCTCCCAGGGCAGCCATCAGTAGCTGATCTACCTCAGTCTCACCATCAAAGGTCAGTCCTAGGGCCGCATTAGCCGCTGCAAATTTACCTGGAAATGCGTTGAGTACAGCAGCAGCAAAGTGCCGTTGTGAAATCGGCTGCGCCGGGTAGCGCACCGTCTCCACAGCCAGGATTTGGCGCTGGGCCAGGGCGGTCACACAGGGTTGCTGCCGCCAGTCGGCTGCGAGCACCTGGGCCCCCGTCAACACAAGCCACAGACAGACTAGGCCGCTCAGGAGAGCATACCTAACAATCCTTTTTTTCAAGACCCTGGAGAGAATCACAAAAGAACCACAGACGCTACATCAGCCACCGCTTCGCTTGGCACGATAGCCCTTATCAAGCAAGAGCGCCACCAGCTTAGGGCCGTGCTCTCCTTGAATTTCAATGGTGTTGTCCTTTACCGTTCCCCCGGAACCGCACTGGGCTTTAAGGGTCTTAGCCAGCTTTGTCAGGGTGTCGGGCGTATGCTGGAATCCGCTAATGACGGTCACCTTTTTCCCCTTACGACCCTTACCAGTCACCTCCACCCGCAGGTCCTGGTCAGCCGGTGGCCGGTCGGGCACGGCCCGAGACAGGGCTGGATTTTGACCAAATTCTGAATACGCAACTCGATTGGTAGCCTGACCGGTCTTTTTACCCTTTTGTTTTGCCATGGGTAGCTCTCTATTTTTTCCGCCTGAATTGGATATACAGACGTTGTATGCAACGTCTCTCCAGCAACAATTTTTGGAGCTTAACAACCCCTATGCCTCAATCAAAAAAGGAATCCCAGGCATTGCGCGGCTGGTTGGGAGTTGCCTGTTGAGAGCCATCAAATCTGGGATCGGCCAACGGTGTAACAACCGAGTCCTGGGCAGGTGGCAAAACCTGGGTCCGATCGGGCGTCGGGACACCGGCTGGAGATGGACTACCAAAAGAACCGGAGGAAGGCTGAGTCCCAAACGGATTTGTATCCGCTGGCTGGTTGATTCGGTTAAAGTCTGACAGCGATGTCGGTGCCACATATCCGGTTGTCCCCGGTGGGGGTGACATGTTGGGCGTTGTACGGATAAACGACTGATTCAGCCCGTCTAGGCTACCCGGTACCACACCAGTTTGGCCAAAGACCGGCGTTTCGACCGTACCCGTTGGGGCGGAGCTGCCATTCTCTGTGGAAAACTGTTCAGACTCCGGGTTAGCTTCAGACGTCGCCTCTGGAGAAGGCGTTTGTTCAGCCTGCTGACGTGCCAGCGCATCGGCTAAAGCATGGACCATCTGAGCCTGCTCAGCCCGCTCAGATTGGGGCTGTGCTGCTTGAGCAGATGGCTGAGGCTCTGCTGCCGGCTGGACATTGGCACCGCTTGCACTGGTGCCCAAGAAGCGATACTCGTCAATGTAGCGATTTAAGCGGGCAACGCTAGACTCTCCAACAAACTCGTCAATTTCTGGTGAGCCGGCTGTCCCTATACCTGAGGGCGATGCATTAAGCGCCGCCGCCGCGCTGGATTCTCCACCGGTCGTAAGAACAGAGACATTGGCATCAAGCTGGGCCAACAGCAGTTCAATATTGTCTAATTCAGACGCGACCGCCCGCTCTTCAGGGGTCAGAGACTCCAGTAGTACATCAGTTGGTGTGGCCTCAGCCGTACGGCTAGGTGCAGCGGACCCAGCCTGCCAGGGCAGCTGCCCAGGGTTGCGACGATACTCCAAGGCGTATACGCCTATAATCCCCGTTACCATCAGACCCAGCCACAGCCACGGATTTGATAGGGCCTGCAAGCGAGAGGGTAAATATCGGACAGATGGAGGTAGTCGCATACGTCAATACCCAGATGAGAATAGCTGTACCGTGTCGTTGGCTCTCGAATGGCAACTATCAGCACGGTTTGACTGTGAAGTTAGCCAAAACGGTAACTGTATCAGCCACTGCATCCCTATAATGGCACGCATCAAAAAATGTTGCCTACCCAGCCATGCAGTCGTCTGATTGGCATAGGGTTTGTTAAGACAATTCTAGACCAGTGGCGCTTCTAGAAAGCCAACGTATACTAGGGTATTGGTCTTTAGCAGGCTGCTGTGCGGCCGCTGATGCCATCAGGGTAAGCGTACGTCTCATTTCTCAAATGGCGGTTTGGTAGCCCAGGCAATGTCTACTTCGAAAGTCCCCCAGCTTCCTCCCACCGGTGAAGCTACCAGTCTTCGCTATGAGGTAAATCCAGCCATTGCCCTGAATGAGCTGACGACTATTTACCAGCAGGTCCAGCACTGTCAGAGCCAGCTGCGACAGCTGGCCCATGAAATCCATCAGGTCTATGCAGAGGGTCCGGTGGTATCAGGCTGGCTAGCATCAGAGGCCAGCTTAACCGCTGCAGTCCAACATCCAAATCGGTCCAGGGCAGCTGACCCACCGTCGCATCATGCCACTGAAAACAATGCCCCGTCTTTTAGTGCGGCTTTATTTCGCCACGGCGATGCGGATGATTTGATGCAGTATCTATCGGCCCTAGAAAATAGTACGGCGGGTCAGACTCAAGGGAACCAAACAAGCCCTAAGGCAATGGATAAACAGCCGCCGCCAAGCCGGTACTACCTGTGCCAGCTAAACAGCAGTGGCCAAATCGAGTCTGAACAGTGTCCGCCGGAGCAGGTGCCGGTGCTGAGCATGGCGATCGCACGCTACCAACGTCTCAATCAGCTGATCAAGCAAAAACAGACCCTCGAAACCAAGCTGCAGGCCGTCATAGATATCTTAGGTGATGTCAAAACGGTACTGGCCGACTAGCACCTACCAGCCCCAGGTGCCCGCCTCCCCTTTAAAGGGACCGACAATATCGGCTGTGATCCATCCGCCATAAAAGTCTCCGGCCTGGGCCTGGACCTTTTCATCATCGACATAGCAAGCATCCATGGCGCTTGGGTATACCGCGACATAGTCGGCAATGGATGCGAACCGTTCGGTGGGGGTTGGATAGTACCAGGCGACCCGCTCCACCACGCGATCGCCCACGCTCAGGGTGTAGTAGTGAGCTCGACCTTTCCATTCACAAAATGATGTGCCAGGGGCCTCCTTAAAGCAGTCCATGGCCATATCGGTCGGTGGTATGTAGTAGACCGGCGGGTGGCTGGTTTCTAAAACACGTTTGGTGCGCTGGCTCTCGGCAATAACTCGATCGTTAAAGATAATGCGGATACGCCGGGGGCTATCAACTAGGGCCGGGGGTCGCGGATAGTCCCAAACGGACTCTTGACCTGGACCGGGGGGAATACGTCTAGACGCCATGCTTACTGCTCTCTCCAACGCTGCATCTCACTTTGGGCCTGGTCATAGGCGGCTGTGTCCTCCGGGATCAAAGCGGCCGCTTCAATGGCGCTATCGTATTGTCCCTGGGCGGCCCTAGCCTGGGCAATGGACAGCATTCTTTCACTCCACTCATCAATCAGACGCTGGGCGTCGGCATATTCAATGGGCTGCTCGGCTGATACAGCCTGCAGCCTCAAGATGCCCTCTTGGTAAGTGCTGGATTGGCCGGTACGGGGAATGGCCTGGGCTTCGCGGATCAGCTCTCGGGTCTCAGCGCGGGCCTGCCAAACACCGATGCGCGCCTGGGCCTCTTGATAGACGTTGGCTGGTTCGGTGGAAATCAGCCTGGCGGCACTAATAGCGGCGTCAAGCTCGCTTTCCGCCGCCCGCCCCTCAGCCAGATCGAGGATTACCTGGCTCCAGCGCTGAATATCGGCCTGGGCTTGGGCATAGTTGGGATCGCCCGGCGGAATCTGTCGGGCGGTTGCGATCGCACTTGCAAACACCGAGGCTTGACTGGGCCGCAGCGACCGCCGGGCCTCGCTCAATAGGGCTGCCGTATCACTGGTGGCCTCTTGGGGGGCGGCGCTGTCTCCAGCCGGAGCCGCTGTGGTACCAACGGCGGCAGTACCGGGAGCCGAGGCGGTATCGGCCGACTCCCCGCTGGCTCCAGTCACTGGCTCAGGAGTGTCAGTATCAGCCATTTCAACCGGTGGCTCAGCATCAGGATTGTCAGGGGTGATTCCATCGGTTCCATCGGTCCCATCCGGCTCATCGATCCCGTCGCGGTTGAGACCAACCCGTTCCAACCACTCAGGGGGAACTCGATCCTGCAAAGCCGTTTGTACCAGGGGCTGATTTCGAAACAGCACAGCCAACAGCAGCAGTACAGCCCCCAGCGCGCCGAGCAGCCCCAAACACCCATTAGAGCGACCCTTAACCGGGGGTCGCTCATCCGGTACATCCTCAACGGTACTGCTCCCATAAACATCGTCTTCAGAGGCATCCAGCGAAAGCGGAGACTGAGCCGATTCCTCCGGCAGATCGTCTAAATCCATCTCCGGTACGGGTTCCGGAATCAGCCCCGGCGTCTCCACCAAATCCACATCTGGATTGTCTGGAATGAGGCCAGCGGTTTCCGGTAGCGGCTGGTCTATTTCGGTGTCTGTTTCAGCGTTTATCAGGGGTGGGACTGGGGGGCGATCTAGGGGCGGTTCAAGCGATGATGCTGGGCTATCAATCCCAGGTTTAACCGTGGGTTCAGCGGCAGTCACGTCTCGCTGATGCCAGAGAATCTGAAACTTTTGCTCCTCCGGCAGCATCACCACCGGATTTTGGATCGGTCGCCAGTGATGTTCACACAGCTCCGGGACCCGTTCTATCAGATACCGCTCCAGGTGGCTGAGGGTGGCACAGCCGTCGTAGCGCAACCCCTCCAGCAGCGCCGCCGTAAACAACCCGTGACGTACCGCCAGGGTCTCATGGGAAAATTCATCCGGCTGGCAGGATAAAATCAGCGGTATGCGCGCTTTGCTAGCCAGCTTTGTCACATGGTCTCCAATCGCCTGACCGGCCAGGGCACTCTGGCTGCGGTTCATATCCAGCACCATCATCGTATTTTTGGTGGGTGCCTGTTTGAGGTATTTCACCACATCCTGTAAGGCAATTCCGGTCTGTTTGACCTGGGCCGGATCGCCATCGACGGGCATCAGATAGTCCCTATTGTCCGCCTGGGCCCCGTAGCCGCTGAAATAAAACCATAGGGTGTCATCTTTTTGCACCCGTCCCTGGCAGACGGTCTCTAACCAGTCACTGATCGCCATTCGGTCAGGGTAGACCGCTTCCTGCTCGGTTGATGTGGACAGATCGCTTAGTAAAATGCAGTTTTCTGGCGCAAAGCCCGCATCGTCAATCAGATATCGCCGGATACCCACCGCATCATTCTGAGCCTGCATCAGGGGCTGAAACCCCTGATACTGATTGATCCCGATAATAATTGCCCAGCAAGTCGACATTTTGAGCCACCAGATACAGATTGGACAGCAAACAGAACAGATGCATTCAGCGCCATATAGTACTGCAAGTTGAGGCGCTTGCGCTCATATCAAGGATCAACTTAGCAAATAGGCCCTTGGCGTCCAATCATAATTGTGGCCCTAGGGGCTTTGATTTAGCTGATCGTTCAGGTTACAAAAGTGGGAAAGTTTGACGATAGTCTGGCTCAGCCGCGCCCGTATTTTCCTGAAACTACGGTTTTAGACGTGGACGCAGTTTATATTACAGTTCTATCCGTACGGTGTTGTTCACCTGATTTATGTGCATGGCTACGACTTCCCTCTACCGTCCATATTCTAGGCGTCGTCGCCGTCGACCCCTGGCGCGCCGCTTGGGGGCCTCGTTTGCCCCCCTGGGGCTGACCGTGCTGCTGGGGACATCGGGGGCACTGTGGCTCACCGAGGCCCTGATTATGCCTAAGGCGGCCCATGCCTACACCTCGCGCTTGAGCCTATTTTTGACCCTAGAAGAAGAAGAGCCCTACGGTAGCCTCCTGCGGCGGGCAAATATGGCAGCTCGAGCAGGGGCGCAGCGCAGCTTTGACCAGGATCTGCTGATTACCGAAGTGGTGATCGATGTGACGGCGGAAAGCAGCGATGGTACAGCGACCGTACCGGTACTTAAGCTGCAAGTAAGTCGTCAGGAGTGGAGCCAGCAGCCGGTCACTGAGTACTGGGCCACCTACTATCGTGGGGCAGAGGCGCTTCTAAACTCCTCGTTTTAGAATTTGTGCGCTACGCACGACTTTGGTCTATTATCGATAGGTTATTTAACTTTTTCCAGGTCCATGGCAGTTCCTAAGAAGAAACGATCCAAGTCTAAGCGCAACATGCACCGCGCTGTTTGGAAGCGGAAAGCAGAAC
>JBCCAQ010000332.1:0-4755 GCA_039814735.1 Cyanobacteria bacterium P01_A01_bin.15
ATGTTTCTAGATATTCGTTGCTGATTTGAATGGACGTTAGGGTTCATCATAATTGCTGTTTTCAGGGATTGGCAGCTCAAATGCATGCCAAGGTGCAGCAACGATTGGAAAGACGACTGAAACGTTTTTTTGTGAGGAGTTAAGTCTAAGCAATCATGGAATTCAAGGCACAAAAAATGCGCTACGCATACTCAGCATCCTTGCTGGCCCTTTTAACGAGTTTAGCTGCTTGCGGCGGCGGCACTACAACCACCGAAGCGCCTGCTGACGGTGGCACCGATGCTGAAGCCGGTCTAGCTGGAGAAATTCTCATCGACGGTTCTAGTACCGTTTACCCCATCGCAGAAGCTATGAGTGAGGAGTTCCTCACAGAGAACCCCGACGTAGCTTTGACCGTTGGAGTCTCTGGCTCCGGTGGTGGCTTCAAAAAGTTTTGCGCGGGTGAGACCGATATTTCCAATGCTTCGCGCCCCATCAAAGAAGAAGAAATCGCCCTCTGCGAAGAGGCCGGTATTAACTTTATCGAGGTCCCCGTTGCTTTTGATGGTCTGACCGTTGTCGCCAACGAAGCCAACGACTGGGCTCAATGCCTGACCGTCGACCAGCTGAATGCTATGTGGGCTCCTGAGTCTGAGGGCACGGTTGCCAATTGGAACCAGGTGGATCCCTCCTTCCCCGATCAGGAGCTCGGCCTGTACGGTCCTGGTACCGACTCGGGTACATTTGACTACTTCACCGATGAAGTCAACGGTGAAGAGGGTGCTAGCCGTGGTGACTATACGGCTAGCGAAGACGACAACGTCATCGTTACCGGTGTAACTGGCGACGAGGGCGCGCTTGGTTACTTTGGCTACGCTTACTTCGAAGAGAATTCTGATTCTTTGAAGGCCATTGAAATCGAGAACGAAGCTGGCGAATGCGTTGGCCCCACGGCTGAGACCATCGCTGACGGGTCCTACAACCCCATGTCTCGTCCTCTGTTCTTCTATGTCAGGCAGGACGCCTATGAGGCCAAGCCCGAAGTCAACGCGTTTGTTGACTACATGCTCGCCCCTGGTAACGAAGTTCTGATTAGAGAAGTCGGCTATGTGCCTCTACCTGAGGATATCCTAGCCAGTGCTAAAGCTCGTGTTGAAGAAGGCAAGTTAGGCAGCGATCCTAAGGCGTTCTAACATTTTGTCCCCATCAGACATAGAGTACTGATTGGGTAGTGACGGCTGGGAGAAGTTAGCTTCTTCCAGCCATCTTTTGGGCGTGCCTTAGCAGAATTACGCCCACATTTGATACACAACCAACAGACAACACTTGTTGATCCGGCCTGAGGACCCTGTGCATGACAGCTGAAATCCCTATTGATAACATTGCTCCAGGTACGTGGCGACCTAATCGCGATCGCGCCCAGATGATTCAGTTGATCATCAAGATCATCTGTGGAGCATTTGCAGCCATTTCGATCTTTACCACTATCGGTATTATCGGAACGCTCATTTTTGAAGCTTTTGCTTTTTTTGGAGACCTGCCACGGGAGCTATCCCAGGATGGTGATAACGTTTCCTATGTTCAAGGAGTTATCCACTTTTTAACCGCTGGTCGCTGGACACCTCTATTTGCCAGTAAACAGTTTGGAATTTTTGTGTTGATTAGCGCCACGCTAATGATCACATTTATTTCTATTTTGGTGGCACTACCGTTAGGATTGCTGGCAGCTGTTTGTCTGAGTGAATACGCCAGTCCTAAGGTACGCCGCATCCTTAAGCCTGTTTTAGAAATTTTAGCGGGTGTGCCAACGGTTGTTTACGGTTACTTTGCGCTGCTGACGGTGACCCCGTTTTTGCAATCGTTTTTGCCACCGGTGGAAGGGTTCAATAGCTTGAGCGCAGGTATTGTTCTAGGGATTATGATTACGCCGATGGTGGCATCCTTAAGCGAAGATGCGATCTATTCGGTACCCCAGTCCCTGCGGGATGGTTCCTATGCCCTGGGTGCAACCAGACGGGAGACGGTGTGGTCTGTTGTACTGCCGGCTGCCCTGTCGGGAATTGTTTCATCGCTGATTTTGGCCACGTCTCGCTCCGTCGGAGAGACCATGATTGTGACCTTGGCGGCCGGATCTAATCCGACTCTGGGCTTTAACCCATTTGTCCCTGTGATGACGATGACAGCCTATATCGTCCAGGTGACCAAGGGCGATGCTCCCCATGGCACCATTGCCTACGAGACTCTGTACGCAGTCGGGATAACCCTGTTTTTGATTACCCTTGCGCTAAACGTCTTTAGCTTCTGGTTTGTGCGTCGTTTTCGTCAGAAGTACGAATAAATATCATTTTCGAGGTTTTCTAGAACCAAGATGTTTAGTCAACGCAGAAAAACTATCCGGACTAGGAAAAACAAGACATGACGGCTCAAGAGATTCAAGCAAAAGAAGCAACGGCTGGCAAATTTAAACAGGATTTGTCGGGTCGTTACAACCTGGATAAGATATTTGCAGCGGCGGCTTGGACAGCGACCGTTGTCTCTGTGGTGGTGCTGGCCTGGCTGCTACTCACAATTTTGATGGATGGATTAGAAACTCTAAATTTCAACTTTCTAAATTCCTTTCCATCGCGGAAGGCTGAAGAAGCTGGCATTAGGGCCGCTTTTTTTGGCACCCTATGGGTGATGATGACCGTGGCGGCGGTCTCGTTCCCCATTGGTGTGGGGGCCGCTATTTACCTAGAAGAGTTTGCCTCCGATAACTGGTTTACCCGCCTTGTGGAAATCAATATTGGGAATCTGGCGGGTGTACCGTCCATTATTTACGGCTTGCTGGGTCTGGCTGTTTTTGTGCGCGTTCTTGAACCGTTGACCGGAGGACGCAGCGTACTCTCCGGCGGGCTGACGCTGGCGCTCTTAATTTTGCCTGTAATTATTGTGGCCACACGAGAGGCCCTTAGGGCGGTACCCAACAGTATGCGACTGGCGGGGTTTGCCCTGGGTGCCAACAAGTGGCAGGTGGTTTGGCATCATGTTTTACCCAGCGCCATGCCGGGGGTTTTGACCGGGGTGATTTTGGCGCTGTCCCGGGCGATTGGAGAAACGGCCCCACTGCTGGCAATCGGTGCAGTGGCCTTTATTCGGTCCACCCCCGACAGTTTACAAAGCGCGTTTACGGCCATGCCGATCCAAATCTACAACTGGGTTGGACGTCCCCAGGAAGAGTTTCACCACATTGCAGCATCGGGAATTATCGTGTTGATGGTCATGTTGCTGCTGATGAATACGATCGCTATTTACTTCCGCAATCGTTTTCAACAGACACGGTAGTTATTGCAGCCGTTCTTTTTGATATTGGGTACTAGCAGGAATCTAACATTATGCAGGATACACGCCCCACGGCTACAGCCGATAAGGCTATAACCGATACAGCTCTAAAGGCTGAAAAGATTTCAGTTTACTACGGCTCTAATCTAGCGGTTAAAGACGTTTTTTTGGATATCCCTCGGAATGAAATTGTCGCTTTTATTGGTCCATCCGGATGCGGTAAGAGTACGGTTCTACGCTGCTTTAATCGGATGAACGATCTGATCCCCAGCGCCCGTGTTGATGGGAATATTCTGTTTGATGGGGAAAATATTAAGCGGCTTGATCCCGTAGAACTTCGTCGACGGGTGGGCATGGTATTCCAAAAGCCCAATCCCTTCCCTAAGTCGATCTATGAAAATATTGCCTTTGGTGCCCGCATCAATGGCTACCAGGGGGATATGGATGAGCTGGTGGAGCGCTCTTTGAAAGGGGCGGCCCTTTGGGATGAGGTCAAGGATAAACTGCAAGAAAGCGGTTTGGGTCTCTCGGGTGGTCAGCAGCAGCGACTGTGTATTGCCCGTGCGATCGCAATCGAACCCGAAGTCATCCTAATGGACGAGCCCTGCTCAGCCCTAGACCCCATTTCTACCCTCAAAGTGGAAGAGCTGATGCACGATCTCAAAACGCAGTACACCATCGTGATTGTCACCCACAACATGCAGCAGGCATCCCGCGTGTCCGACAAAACTGCATTTTTCAACGCCCAGGCAACCGAAGCCGGCGGTAAGATGGGCTATCTGGTGGAATACGATGCCACCGAAACCATCTTTAGCAATCCCCAAGAAGAGTACACCCGCGACTATGTGTCTGGCCGCTTTGGCTAAACGCAACATCGACTAGCAACGATTTCACAACCAATCAGAAACCTTAGGAGGACTCACTACGGGTACCCTTAAGGTTTTTTTATTGGCCCTACTGAAATAGCAAAATGCCAACCTGCACCAGGCCAATGGTAAACCCGAGAATTCCACCCAGATTGACAATCGCCTGTAGCTCATTACGGACAATGCCCTGAATCGCCATCTCCAAATTTTGCGGCGAGGTGGCGTTGACCCGCTCCATAATCACCTGGTCAATATCTAAAATCGGGATAGCCTGGGCCACAATATTTTCTAGATCTTGCTCCAGATAGCGCTCCAGGGTCAGGGCCAGTTCCTGGCTGACCGTATCCAGGGAGTCCATCACAACAGGCGACTTTTGCAGACGTTTGAGCAGCCGCTGGGCCAAATCCTCCCAGTTGATGGAGTCGCTCAAGCCCTTGAGTAAAGAGGCTCCATCGGTCTGGAGATAGGAACGTATGGTCTGACGCAGGGTGAGTCGCAGCTGCTGGGCTGTGGAAATCGGCAGATCCTGCAGGGAAAAGTTTTGCAGCCATTCCTGAAACCGATTTTCGATCCGGAGGGCCGTAATCAG
>JBCCAQ010000163.1:0-12530 GCA_039814735.1 Cyanobacteria bacterium P01_A01_bin.15
CTGTACCATCTTTTCTGTAGTTGATGATTTCCATCTCTACTGATTCCCATGCTTGAAGGGATTTTTTGAGCCTTTTTAGTTCATCTCGGTCAGAACCTTGGTCCTCCCCTTGGTAAGGGGAGGATCTTACCCAACTGCTTTTTGTCTGGGATTTTATTTGTGTGCAATCGCCTAAACTAACAGGGAATTTGTCTTTACAAAAAGGTCAGCTAGGATGTCATCAAACCTGTTGGGGTTACTTGTCGGTGGGCTTTTGCCTGCTATCTTCTATGGCGTTTCTAGCGTATTTGCCAAAAGCAGCACCAACGCTGGCATGTCGGTGGGCGGGCATTTGTTTGTTATTGGTATTGCCGTTAGCGCGGCAGGAGTGCTGTTTAATGTTTTTTTGCCGGGCAATATACCGTCGCTGCTGGCGGTGCTCTCATCTGCTCTGCAGGGGGTTTTCTGGGGGTTGGGGACCGGCTGTGTCGTCCTGGGGCTGCTGAAGTATCAGGCTCCTTTAGCTAAACTAGTGCCGCTGTACAATATGAATACGCTGGTAACAGCGGGACTGGCCCTGGTCATCTTTTCAGAATGGCAAGCGGTCAATCCGGCTCAACTTTTGCTAGGGGCCGGACTCATCGTTATTGGTGGCATCCTGGTGTCGGGGGCCTAAAAATAGGGTTCGATAGTCCCTGGGGTGGGTTTCTATGGGGTCTTCGCTCATGGCCTGGTATAACCTTAGTAAACCAAACGTTAATCCACCATGACCGGCCCCGATCCAAGACAGCCAAACGTAGATCCACCAAGACCGCCGCAGCGTCGTACAATTTCTCGGCGAAACGCCACCCTGAGAAAAATTGTTAACTTTATTTACTATTTGGCTGGAGCGCTAGAAATTTTGCTGCTGCTGCGATTTGTTCTCCGTCTGACGGGAGCCAACCCGGAAAATCTGTTTGCTAGGTTTATTTACGGCCTTTCCAATATTTTTGTATCGCCGTTTGCGACGCTGTTTCAAACCCCTGTGTTGGATCCTAGCCGCACGTTTGATTTGAGTGCGCTGATTGCGATCGCAGTTTACGCCCTACTGGCTTGGCTAGTGGCCCGATTGGTTTGGATCATCTGGAGCAATCCTTAGCTGCTCGGACTACCCATGGTTCTGGGCCGCCAGTTAGCAATTACCCGCCGCTCTCCACGGGTAACAATCAAACAGCTATCATTCACGTCTTTAGTGACCACTGCACCCGCGCCAACCGTCACATTTTCCCCCAGGGTAACCGGAGCCACCAGCACGCTGTTTGAGCCAGTTTTGGTGTTGTCTTTAATAACGGTTGGATGTTTGTTAACACCGTCATAGTTGGCCGTGATGGTGCCCGCCCCAATGTTGACCTTATTTCCTAAAGTAGCATTGCCCAAATAGGCCAGATGGGCCGCATTGGTATTGTTGCCCAGGGTGGACTGTTTGACCTCAACAAAGTTGCCAATGCGGCAGCTTTCCCCAATAACAGCCTGACCGCGCAGGTGGGCATAGGGACCAATTTGTCCCGCTCCCACTATCGTACTGTCGCTAATAACAGAATAACGAACCGTAGTATCTTCACCGATGGTGCTGTTTTCAATTAGGGTGCCGGGGCCAATACGACAGCCAGCGGCAATGGTGGTGGTGCCGCGTAGATGGGTTTCGGGTTCAATCACCACATCCGGTTCAACGGTGACCGTTGCATCGATGGTAGTGCTGTCGGGGTTGACCATGGTAATACCAGACAGCATCAGCTCATCTTTAATGCGTCGCTGTAGGACGGTGGCGGCATCGGAAAGCTGTTTGCGGTTGTTGATGCCAGCAATCTCTTCAATGTCGTCAACATCTAGCGCCATCACCGGCGAGAGATCTTTGACCACATCGGTTAGATAATATTCGCTCTGATCGTTATCGGCTTTAAGGTGGGGCAGTACCGTCATCAGCTGCTGCCAGTTAAAACAGTAAATGCCTGAGTTGATCCGCCGGTTGTTTTGCTGCTCGGGGGTACAGTCGCGGTGTTCAATAATCTCAGAGACAATATGATTTTCATCGCAAAAGACGCGGCCATATCCCGTGGGATCCTCAAACTGAGCGGTTAAAATTGTGGTGGCATTGTTGTTCTCAACGTGGGTTTGCACCATTTTAGCAATGGTTTCGGGGCGCAGCAGCGGCACATCGCCGTTGAGCACCAGCAGGTTGCCTTCAAATCCTTCTAGAGCTGGAATTACCTGCTGTACGGCGTGGCCGGTGCCGAGCTGTTCGGTTTGCTCGACAAACTCCAGCTCGCCCAGGTGGGCCAGGGCAGAGCGGACCTCATCGGCCAGGTAGCCCACAATGGCAATCTGGCGCTCGGGCTGGACCTGGTCCAGGCTGGCCAGCACATTTTCCACCAGGGTGCGGCCCCCCAGGGGATGGAGCACCTTGGGCAGACGCGATCGCATCCGGGTGCCCTTACCTGCTGCTAATACTGCCACCGCCAATGAGTCAGCCATAGAAAACCCCAGAGTACCTGTCGAAACCATAAAAATTACGGGAGGAGTATACCGCGCGGCGGTTAGACTTCCCAAGTGGGCAGGCTCACATTTTACTAACTAGAAGACTGGGGCTGCCGTCGATCTGCCCTCAACCAGCGGCGTCGCCAGACACTGGTGGGCTCCCAGTCGCACCGCTGCTGTTCCTGCTCGCGCTGGGCCACAATCGTTGCGGCGGTGGCGCTCAGGGTGGCGTCGCGGTAGGGCACCGCCGCCCGTGTCTGCAGGTGTTCCTGCTCCTGTGGCGATAGCCCCGGCAGGGGGCGCTGGTCCCTGGTGGCGATGGTGCAGGGCCATTTACGACCGGCCCCCGGCAGCGAGCCGATCCGGAGTCCTACCAGGGCCATGGCCGCGCGGATCGCCGCCGCGCAGGAGTAGGTGGCCAAAATGCCCCTATCGGCCAGACAGCGCGCCGTCAGCTCAAAAAACTCCACGGTCCACAGCTGGGGGCAGCGGGTGGGGGAAAAGGGATCAAATAAAATAGCATCGGCCTGCCAGCCTTGGTTGGCAAGGGGCTGCAGCGTTTGACGGGCATCGCCGATAATCAGCTGGATATCTAAAGTGGGGCTTTGGTAGCGATGGTCGGTTGCCAGGGTCTTGAGGATTTGCTGGGTGGCTGGGGTCCAGGGATGGAGTGGGGTGTTTGAGTGTTGGTGTGAGATCGCATCCCTTGGCACCGCCGCATTGATCTCCAATGCCCGAATTGTTACCCGACAGTCAGGATTCACTTTCTGAATGGTGTCTAGCGCCGCTGCCGTGTTGTACCCCAGCCCGTAGCACATATCCAAAATCGTCAGTTGCTTTGCTTTTGCCAGCTCAGCAATATTCGCCGCCGCCACATAGTTGCGTCGGGCGTCGGTATAGGCCCCATGGCGACAGTGGAAATGCTCGCCAAACTCCTCCGAGTAGAACGTCGCCGAACCATCCCCCGTGATCTCAGGAATCAGACCCCTAGCGCTATCCTCGCCCATGCACCCGCTACCGCTAATCCGCAACCTCAGAATTATAATGAACACCACAGTTGCTAATGCACTAAACCCTTGACCGCATCCCTAGATTCCCCTATCGATCTGCCCCATGTCGTTAGTCCTCAGTGGCTAGCTGACCACCTCAGCAGCGGTTTGGTGGTCATCGACTGTCGATTTTCTCTACCGGAACCGGAGCTGGGCCAGCAGCAGTACAACACGGGCCACATCCCCGGTGCCTACTATCTAGACCTAAATAAACATCTCTCTAGCCCTGTTCAAAAACACGGCGGTCGCCATCCGCTGCCCCCCTGGCCCAAATTTGTTGAGCACCTAAACCTCCTGGGTATCCAGTCTAGTCCCCAAACACCCATTGTGCTCTACGATGCCTCTCGGTTTGCCTTTGCCGCCCGCCTCTGGTGGATGCTGCGCTATCTGGGCCACAACAATGTTGCCCTGTTGGATGGTGGCATTAAAGCTTGGACTGACGCAGGGCTGCCCCTAAGCCGCGAAACACCCCGTCCCCAGGTGGGTCGCTTTGTGCCCCAGCCCCAGTCCGACTGGATTGTAGACATTGACTATGTGCGACAGCGCAAAGATGACATTGGCACCCTGGTGATTGATTCGCGCTCAGCCGAGCGCTTTCGCGGTGAGCGCGAGCCCATTGACCCGATTGCGGGATCTATACCAGGAGCGGTGAACTACTTTTGGCAAGATATTAGTACCGATACCGGACTGCTAAAATCTGCTGATGAACTGGCCCACCATTGGCGGGCAGTGGATGATGCTGACGAGATAATTGTCTACTGTGGTTCTGGCGTCACCGCCTGTGTGAACTTGTTTTCTCAAGTTGTTGCCGGTAAACCCATGGGCAAGCTCTACCCCGGTGGCTGGAGCGATTGGTGTTCTTATTTGTGAGGTCGAATTGATCAAGCGGCCCGTGCCTTTCCCCTTTTTCCTTTCCCCTTTTTTCTTTTGCCAATGGTCATCCGCATCTACGGTAATCGCCCGATCAAAACCCTGCCAGGAGACGCCACTCGACCAACCCCGGCCAAGGTGCGTGAGGCTTTGTTTAACAGTTGGCAGGGGCAGATCAGCGGCTGTCGCTGGCTAGACCTATGTGCGGGGAGTGGAGCCATGGGGGCAGAAGCCCTGTGTCGAGGGGCCAGTACGGTTATTGGTATTGAGCAGTCGGGGGCTGCCTGCCGCGTGATTCAGACCAATTGGCAGACAGTGGTAAAGCCTGAGCAGACGTTTCAGGTGATTCGGGGGGATGTGGTCAAAAAGCTGGCTCAGCTGGAGCTGCCGCCGTTTGACCGGGTGTATTTTGACCCACCCTACGGAGCGGGTCTGTATGCCCAGGTATTAGAAATATTAGTGCAGAAACAACTGCTAGTGTTGGGGGCAGCGGTGGTGGCGGAGTACACCCCCAAATATTGGCAGCCGATTTCGATCCGGGGGCTAGAGCTAACGCGGACTAAGCGGTATGGGTTGACTCACCTGGCATTTTTTGAGGTTTCGCCCCCAGCGTAGCAAAACCTGGCGAGATCCCGAGCCCCCTTAGCTATAGGGTTAAACAACCTGACCAGCCGACAACAAGGACGGTTCGACAGCGTTCAAATACGATCGGCGCTTGCCATGGGATAGAACATTTGCGGAAAGCTGTTGACTCAGCAAACGGCTTTGACGTTGGGACATTGCGTCTCCTTATCAGTCGACCTAGAAAATTGAGCTGCAAAAGTGAATGTTTTGAGACACAATGATAGTAAAGCAACACTTGTGTTGTTAAAGTTTCGCACTTTCAGGACATTCGTTTAGAGGCACTTATGGTTGTAGCTGCTCCAGATCTTGCAAAACCTGCGGAAAATCGGCTCACGCTTGCTGTAGGTGAGATTGCCGCTGACACTACAACCATCCGCTGTCTGGACTGGGACCGGGATCGGTTTGATATTGAGTTTGGGTTGCAGAACGGCACCACCTACAATTCGTACCTGGTGCGTGGGGAAAAGACGGCGCTAATCGACACTTCCCATGCTAAGTTTCAGCAGCTCTATATGGATGCGCTGACGGGGCTGATTGACCCGAAAGAAATTGACTACATTGTGATTAGCCACACGGAGCCAGACCATAGTGGCCTGGTGAAGGATGTGTTGGACCTGGCACCCCAGGCAGTTGTTGTCGGTGCTAAGGTTGCGGTCAAGTTTTTAGAAGACCTGGTTCACCAGCCTTTTGAGTCGCAGCTGGTAAAGAGCGGCGACACCCTGGACCTGGGCAACGGCCACATGCTGGAGTTTGTCAGTGCGCCTAACCTCCACTGGCCTGACACTATCTTTACCTACGATCAGAAGACCGGCATTCTCTATACCTGTGATGCCTTTGGTGCCCATTTTTGCAACGATGACACCTTTGATGAAGATCTCGATGCCCTGTCCCCTGACTATCGCTTTTATTATGAGTGTCTGATGGCTCCCAATGCCCGCTCGGTAATCTCTGCGATGAAGCGGATGGATAACCTGGGGGAGATTAGCACCATTGCCACGGGGCACGGTCCCCTGCTGCGTTACAACGTGGAGGAACTCACCGGTCGCTATCGCCGCTGGAGTAATGAGAAGAGCAAGGCTGAGAACCTGGTGGCAATTTTCTATGTGTCGGACTATGGGTATTGCGATCGCATCTCCCAGGCCCTAGCCAAGGGCATCACCAAAACCGGCGTCGCCGTCGAAATGATGGACATGCGTTTGGCCGACCCCCATGATGTCAACGAGCTAGTCGGTCGAGCTAAGGGAATTTTGCTTGGGATGCCGCCCACATCGGGGCAGATTTTAGAGGAGGCACAAACCGCCTTCAGCACCATTTTGGCTGCCGTTAATAGCAAGCAAACCTTTGGTCTGTTTGAATCCTACGGCGGTGACGACGAACCCATTGACACCCTACAAAGCAAGCTGCAGGATCTTGACCTTAGGGTGGCCTTTGACCCGATCCGAGTCAAAGATACGCCATCCGAAGCGCTGTACCAGCTCTGTGATGAGACCGGCACTGACCTGGGTCAGTACCTTGCCCAAGCCAAAAAGGTCAAAAAAATCAAATCCCTGGACGCCGATTTGCAAAAGGCTCTCGGACGCATTAGCAGCGGTCTATACATCATCACAGCTGCCAAGGGTGAAGTTACCAGCGCCATGCTGGCCTCCTGGATATCCCAAGCCAGCTTCAAACCCCTGGGCTTTACCATTGCTGTTGCCAAGGACCGGGCGATTGAGTCGTTGCTGCAGGTGGGTGATACCTTTGTTTTGAATATCCTTGAAGAAGGGAACCACCTGGCCCTGATGAAGCACTTCTTGAAGCGGTTTCCACCCGGTGCCGATCGCTTTGCCGGTATTCGCACCCGTCCAGCGGAGAATAAGTCCCCCATTCTGGCCGATGCCCTGGCCTATCTAGAATGTAAGGTTGCCACCCGCATGGAGCTAAACGACCACTGGCTGGTATATTCCACCGTCGAAGATGGCAAGGTCTCAAAGGATGAGGCCATTACCGCCGTGCACCACCGCAAGATCGGTAACTATTACTAAATATGGGCAAACGTTGTGGGGACGTTCCATGGAACGTCCCCACAATCCAACGTCCCTACAACCGAACGTCCTTTAAATAGACCTTGGCAGGGAGCTAGACGGGGAGATGGTCCAAATCCATCTCCCCGTTCTCTTGGGTGTCAGATCGGTCTGGCCGTCGGCTAATCTGCGGGGCTTGCGGTAGCGTGATGTAATGGTGGGGACATGTTTACTCCGCATCCATGGCTCCAGTAATCAGTCGACCCGACCGTTTTTTGTATTTGCTGCTGGCGGTGGTGCTTGTGGTATTGCTGTACAACCTGCATCTGTGGGCCACTACGGGAGCCGAAAATAGCATTGTCGATATTAGTCGCGCCATGCTGGCCGAGCAAAACTTTATGCATCCCCAACCGGTGGCTGACGTTAGCCATCGGCCTGTGCCCCTTTGGTTGACCAGTTTGGGTATGACGCTATGGGGGACAAACCCATTTGGGGCTCGCTTTTTTGTCCAGATCAGCATTGTTCTACAGGTGGTTTTTGTTTACCGCATTGCGCTGCGGCTGTTTGGCTCCAACCAGGTGGGACTGTTTGCCGGACTCATCTATCTGTCGTGTCCCCTGGTGCTGGCCTGCAGCCGCTATCTGTCCGCCGAGGTATTTTTGGCTACCTTCGAGCTGTCGGCGATTTACTGCATTTTGCTCTATCACCTGGATAAGCGACCCATCGCCCTGTACGGCCTGGCCGGGTCCTTGGCCCTGGGGGTTTTGTGTGGGAGACTGCTGTGTCTGGTGCTGCCGCTATCTGTGGGGGCCTACGTGCTACTTTTTGGTCCCCAAAACTATCACATCCACTGGCGTCACAGTGCGGCTGCAGCGACGATGGGGCTTGGCTTGGGTGGGTTTTGGTTTGTCCATGGCAGTACCCATCTGCCGGAATTTTGGTCAGCTACCCGCCAGCTGGTTTGGCAAGAGACATTTTTTGGACCCTATCCGCACTGGCTGCCAGTGCTGGGGTTAATGGTAGGCTGCTTGCCCTGGTGGATAGTGGTCGCCCCTAACCTGGCGGGGCCGCTGTGGCAAAATCCAACCATCGCTCAGCTAGCCGTGTGCTGGCTGGCGCTGCCCCTGGGGTTTTATACCCTCACCGGTAGCGTCTCCTGGACTGGCCTTTTGCCCACGGTGGCTGGTGTTTGTATCCTGATCAGCTATTTGATCCAGCTGCTAACCCCAGGACAGGTGTGGCAATACAGCCGTTGGTTTGCACAAATTTACAGCACCCTGGCTGTCCTGGCCCTGGTTGTGCCCCTGGGCTACCGGCTACTGGGGCAGCCCATCAGCGTCACCTGGGCCATGGCGTTTACGGCCCTGGT
This sequence comes from Cyanobacteria bacterium P01_A01_bin.15, assembly GCA_039814735.1. Taxonomy (GTDB): domain Bacteria; phylum Cyanobacteriota; class Cyanobacteriia; order Phormidesmidales; family Phormidesmidaceae; genus Leptothoe. The sequence goes on from JBCCAQ010000163.1 coordinate 8,409, forward strand.
CACCCTGGGGGTGGTGGGGGTACTCTACCGGTTTGTCCAAACCGGCATCCGCTTTCGACTGGTGGCCATGGCGCTGGTCCCCTCCCTTATGCTGGTGCTATACGGCGGCTATTGGGTGGAGGCCAACGGGGCCTGAGCGGGCGGTGCGTCAAGTTACTAATAGTCCCTGCACTAATAGTCCCTGGGCACCATGCGCTGGGTTTCCATGGGCGGGCGTTCATAGTCAATTGCCTCCTGCCGAGCCGGTAGCACGATGGGCTCGTAGGGTAGATCTTTGTAAGGGATCAGGCTGAGCAGATGGCTAATGCAGTTTAGCCTTGCCCGCTTTTTATTGTCGGCATTGACCACATACCAGGGTGAGCTGGTGGTGTCGGTCATGGCAAACATGTCGTCTTTTGCTTTGGAATACTCCACCCAGCGAGCCCGCGCTTCTAGATCCATGGGGCTGAGTTTCCATCGTTTTGTGGGGTCGTCAATCCGGTTTTGAAATCGCTTTTCCTGTTCTTTGTCGCTAACGGAAAACCAGTACTTGATTAAGATAATGCCCGAGCGTTGTAGCATGTGTTCAAACTCGGGGCAGGTGCGCATAAACTCAGTGTATTCGGCGTGGTTACAAAAGCCCATGACCCGCTCAACCCCTGCTCGGTTATACCAGCTGCGGTCAAAGATAACAATCTCCCCCGCCGCTGGCAGCTGGCTGACATAGCGTTGAAAATACCATTGGGTTTTCTCTCGTTCTGTGGGGGTTCCCAGGGCCACAACCCGACAACCACGTGGGTTGAGACATTCGGCAATCCGTTTGATCACACCGCCTTTACCGGCGGCATCTCGACCTTCAAATAAAATAACAACTTTTAACCCCGCATGTTTAACCCATGCCTGCATTTTGACTAGCTCTAGCTGCAGTCGCTCCAGCTCGGTCTCGTAGGTAGCTTTGTCTAGCTTTTTTTGGGTTTTATGGGAGTTTCCCTGGGCAGACTTCTTTGTTTTGGGTTTGCCCTTTTTTGAGTCGTTTTTGGCCGCCTTATTTTTTTTGGGCTTTTCCTGGGTGGGGTCATCGGCAGTAGCAGGGGGACGGACTTTTTGTTTTGCCATGGACTGTCTTTAAGGATGTGTTGTTACGGGTATTTAAACCTCCCACAGCAGATCCTATGGGCTTTGGATAATGGCTTGGTCCTATCAATCTAACGCTAGGGTTCTAGGCTGTGGGTGCTTGATTATACCTGCAAGCTTTCAGAATTAGGCCAACTGTGACCAGTGCGTTTGTCCTGCTCTTTGGCTGGTGGATTGGTGCCAGCTTAGGTAACGGCGCTGACTGCGGCTGTGATGTACGTATCTACAGAAATTAACACAGGCTTAACATTGAGTTAAAATTGGCAGTCAAGTTACGAAACGTATCAAAAAATGTTGGTTTGATGGTTTATCAGCGACGTGTGTTGACCGTTTCTTGGTTTGAACGTTTAGCGGATTTTAATCCGCAGGTCATGCCCTTGCATGGCCGCTAGGCAGTGTGTTTGTGCTTCAAAGTTTGATCGGACGCCTGCAGAGGGGACTACATGCCAAAAAAGACTACTATGTGCGATCGCACGGGCGCTGGAGCTGACCTGTCAGTTCAAAGCCAGGTGCGATTTACGAGCGAGCGCTGGCAAACTGCCAGCAAGCTGATCTTTGTCCATGTACTCCTAATTGGTTTACCTACCATTGTTTGCTATTACATTTTGGCTCTGGGCGGTACATCGCTGAGATGGCTGCATGTTGCCCTAGTCGCTTTGTATTTGACCAGTGCAGCCATGTCCATCGCAGAATCAACGGCAGCGGTGTGGCGTCGCTTTGCCGAGCGGTCACCGTTGCCGCCTGCTCAACCCGACCGTTTAAGGTGTCTATTAAAACAGGGGCTGGGTATCCGTGGAGCGGGGCTCTCAAACAGTCAGTCGCTGCCCCGCTGTTCCTTTATTGTGGCGGCCTATTTCGGGTGGCTGGAATCCGACCGTGCATCTGACCTGCCACATGAATGGGCGCCCGGTCTGGAATCCAGAGCTGATGAGCTTTGTGCCTGCCGATGGCGCTGTGCCGGGTTTGATACCTGCGGGTGCAACAGCCGGGCATATGTCGACAGCGTCGTGTCTGACATCGGGTTTTGAAAGCGCGAAGAGCGCCTTGCAAGCGCTTGGTCTGAAACCGAAATCCACCAAGGCCCCGAAGGCAGAAGACGGTGCATATGCCATCGCACCCCTTTGGTATATCGAAGGCAAGGGCCGCGCTTGGCTCGATTTCCAGAACGATGTGACCACCAAAGATGTCAAGTTGGCCGCGCGGGAGAACTTCCGCTCGGTCGAGCATATGAAGCGCTACACGACGCAAGGCATGGCAACCGATCAAGGCAAAAACTCGAACGTGAACGCCTTGGCGCTTCTGGCCGATGTCACAGGTCGCGGGATCCCTGAAACGGGCACAACGACGTTCCGCCCACCCTATAGCCCGGTCAGCATTGCGGCGATGGGTCAGGACGCGCAGGCAGAGGGCTTTGCCCCGCAGCGATTTACCACCTCTCACACCGCAAGCGTGACCCGTGGCGCGCCGATGATTGAGGCCGGGCTTTGGTATCGCCCCAGCTACTTCCCGATCACAGGTGAGACGACATGGCGGCAATCCTGCGACCGCGAGGTCAATATGGTGCGCGAGGCCGTTGGCATCTGTGACGTGTCAACCTTGGGCAAGATCGACATCCAAGGCCCCGATGCAGGCGCGTTTCTGGATTTTGTCTACACCAACATGTTCTCAACGCTGAAGGTCGGGCGCACGCGCTACGGCCTGATGCTGCGCGAAGACGGTCATGTGATGGATGATGGCACAACCGCCCGTCTGGGTGAGCATCACTATGTGATGACCACGACGACCGCGGCTGCAGGGCAGGTTATGCGGCATCTGGAATGGGTCCACCAGGCGCTTTGCCCGGATCTTGATGTGCGCTTCATCTCGGTCACAGAGCAATGGGCACAGTTTGCCGTCGCAGGCCCCAAATCGCGCGAGCTGCTGGCCGCGCTGATTGAAGAAGAGCTCACTGACGAGACATGGCCGTTTATGGCGTGTGGCGAGGCGACGGTCGCAGGCGTTAAAGGACGGCTCTTCCGGATCTCTTTCTCGGGCGAGCATGCCTATGAGGTTTCGGTGCCCGCGCGATATGGCGACAGCCTGTTCCGGCTGCTTGTGGCACAGGCTGAAGCCTTGGGCGGCGGACCTTACGGGATGGAAGCGCTGAACGTTTTGCGGATCGAGAAGGGCTTCATCACCCACGCCGAAATCCACGGTCGGGTCACGGCCTTTGACATTGGGATGGGCCGGATGGTTTCGGCCAAGAAGGATTGTGTGGGCAAAACAGCTGCCGCGCGGCCCGGCCTTGTTGAGGAGGATCGCGAGTTGCTGGTCGGGCTGAAACCTGTCGGCAATATCAAGCAATTGACCGCAGGCGCACATATCTTTGAAGCCGAAGCAAAGGCAGTTCGTGTGAACTCACAAGGCTACACCACTTCGGTCGGCTTTTCGCCGACGCTGGATTGCTATCTTGCGCTGGCCTTCCTCAAGAACGGCCGCGCGCGGCATGGTGAGACGGTCCGCATGGTCGATCATCTGAGAGGGATCGAGACACTGTGTGAGGTGTGCGATCCGGTTTTCTTTGACCCTGAAGGAGGGCGTGTCCGTGGTTAAACTCATCGCGAAAACGCCGTGCGAGGGGCTGTTGCCTGTCACATTGGGCGCCATCATCCTTTCAGAGGTCGAGACGGGCACGATCACCTCGGTGAGCCCCCTCAAGGGCCAGCTCAAATCCGTGTCGGATGCTTTGAAAGCCGCCCATGGGGTGAGTTTCCCAAGCCCGAACCGGACCAGCGCCAAAGACAGCGTGCGGCTGATCTGGTCGGGGCGGGGCCAAGCCATGATGCTGGGCGCTGTGCCTCAGATCGAGGGTGCCGCGCTGACGGATCAGTCCGACGCGTGGTGCTGTGTGGCCATGGAGGGGGCCGGTGTCGAAGACGTGCTGGCCCGCGTCGCGCCCATTGATGTGCGGCAGATGAAGCGCGGGCACACGGCACGCACGCTGGTCCAGCATGTCTCGGTCCTGTTGAC
>JBCCAQ010000044.1:0-24549 GCA_039814735.1 Cyanobacteria bacterium P01_A01_bin.15
CTTCATAGGAGTCAATATCAACCTCCGGCAAGCCTAACAGCTCAGTGAGTAGAGGAACCATCGCTCATATATGTGTCAAATATTACACCAGCATACTAGATCCCGAAGAGCCAACTGTTGTTTATTCAATACTTACTAAAAAACTCTTTGAATTGGGATTTTTTTAGCAAATCTACCTTTTATCACTAGATCAGGGTCATTGCCGCAGTCCTTTAGGTGGTGAAGACCATGGAACACGTCAAACAAACTCTGCGTTGTTTACTAAAAGAGACATTAACTACGGCTCAAACGCTACCGGTGGCTAAGCGCCGACAGGCTGTTCATAGGGGTCTACATGCTATTCAAGATTACTGTGCCAGCGTTGGTAAAACATTTATTGTTTGTGAACTTAAAATTACCTGTGCACAGTATGAGCTGGGCGGCTGTTGGCAACAGTCTGCTACCCTATTTCGCGGTCCAAATGAAGACGCTTCGGTGGCAATTTGTGTAACCGAACAGGGTTCTTTGCTCCATCGCAACGGCAGTCCTTGGAAAATTTACTGCGATGCCGGAGATATAAACCCTGTGCAGCCACCGGTACTGGCCGCCGTGGGGGCAAGATGATCTCGCCCCGCCACCAGTTAGATTAAAAATCTAAACCGTCAGCATAAACTAACCGGGTGGCAGCCCGCTGTTCAAACAGCAAGTACTCTTCCATCACGCTCCAGAAAAAGGCCCGCAGCGTTTTACGCCGTGTGGCCTCTGGCAGCTGGTAGTCAAAGGATGAGTCACACGGTTTGAGCTTGGCGAGGTGGTTTTCACAACCGCAACCATGCTCAATAAAATAGCCGTGGCGGCTAGATATGCTGTCGATCAGCCGTCGTAGCATCGACACGTAACCCCCATGCAAGATCGCGTCAAACTGTCGCGCCACCCCTAAATCTTGTTCGCTAAAGCGAAAGGAGCGAATTTCAAATAAATCTTCCCGCTTTAGTGGATGTAAAAATGTCCAATAAAATGTAGCTGGAACATCGTGACCGAGCTCATCAAACAAATCACTGACCGTATCCACCAGGGCCATCCGTTCTGGCCGCTGGTCTGTGTTTTTATCTGCTGCTATTTGCGATCGCACCTGGGCAAAATCGGGATAACTCTCAGGCAAAAAAGCCTCTCCATAGTGTTCAACAGCTTCATAGGCAAGCTGGCCGTTACCCTCACAGTAGGCTGCTTTGAGATGGGCGGTCTCCGGACGCTCACAAAACAATACGTTACCCTGCTGGTGTTTAGCCAGAAAAACCTGAGCCATCGCCGCATACATGTTGGGCTCACTCATCCAATCCCCGGTAGCGATACGCTGCCAGCTGGCGGGCATATTTTCTAGGGGAATAGCGGGCTCGCCTTGAATTGTTGTTAAAGCAGAGCTGGGGGCAACTGGGGTAAAAACCATAAAATTTGTTTTCCTAAGAGATAGATATACAGCCTGGGGGACTGACCCATTTACGAGGTGGATTATATCAAATTCTATGTTGCGGATCTTGAGCCTAATGTTAAGTCATTTTGTTGTCTAAACCGACATATTGATAGCCTGGACAAAATGGGTATAACAGCTGCAATGGTGGGATTTTTGGTGGTTCTATCCGGGAGGCAAAGACGAGTAAAGATAGCGGTAGAACCGTCTTTCTAGCTTGAACTTGTGCACCGATAAACAGCGGTAGACTCCATCGAGACTAGTCGCTGCTAAATCGAGCCTATCCATCAGCCAGAATTTGAAGACGATATTTTGGTATTGATGAAGGTCAAACCCTTACCCAGGGATGTTTCTTGAAGTGGCCATGCAAAATTGACCGTCGAGCCCAATATTTTTTCCTAAGGTGAGCCTGGGGACGTGGGCAATGCCAAAATCCGCCTGTTCACAAATGTCTTTGACAGAAAAGATTTGGCCCCTTAGTATGTCACAAAGTTTTGCTAAACATTTGCAGCATGTCTGTATGGCTGAGCAATTGGTTTGCAAACGTATCGCCTGCGATAGATTGTCACTTTCCATTCGAGTAGAATGAATCCATTAGAATAATCGTACTAATGTACTAACTGACGAGGCCTCGTCCCTATTCCCATGGCTAAATATCAGTGTTTTATCGACTTAGGTAGCTCTGGCACCAAGGCCGTCCTCAACGACGGTGAACGCTTCTATGCCTACCAATGTCCGCCCCTGGTGGCGGATATGCCCCCGTCTGAGCTCACCATTATTGAAGCCCAGGGTGAACAGCTGGGCTCTGGTCTAGAATCAGTTAGCTATCTACAGCTTGACCCGGAAACGCCGGCCTATGCCCTTGGGATCGATGCCCAGGGCCGCCCTAATAAAGCCACCAGCAGTTTGCCAAAAAGTGCCCTGGCCCATATTCGTGCCCTGGGGGTCATTGGTGAATTCGCCCATCGCCACGAACTGGAGCGGATCACCCTGGATGTGGGTATTGCCCTGCCGTTTAATGAATACCTGACTGACTACAAGGCTCTGACTGCCGAGATTTTGGGCCATAAGATGTTTACCTATCGCGGGCAGGATATCTTTTTGGACTTTGGTAATGTCAAGGTACTGCCTGAGGCGGCGGGGTTAGTGCAGTGGCGTAAAGTGCAGCGATCGCAGCAAAAAGAGCGCTCTACCCAGACCTTTGTGGTGCTGATGTTTGGTCACCGGGATCTGAGCTTTTTACTGTTTAACGGCGGTCGCCCCCCCCAGGGTGAGCCCAGCAGCACCGAGCAGCTAGGCTACCAGCAGCTGCTAAAGGCGGTGGCTCAAGATTTGCCCTGCAATTCTGACGATCCGTTTTTGTATGATGCTCTCATTAGCAACTCGGCTCGGGTGGTCTTTCCTAACCGCCCTAAAAAGGGCTATCCGCTCGCTGAGCGTCGTGAAAAAGCCACCGCCTACTATTGGGAGCTGGTAAAATATCGCCTCAACGAGTGGCTGGCCTCCGTCAGCGTTCCCAACTACGAGGTTTTGATCAGCGGTGGAACGGCGACCCAGCTCCGCGAGGATTTAGAAGAGTACTTTGAAGAGCGGTCCACCTTTTGTACGGTCAACTGGTTGGAAGACCTGCAGGATGAAGTGGCCGCCAATCTGGAGCTAGAATCAGACATCGATCAGCTGCGATTCTGTGACTGCTATGGCGGAGCTAAGTGGCTGGCGCTAAAGTTTCAAAAGCTCGCTGCCGGGAGGAGTCGTGGATAGGAAAAAAAAATCACCTAAAAAAGAAACGCCCTCGGCCAGAAAACGGATCTCTTTTAGCATTAGCTCTGACCCTGAAACCGTTGAAGGACGAATTGTTGATCATCTGCGTGACAACAAAATGGTCAACCTGCGAGAGTCGGTTATCCGCGCCCTCAAGGCCTACTATTTACCCTGGGCCTATGAAGATGATGTTTCTAAAGAAGAGGCTCAGGTGCTAGCCCGCAACGCCATTGACGAGTTGGAGTTTAGGATTTTTCAAATTCGTCGACATTTTTTAGCTGGGGAAGCCTATGGGCCTAAGCTGAGTGAATCCTTGGGGGGAAGCCCTGCTCCAGCTTCCAACAACGGTAGCTCCAACGGTCTCGCAGCGCTCTCCCAGGATGCCATTATCAACAAAATAACGCCCCCTAGAATCTCTCCTGTCGACACCAACCCAGCGTCAATATCCGACATTCTCGAGGATGAGAACATTGACCCTGATGTGTTGGATGACTTTTAGACAGCTGCAGATTAGTAGGTTTTGCCGGTTGAGCCAAATCCACCCTCGCCTCGCTGGGTTTGGTTGAGGCTATCTACCATGGCAAACTCCACCCGTACCACCGGAGCAATAACAATTTGGGCAATCCGCTGCCCTGGACTAATCTCAACCGTAGACTGCCCCAGGTTGATTAAAATTACCTTGATCTCACCGCGATAGTCCGCATCGATCGTGCCCGGTGTATTGAGTACCGTAATGCCATGGTTTAGGGCCAGACTGCTTTTTGGGCGCACCTGCATTTCATAACCCCTAGGAATGTCCGCCGCGAGCCCGGTGGGAATGGCAAGTCGCTGTCTGGGTTCTAGAATATGCCGGTCGATGGCAACAAGGTCGGCTCCGGCGTCGCCGGGGTGGGCATAGGCGGGAATAACGGCGGCGGCAGAGAGTTTTTTGAATTTGATGGCGGGCATGGGGACTTGTGCTTGCTGGAAATGCTTGAGCATACTCAGCCTAGACGACGGCGGTGGTTTGAGCCTGGAGGTCTAGGCTGAGGGGTGCCATGGGGCGAGGAGTTTGATTTCTGTTGGCAGATTGGCCTGGGCTAGCTGCGATCGCACCGCCTCCACCCCGCCAGTCGCGCGCAAAAATTTGACCACCAGCCCCTCATAGCTAACATCGCTGCTGTCTGCCGTGGGCAGCAGCCACTGGGGTTTTGCCTTTTGGGCTAGCTCCAGCGCCCCCTCACCGCCGCGAATCACCGGGCCAATCACCGGCAGCGTCAGACTCACTAGGGGGGTAATGGCGACATCCACCGGCGGGCGCTGATTTAAATCGGCGGCAGGGTAGCCATGGGGCTCATAATATATCCGTAGTCCCGTACTTGCCACCGTTACGATATAGGCATTTTCCTGGGTAAGCGGTCCAATGGGGGCTCCGGGCAGCGCTTCAATCAGGATGTCACGATCTAGCCAGTAGCTCTGACCAGGTTCTAGGGCAGTCACTTGGGTAAACCCTTTCTCGGTAGCTACTTTGGCCCCGGCTGCTGAGGCGACCACCGGAATCGACTTATCCAATACCCCCAGGGTTTCTGGATGGGCATGGTCCGCTAGCCCCTGGGACAATAGCAACAGATCTATCTGTTTGGGAATGGTCACCGGCTGTGGCCTGACGCCGCGAATCAGCCAGCTGGTAGGACCAAATACCAGGTCACCCACCAGCCACGGGTCCACCAGTAGGGTGCGACCCGCCAGATTAAATTGCCAGCTATTGACATCTAACCACGTAATATTGTCTGACCCTGTTGCTACCATGGTTGTCCCCTTTAGAGGTGCTATAAAATCACTAATCGCCGCTGTCGGCTCTTAAAATTATTACCAACCTTAGCTATTAACGCTAACTAAACGACCCATTAAAATGAACGTTAATCCATACAAATTAGGAAATATTATGGGCCGTTAAATAATTAAGTTTTCCTTATGATCTGGATGTACTTCATACGTTTCTTCAAATTCATTTGCATTTTATCGAAGCGATCCCCGTATAATCAGGCTGGTCTATATACAGATTGACATAGCGTTTTAAGGCATTAGCTATTTAGCCGGTGTTCTTAGGAATAAATGCTTAAATTCAGTGCCTATGCGTCGGCGATTGCTGAAAAGTTACACAGTTTTAGTCACCCGTTCTGGGCAGACTCCTGTCACCATTACGTTCACTCCACTGGCCGGAGTTATTGCTGCTTTTGTTATTATCGGTGTGCCGCTGGGCTGGCTGGGGGCCGTTATTTTCTCTTTATTTAAAAGTAACGTGCAGCTGACCGATGAAAACCGTCAGCTAACGGATCAGGCTCACCAGGTTTTGACCGAACTCGATACCCTGGATTCTGAAATTGAGAATTTGAAAGAGCGGGCTGGGCTGCCCGATGAGCTGAGCGATCGCGATATTTCATCCGATGGGAGCAGTTCCCGGGGGGGAGCGGCAATTGTTGCCACCGGGCTAGAACTCTATGAAAGGGCCAGTACCCAGCTGCCCCAGCTGAGCCAGCTGTTGGATGGCAGCGTCAAACCTGCCCTAGAAAGAACCCTGGCGGCTGAGGAAGCTGAGATTGCCGCCTACCCCGACGGGTTGCCCATTGGCGGTCCCCTCGATATTTCATCCGAATTTGGCATCCGGCGTAATCCCTTTGGCGGTGCCTCCTTCGAAACCCATGAAGGCACAGATTTTGTGGCCCCCTACGGTGCGCCCATTTTTGCCACGGCGGACGGTGTAGTTGAACGGGCCGCCTACCACGGCGGCTATGGCAACACGGTGACCATCAAACACGGCTACGGTTACGAAACCCTCTATGCCCACATGTCTAAGCTGGCGGTGGAATACGGTGCCGAGGTCCAGCGGGGCGACGTGGTTGGCTATTTGGGCAATACGGGCCGCTCTTCGGGTCCCCATCTGCACTATGGCATCTATTACAAGGGGACGGCGGTGAACCCGCGCCACCACATGAAAATGGACCACGACATGACCGAAATTGACTACTGGCGACTGAGATAAGCGATGGCTAGACAAGGGCCACTGGTGTGCTTAAAGGTACGGTAGGATTGAAAAGCGCTTAATCCATAACAACCAAACCTATGGGCAATACCTTTGGTCACCTATTCCGAATCACCACGTTTGGAGAATCCCACGGGGGAGGTGTCGGTGTTGTTATTGATGGCTGTCCGCCCCAGCTGGAGATTTCCGCTGAGGAGATCCAGGTGGACCTAGACCGACGACGACCCGGACAAAGCAAAATCACAACACCGCGTAAGGAAACCGACACCTGCGAAATTGTCTCTGGGGTATTCCAGGGTAAGACCCTGGGCACACCGATTACGGTGCTGGTGCGTAATCAGGATCAGCGACCCCAGGACTATGGCGAAATGGCCACTAAGTATCGGCCCTCCCACGCCGATGCTACCTACGATGCTAAGTACGGTATTCGCAACTATCAGGGCGGTGGTCGCTCTTCGGCGCGGGAGACGATTGGTCGGGTGGCGGCAGGTGCGATCGCAAAGAAAATTCTCCGCCAGGCAGTCGGTGTTGATATCGTTGCCTATGTCAAACGCATTCAAGACATGGACGCCCCCGTTGACCCCAACAGCGTCACTCTAGATCAAGTAGAAAGCAACATTGTCCGCTGCCCCAATCCTGACTTTGCCGACGAAATGATTGCCCGCATTGACCAGGTACGCAAAGATGGCGACTCCATCGGCGGCGTGGTCGAGTGCGTGGCCCGCCAAGTCCCCAAAGGACTAGGCTCGCCCGTTTTTGACAAGCTAGAGGCCGACCTTGCCAAGGGCATGATGTCCCTGCCCGCCAGTAAGGGCTTTGAGCTAGGCTCGGGCTTTGCCGGTACTTTCCTGACCGGTAGCCAGCACAACGACGAATTCTACACCGATGCTGACGGCACTATTCGCACCCGTACCAACCGTTCCGGCGGCACCCAGGGCGGCATCTCCAACGGCGAGAACATTATTATTCGGGTCGCCTTTAAACCCACCGCCACCATCCTCAAAGAGCAAAAAACCGTCGATCAGCAGGGCCATGAAACCACCCTTTTCGGTCGCGGTCGTCACGATCCCTGTGTGCTACCTCGGGCCGTGCCCATGGTAGAAGCCATGATGGCTCTAGTGCTGTGCGATCATCTGCTGCGTCACCAGGGTCAATGCACGGTGCTCTAGGTCCCTGGCCCACCCGCGCCATCGTCGGTCTGTTTTGGGTTGCTGCCGCTGGCCTAGGCTGGCGCTATTTACCAATCCCAAACACCCTTACCCAGCCAGCTGGTAGTGTTGCCATTGCCCTGGCTCTACTCCTGGTATGTATAGACCAAGGGCGCATGGCCTGGGTCGATCTATTCAATGTTTACCAGGTTTCCCTAACCGATCGGCGGGTAGTTGTGTTCTACGCCATTACCCTGATCACCATTGTTATCGAGCTGATCGGTTTTTACCTCGCCTGGAAATACCTGGCCCTGGGCATGGCGGTTTTTCTGGTCAGCCAGCTGTTTTTTAATACCGCTGCCAATTTGCAGCTCTACCCCGGTAGCCACGATCCCATTCGTCCCTTTCCCCTCCAAACACGCTGGCCTGTGCTACTAGCCAATGGAGTTGCCCTGAGCCTGATCGCCCTATGGCAGGCCAATCAGTTTCGTCAGCTAACGTCGTCCCTTTGGCTCGGCATGGTGGTTATTTATCTGGCGGTTAAGTATCTGGCTGCTGGTAAAGATGTCGCAGCAGACAAACGCTCATAGGATCCACGGCAGGTTCTGTGCGCTGCCGCAAGTTAGTGCACAGAGCCTGCCGCTGTAGGGATTTCAACAGTTGTTTTGCCATACTACGCTCTCGCTAAAGCGTTCTATTCGTAGGGATAGTTTTTCTTGGCTTCACTGATGATTATTAGCCAGATTCCTTAGCTTTAGGCACTGTTGACAAGACAGTGTAGTATAAAGTTAAAAATTGAATAGTCATCAGCTCCCTCTATATTTAGAACTACAAGAGCCTGATCCAAGCCATGTCTTTAAATCTTGAAAGAGTGTGAACATGACTGATGAATTAACACCGCCTGATTTTCAGGAAGTCGATGTACTCCTAACAGACCTATTAGCAGAAACGAAAAAATGGGGAGGTGTCCTCTCAGGAGGAACCAAGCTGGATATTAGCTCCCAGGCTGTTCAGGACCTGTTTAAGAGTGAGATTTGCCTTGGAAACCCGCGTGACAATCTGGTGCTGCTAACTGAGGATACCTTTGCTAACAGTGATGTCAAACTGCCCCTGCTATATCGGCAGCAGATGCAGAAAACATACAACTTTTACTATATGACCCTGAGCGTTGATTTGCGCCCCCAGCCTGGAGCCAGACTTTGGCGCTTGGTATGCCAGCTAGATTTTGGGCCAAAGGGACAGCATGAGCCTATTATTCAGCGGTTGTTTCCTAGCAATGCTTGGCGCTCGGTCATGAGTGCAGGAGTTGGCTTGGATATTGGCTTGAATGGCAACCTTGACTGGAATGTGGGTGTTGATAGCGAAAAGGTGAGTGAGGTCACCAGCATGCTGGCAGCAGATGCAAAAGCCAATGTTGTCAGCAAAAACAAATTTTCAGCATTTTTAACGATTCCAGCCTTTCGATATGAATTAGGACATCCAGAAGTTCTGACGTCGGGAGAAGGAAATTCGCTTTGCCACTGGCGGATCACCTCACAAGATTTGCAAGAGGTCGGAACTGCTAAGTTTGGCATTGTGTTCAAGGTGCCGAAAGAAATATCTGCGATAACGCTGCAGGGGACAGCGTGGGCAGAACCCAACATGCAATGGCTGACAGCAGATTTGCGAGATGTTGCGAGCGAGCTATCCGATCGCTTCAAGCAGATGCTACGAAAAAAGCAGTCTGCGGCCGACCAGCTGGCTCGTTGGGATGCAGAAAGGTGGGATATGGTTCTACCTGCAACAACGTTTTCATAACGTCACTAGAGAGTCTTTGAATCCTGAAAATCTACCACTATGACAAACACCACTGAGGCTAAGTGTCACTACACCTATAGAATTCAAATCACTAATATACAGCAGGTTCAGGTACGTAAACTAGACCCTGCTCAAAATAGTCAAGGAGAACCCTCAGGTAATTTTCAGAGGAATCAGCTCGAAGAAATTAATTCGCTGTTAGCAACTATTGACGAGGGGACATTTACCAGTGCTAAACAGTCTCGCCAGCTAGGTGAGTGTTTATTTAACGTATTATTTGATTCTACCTTAAGGCAAGACTTCTTTAATACGTATCAGAAGGTCACACGTCAAGACAAACAGCTGTTACGGGTTGAGCTTGATATTAATGAAAGCTTATTACCCGAGCTAGCAGCACTGCCCTGGGAGTTTATGACATTGCCTGACAGTGCGAACTTAGGAACAATCTGGCTGGGAACTGATCCAAATATTGCATTCTCTCGGCGACGTGCTCAATGGCACTCGGCTCCACCCATTCAACTTCTGCCTGGAGAGAAGTTGAGAATTGCTCTAGCTATCGCTGCACCTGACGACCTCGGCCCTGTCGCTTATGCAAAAGTGACAGAGTTACTTGAAAAGCTGGCCCAAAAGGAGTCTGAGCGTATTGAACTGTTGCCCATTGTAAATAATGCTACATCTGAAGCTATTGACCAACTAATGGAGAAACAGCCTCATATTTTTCATTTTATTGGCCATGGAAGATTGCAAGATGACGGTGATAATAAGGTAGGTCAAATTGCGCTCATGGATGATGTTTTTGATGAGGCATCATGGGTTGATGCAGGTTTCTTTAGCGAACAATTTTCTCGGTGGCAGCCTGGAGTTGTTCTTTTGCAAGCTTGCGAAGGCGGGAAGTTGACGGCATCTAAAGCATTTGTTGGGGCAGCTTCTAAAATTGTGCAGCAAAATATTCCAGTAGTTGTGGCAATGCAGTATGAGGTATCAAATATTACAGCTAGTCGCTTTGCCTACCGTTTTTATGAACGCCTAGCCCAGGGAAACCCTGTGGATAAGGCTGCCCAGGAAGGTCGGTATGCCATTGCCCGTAGCACCCAGTATCGTAAACAAGATTTTTCAACTCCAGTAATTTTTATGCGTGTACAGAATGGGACTTTATTCTCAGAAGCTGTGTGGGAACCCCTAGATTTTGATGAAAAGTCTATGCAGCGGGCAATTAAGCGTATTAATACCTGCATCAGTGAACTTAGCAGCGCTAATAGTACAGACTATATGACTCAACTGACTTCAGATGAGTATCAAGATTTAGTCTTACTAAATTCAGAGGTCCAGAAACTGAAAGACCTGGATCAAGAGCTGAAAAATCTTGAAAAAACCTCTAATAAAATCTTAGACAAAGCAATAGAGAAACTTAAGCAAAAGATTGATTCTTTCGACAGTTTTCAGCAAGAAGAACTAGAATCTGCATCTTCTCAAGTCTGTACCAAAGAGCAGCTTGCCATATTAAGTCAGTTTAAAGCAAGCATAGAAGATGCAAAAAAAGTAGCTGCTTGGATTGATGCTGATTTAGCTGCAATTGCTCGAGCCATAGGGCGATCTGCAATTAACGGCCATTTAGGAAAAGAGAAAGCTCTATCAGACCTTGAAAATGAGGCTTTTTCGATATCAATTGAGAAAATTTTAGAGCGGGTTAGCCACTGCCTTAAATGGGGAAAATGCGAGATTTTAGATGCGCCGGGAATTACTCTGATAGTTAGTAAAGATATCTACAAAGCTGCACTTGAGTATTTGAGGGAAATATTGCCCAAAGATAAAGATAGAATTACTCAAAGAGGTGCAGAACAATTTAATTTTTATATCGACTATTCAATAGAACGGCTTTCATATTATGAAAATTTATAATTCTGGAAAGCGCAAAGCGATGCTCCCATTTTGGTGGAACAGAAAAAATAGTCGAAATAACAGAGTCATGGCGGATGACTGTTCCATGACTCTGCCTTAAGTTAACAGCCTCGGCTATCGCAGTCTTTGTTTAGCTAGCAGAGCGTACCTTGCAGCCTCTTCTGCATCTGACCATGCTCTCTTTACTTGATTTATCGCTCTATCTATACTACATCCTGTTTTCATTAATACTCGGACTTTTTGTTCAAAACTGTCATACGTAGCCATAGGGGAGAGTGATTTTCTCAACGTCAATCCCCTTTACACATATACAAATCTGCGTCAGGACTTTTGGAAAATATTTTGAGTATTATGCTGCCTGCAGATTAAGCAAGGTGAGACAGTTTATGTAGCATTACTTTCTCTGTTCTTTAGCCTGCTTCTGCCTGAGCTGCTGCTCGGCCTTATTGCTAGTCTCTTCGTATTCGCGTACAAACCTTTGGATATCTGAGCTATCACAGTCACGATCTTGTAATTTTTCTGCCTCGGACTTTAATCTGTTGAAGGGAAACATTTGCAAGAATCCTCAATGGCTAAATTTTTGGTGGATGAGCTATTACTTGTCTCTCTGATCATGCAATAGGTTATTTGTACTAACACCCTTAAATAAATATAGTGCTTATGTACTATATTTGCTAGTACATAAGCAAAAAATAATCTAAAGCTAGAGTTCTGAGCTATGTCGCTAGCAGTGTAGATGTTGCATACAAGCTGCCGGTCAGGTATTTGGCTGCCAGCGCAGCCGAAAGGGCAGGTGTGGACGAAAGTCCATAGATTGTCTATGGGGTTCGCTTGCCATAGATTTCTCCGCATCGGCCACCCACAGCAGTTCCAGTATGGTGTTCAAAACCGTCGGTTGGCCCTGATGGACTGTTGGCGGCCCCTGTATTAAGCCAAACTCCACCAGCTTATCGGCACCAGGAGCCCCCACGTCCGTCAATATAAACACGTGATCTAGCTCAAACTGCTTTGCCATAGGTATCATCCAATTTACTAGCTGAGTGATCCCTGCTTTGTTTTAGGCTACTACTAGACACATAAACCCGTAGACTCCCAACCCTCAACAGTGGAAAAAACGACCTACCACGACACCTTGTTTGATCGGCTCTTTATTCGCCTATTTGCCCACAAGATGGCAAGGGCGGTGGGTGAGCGCACCGAACGGGCGGGGTACGACGGTTTTGTGGAACTTTCGCAAAAGATTATGCAGGGTCGTAACTCGCAACAACAGCAGCAGCTAGTTGCCGTAGTCCTGCAGTCGTTGGTGCCAGCACCCGTACTGTGGGGTATTCGGACGTTTTTTTCGCCTACTCAGCTGGTGTGTGAACTCAATGCCTGGTTTGCCACCCAGCTATTTGAATGGCTGGTGGGTCCCTGTGAAGTGCAGTCTGTCGATATTAAAACCGCTACCGGCCAGACTCGTCAGCAAAAAAGCAACGTTCACATCAAAAAATGTCGTTATCTAGAACAAAGTGGCTGTGTGGGCATGTGTGTCAATATGTGCAAGCTGCCCACACAGCGGTTTTTTACTGAAAAATTTGGCATTCCGCTGACGATGACGCCCAACTTTGAGGACCTGAGCTGTGACATGGTGTTTGGGCAAGCACCGCCGCCCCTGGAAACCGAAGCGGTTTACCAACAGCCCTGCTTACAGGAATGCTCCGTCGCCAGTGAGGCTCCAGCCTGCCCTAAGGTACGAATCTAAGGAGCCTTCTAAGCGTGAAGCATCATGGCTTTGTAGTGGGTGGGACAGCCGGGATGATACCGGCTCATTCATGGTCAAGGGTATGAAAGTAGCGCATAGGACATCTATACTCAGCACAGAGATGATGGTGGAATGCGATCGCTTTTTTCTGACGGTTGGGGTTCAAGAAAGGGTCCGTTCAGCGGTTTTCCAATACGCCTGTCATGACCCTAGCGAACTGGGGCCAGTTGGGCATTACTCCTTTGAAATAGACCAGAAGTAAAGTATTTTCTTAACTTTTATCAGAGTAGGCTCAATTAAACTACGATTCTCTTAAGATCGCAGGGAAAGCCATGAAGCTAATCCAGGTTTTGGTGACTACGATGATTATGCTTTTGTTGCTGCAGGCTAGAACACCCTTCAGGGTAGTTGCGCTGCGGGTAACTAAAAATTGTTCCGGCTGCCCGTTAAAGGGAGTACATATTCGGAATGCTGACTTAGCAGGGGCAGACTTGAGCAATGCCGATCTCAGATGGGCTAAGTTAGACTCGGTCAATCTTAACAATGCCAATCTGCAAGGGGCAAATTTGCGCTATGCCCGTCTTTACAATGTGACTACTAAAGATACGAATTTCTGTGGCGCTATTTTAATGGATGCGGTGAAAGGCTACTGCGATTAATGGTGTCTAGGCATAAGCTACGTTGCAACGCCTTGGGATAGTTTGGGCTGTAATTTCCTTCTTGTTCAGGCTCCCAAGATAGGTGCAGCGGCTGGGTTTAGCGGATAATACGTGCTGACTTATCAATCGCTAATTGAAAGCTGCCTGACTCGTACAGCAGATTTGGCTATCTCTCTTCTTTGAGGTGTGCAGAGCCTCATTTGCCCATGGGATGAGGCTCTGCACAAAACCTTTGAGGCCCTATTGACTGAGATTAGGCAAGATCAAAGCGAGCAAGGTTCATCACTTTATCCCACGCTGCTACAAAGTCTTGTGCAAACTTTTGCTGTGCGTCCTGACAGCCATAGACTTCAGCGATCGCACGCAGCTGGGCTCGATCCAGCAGCAGCTTCTCTGCCTCTAGCCCTGGAAACAGCTCTTCCATAATTTGACGACCACGGGTAAGCAAGATGTGAAGCTGGGTGCATTGGGGCACTCCTTTTCTGGGGGCAGGGGCGTCTATGGGGAAGCGATCGCGCTCTAGAACCGTGACCCGCTCAAAGTAGTCCGTCAAAACCCTTGCTGTCAGCAATCCTGCTATACTGCCACCGATCACAATGGCGTGATGTTCTACGGTCGAAGAAGCTTGCAGCATATGTGAGTTAATGAATTAAAAATTTCATTCATTAATGTATGCAGAATTGGAGTCTGTGTTTTTTATGGCAATGCCCATGAAAACCTCAAGCATTTAACCCCTGGGCAAGACTTGTTGAGCGGAGACATGGTTGAACAATATACCCAGGCTGCCATTGAGTTGGTGTTGGGCGGGGTCACAGGTTCAAGCTTGTTGGGTTAGGAGGCTATCTTTCTACCAAGGACTACTGATCATGCTAAAACCGGCCCAGTAGAACGGATGGGAGAAGTCATCTGTCAGTTGGACCGTGCTGGCTTTGGGCAGCTGACTAAAATCGATGACTGCGGTATTTCCCCTCAGCAGGTTGAGCTGGGCCTGGCGCAGCGCTGCTGCTTTGGTAGTGGTTCTAGGCAGCTGGTGATAAAACTCGCTCATCAGCATTAGGGTGCCTGTATCACTCACATCCCAAAGACTGGCAACCGCTGATTTAACGCCAGCTCGAAGGGCGAGCCCGGCAAAGCCTAGCTCGGCATTGCTATCACCGACGGCGGTTTCGCAGGCGCTAAGGACCAAAAGTTCTAATTGGGGCAGCTGCCAGTTGAGATTACTCATCTCTTCTAACGTGAGCCGCTGGTCCCATAGCTGGATATAGGAATTGTCCGGTCTGCCGGGTTTAAACTCGGCGTGGGTCGCTAGGTGAACGATGTCGTAGGATTGGCGGCTGAGTAAGGTATTAAAGTTTTCTAGGGTGAAGCTTTGGTTGAGTAGGGAGCGGTCCTGCCAGCTGCGATCGCTACCCTCAGCTGTCCTTAGCTGCCAGGCAATAGTTGATAGCTCAATGGGGACTGCAGGCAGGGGCAGCTTGTCTGTAAATTCAGACGCTCCCATGGCCAGTAAATTACTGGGCTCAATGGGCGCGTAGTTTGTATCAATCAAATTAAAGGCCGGAATCCGGGCCGTACTGTATTTTTCAACTAAAAACTGCTCGCCATCGTGGAGTGCGGGTAGGGCTAGGCCCCTCAGACCGTCCCCAAAACAGACCAGTAGGGTATCAACCCCCGCTGGCTCTAGAAACTCTTTTTCGTAGGTGCCGATCAGCCAGTCGTAAAGCCTACGAGCCGCAGGCAGATAGGCCCTGCCCGTAGAGCGGCTAATGTGTCGATGAAACTGCCGAGTCGTTTGATCTAATAGATCCCTGGGAACATCATATAAATTCCGAACAATGGGTTCACCATTGGGGGTAATCAATACCAGACGCAGATGGTCTGGGCGAGGAGTCGCCCATAAAACAGCTGGCGTAGTGTCTGTTTCTTCACCAACACGAGCTAACGTAGCAGCAATCTCTTCCGGTGCCTGGGTAACGTCAGCCAGGTCTTCTCCAAAGTATGTCTCATACTCTGATTCTAGCCTTAGCTCCATATTGACAATGTCTTGGCTAAGGCTAGGTGCTTGGGTCAGGGCTGGTGCCGGCGCGACTATTAGCAGACAGACCAAAGGAGCCAACAGCCAGCATATCGATCTGCGCAGACTCGATGGGATACGAAGTAAAAAAATCATAATGCTACATCCTAGGTGTGTAGGTGCAACTACATAGAGGTTAGCGGGGCTCCGCGCCGACACCCATTCAAGTGTCACAGTCTGCAAATGCCTAATGACGCATATCTCAGTTATTTACAAGTGTTCGCAGTAGCAATCTGGAGCATTTCTAAATTTTGTCGATATTGGTATGTATAATGCCAAACCCGTGCTGATGTCCTATCTGGGGAGTATCAAACTCCGATGTAAGCGCTTTGCCTATGCAGCGGACCCACTTTCCGTCATGCTAGATACCGAAGATTAGCGGTTGCTGATTGGACGATAAGTTTGTCCGTTGATTAAAGGAAGTGAGTGGCACTATGGGAGATATGGATCCGGTTAAGTTAATGAAGCAAGAGGTCGGTCGTGCTGCTGCTGCCCAGGTACAATCCGGCTCGATTGTCGGGTTGGGAACAGGCTCTACCACCGCCTTTGCGATTCAGTTTATTGGTGAGCGTCTGGCCGCTGGCGAAATTACAGATGTTGTCGGTATCCCCACCTCGTTTCAAGCGTCGGTACTGGCCAAAAAGCATGGCATTCCGCTAACCACACTAGATGAAGCCCCTCGGATTGATATTGCCATTGACGGTGCCGACGAAGTTGACCCCCAGCAAAATTTGATCAAGGGCGGAGGTGCGGCCCACACCCGTGAGAAAGTAGTCGACGGTCTGGCCGCACGGTTTGTGGTGGTAGTTGATAGCTCCAAACTGGTGGATAAATTGGGGTCTACATTTGCTCTGCCGGTGGAGGTTTTACCCATGGCGGTGGCTCCGGTGACCCGCGCGTTGGCAGCCCTGGGTGGTACGCCTGAGCTGCGTATGGGGGTGAATAAAGATGGCCCGGTGATTACGGATCAGGGCAACATGGTGCTGGATGTGACGATGACCGGCATCGACGATCCGGCTGGGTTGGAGAAGACCATTAACAACATTCCGGGCGTTTTGGAGAATGGGTTGTTTGTTGGGTTGGCTGATGAGGTGTTGATTGGTGAGGTGATTGATGGGAAAGCATCGGTGCGGACGATGTAGTTTAGGCATCAGGACTGTATAGCGTCCAAAAATGATGTCTGACGAGGCGTTCCATGGAACGCCTGTACATTGATAAGGTTTTCCTTGGTTTGAGCTTTGCCATTAGGGGCTGCGGATTTTTTGGAGTCCAGCTTATGGATGTTGGCTGATGGCGGGGTGGGTTGTTCAGGACTTTCCCTCCTGAAACCTCCCGATGTGGGGACCTCAACGTCCCCACGCCCCTCGCACAGGAGGTTGGTTGGCTACTAGCTTGAGGTTGTTGCACTGGCGGTTGGTGGGGTATTACGCTGTTCCGCATTCGCTCCACACCGTAAAAGAGCAGTTATCTTTTTTCGGTCAAGAATGGTTCAGAGTCTGACTCTAAAACTCTTCTAACAAGAATTATTTCCTCTCATTGAAAGAGGCCAAACCCTAATTGGACAACCCTTTTTAGGATTTTCCGTGTCGCGACACGGAAAATCCTAAACCGCCTCACCGATCGCCAAATTAGCCCACTTTGCTACAGTCCGTAACCCTCCGGTACGAGGGTCGTAGGGCGGCGTCCCGCCCTGCCCATAGGGGTTTGGGGAACTCGGAGGAGCCCCAAGCAGCCGGTTTTGCCCCCAACCAACCCCAAAAAATCAGCTCACCACCCGCCCAGCAAAATCAACTTAAATCTTGCATACTTAACAAGGAATAAATCCCCACTGAGTTAATGCAATATCGCCGATTTGGACGCACCGAACTACAAATACCCGTCTTTTCTTGCGGCGGTATGCGATACCAGCACTCCTGGCAAGATGTGCCGCAATCGAGTATCCCAGGGAAAAATCAGGAAAATCTGGACGCTACTATCCACCGTGCCGTTGATCTCGGCATCAACCACATTGAAACGGCGCGGGGCTATGGCACGTCAGAAATACAGCTGGGTAAAGTACTGCCGACGTTTGATCGCGATCGCATCATCGTTCAAACCAAAGTCACCCCCCGCGAAGACCCAAAAGAATTCTTAGCTACCTTTGAAAAATCCATCAAAAACCTGCAGATGGATTATGTAGACCTGCTGGGTATCCACGGCATCAACACCCACGAACTCCTAGACATCACACTGCGTCCCGGTGGCTGTATGGATGTCGTTCGTGACCTTCAGCGTCAGGGCCGCGTTCGTCATGTCGGCTTTTCCACCCACGGTCCGACCGATGTGATTGTCGATACCGTCAAGTCTGGTCAGTTTGACTACATGAACCTGCATTGGTACTACATTTTTCAAAACAACTGGCCTGCCATTGCAGCTGCTCAAAACCACGATGTCGGGGTATTTATCATTAGCCCGTCAGACAAAGGGGGGCATCTGTATGCGCCGCCGCCAAAGCTAGTGGATCTGTGCGCGCCCTTGAGCCCCATGGTGTTTAATGACCTGTTTTGTCTGAGCCATGCCCAGGTGCATACCCTGAGTCTGGGGGCGGCGAGGCCCAGCGACTTTGATGAGCATATGAAAGTATTGCCGCTATTGGCGCAAACAGATAAAGTGCTGCCGCCGATTTTGGAGAGACTGGAGAGACGTGCGATCGCAACCTTGGGCGAAACCTGGTACAAAACCTGGGATGTGGGCCTACCCAAACCTACCGACACCCCCGGCAACCTCAACATTCAGGTCATGCTGTGGCTGGGCAACCTGATGGACGCCTACGACATGACCGAGTTTGCCGCCGCCCGCTACAATCTGCTGGGTGGCGGCGGCCACTGGTTTCCCGGTGCCCGCGCAGAAAACTTGGCTGCCTTGGACCTGCGCCGCTGTCTAGAGCACAGCCCCCACCAGGATGTAATTCCCCAACGGCTAGCCGATATTCACCAGCGCCTGGCCGGGGCTAAGGTAAAGCGCCTGTCCGAATCGTAGAAGCCCTATGGGAGAACGTTTGTCATCCCAGCCGACTCAAAAAACTTGTCGATGATGCGTTCATACACCCGGTGTAGCTCATAAATATGGGCGACGGGAATATGTTCACCAATCTGGTGCATGGTGTTGTCCAGCGGCCCATATTCCACCGTGACACAGTGGGGCACCAAAAAACGCGCGTCCGTAATCCCCCCTTCCGTACTCAGGCGGGGACGTCGGTTGGCAATCTCTTCGACCGCATCCTGCACCAGGGCAACAAACTTGTCTCTTGGATCGGTGCGAAAGGCTTCACCGCTGATGCGAAAACGAATGTCACACTCTGTTCCATGCTCACGGGCAATGGGTTCAACCGTTTCACGAATCAGCTGCTGTAGCCCTGCCCCCGTTTGTTCATCATTAAAGCGGATATTAAACCTCAGTTTTACCTCCGCTGGAATCACATTTTCTGCGCATTTAGCCGTTTCAAACTGGGTCATCTCCAAGTTAGACGGCTCAAACCACCGGTTGCCCTCATCCAACGACAGATTCTGCAGTGCCGTGACCATCGCCACCGCTGCTGGTACCGGGTTGAGCACGTTGCGCTGATAGGCCACATGCCCCTGTTTGCCCTTGACCGTAATAAACGTATTGATACTGCCGCGTCGCCCAATGTGGACACAGTCCCCCATTTCTAACGGGTTGGTCGGTTCACCCACCACACAGGCATCGATGGTTTCTCCGCGCTGTTCTAACCACTGCATCATGGGCTTCGTGCCGTTGATCGCTTCGTGTTCTTCATCGCCGGTGATGATAAAGCTAAACGAGCCCTTAAAACTGTCTTTGTGCTTAGCTAGCCAGGCTGAAACCGCCGCAATAAAACAGCCGATACCTGCCTTCATATCCACGGTGCCCCGTCCCCACAGGATACCGTCCCGGATCTCTCCTTTGTATGGATCAATATCTCCCCACCGTTCACGATTTCCCTCGGGTACCACATCCGTGTGTCCGGCAAAGGCCAGATTGGGACCCTCAGTGCCCAGGCGAGCATAGAGATTGTCCACTTCGTAGCTGCCAGGCTCATTGTGAAACGTCATCCGGTGGCAGTTAAAGCCCAGTAGCTCCAGGTAGCGCTGCACGACATCCAGACCGCCTTCCCGGTCAGGTGACACGCTGGGACAGCGGATTAGCTCCTGGGTAACTTTGACAGGATCCAGTACGGGAATATCGAGGGAGATGCTAGCGGACATAGTGTTTTTTAAAAAGTGTTGAGGAGAGTCAAAGCTCGCAGAGAGTTGGCCTGTAAGTATCAGGACTCTTGAGTAAAGAGAACCCTGAACCTGAATTAGTTAAAAACTCTCCTAGCCCAAGAAAACAGACAGTTCTGAGGCTAGGGAGGGCTTGCTGGACCATTAGCTGCGATCGCACCCGAGGATTCAATCAGGGCCTATATACGGGCGTATTGTAGAGGCGTTCCATAGAACGCCTCTACAATACGTTTTATCCGTTGGCCGCCAATGCCTGCTTAAGGTCGCCGATAATATCATCTACATCCTCAATACCGATGGCCAGACGAATCAGCTCAGGGGCGATCCCAGCGCTTTCTAAGTCAGCCTCTGACAGCTGAGAATGGGTCGTTGATGACGGATGAATCGCCAGACTCTTGGCATCGCCCACATTGGCCAGGTGGGAGAACAGATTGAGCCGCTCAATAAACTTTTTACCGGCCTCGGCACCGCCTTTAATACCAAAGACCACCATGGCCCCAAAGCCCTTTTTCAAATAGCGCTTGGCGATGGTATGGGCCTTATCGGCTTCTAAACCGGGATAGCGCACCCATTCTACCTCCGGGTGCTGGAGCAGAAATTCGGCGACGGCCATGGCATTTTCGCAGTGGCGCTGCATCCGCAGGTGCAGGGTTTCGATACCTTGGAGAAATATCCAGGCGTTATCTGGGGCGATGCAGGCCCCCAGATTGCGCAGGGGTACCAGCCGCATCCGCAGGGTATAGGCAATGGGGGTCAGCGGCCCCAGATCGTGGGCATAGCGCAGTCCGTGGTAGCTGGCATCGGGTTCGCTCATTAGCGGAAACTTGCCCGATGCCCAGTCAAATTTGCCGGAGTCGACCATGATGCCACCGATGCCAGTGCCGTGACCGCCTAGCCACTTGGTGAGGGAATGGACCACGATGTCGGCACCGTGCTCTAGGGGGCGAATCAGGTAGGGGGTGGTGAAGGTGCTATCGACAATCAGGGGCAGACCGCTGGCGTGGGCGATGGCTGCGATCTCATCTAAATCCGACACCTCCAACCCCGGATTGCTTACCGTTTCACAAAAGACCAGCTTGGTGTTCTCGGTGATCGCCGGACGAAAATTCTCTGGATTGCGGGGATCGACAAAGTTTACCTTGATGCCAAACTGCGGCAGGATGTCTTTGAACATGGTGTAGGTGCCGCCATACAGCGTATTGGCAGACACAATCTCATCACCGGCCTGGCAGATGTTGATGATGCTATAAAAAATGGCGCTGGTACCAGAGGCCACCGCCAGGGCGGCAGCGCCCCCCTCTAGGGCCGCCACCCGTTTTTCTAAAACGTCCTGGGTGGGGTTCATCAACCGCGTGTAGATATTGCCCAGTTCTTTTAGGGCAAACAGATTAGCGGCATGCTCCGTATCGCGAAAGGCGTAGGCGGTGGTGCGATAGACAGGCACGGCACGAGCCATTGTGGTGGGGTCGGGTTCTTGGCCTGCGTGTAGACATTGGGTCCCCAAACCGTATTGTGCACTCATGAAAAACCTTCTCCGCAGTCAACAATCTTGAAATTCTAACGTAGGTGGGTTAGCTCTACAGAAGTTGTATGGGCATTCTTTACGACTCCATGGGATGGATCACAAAACATCTCAAAATTTACCTTGCTAAGTTTTTTCCTGAATTAGGCTGAGGGCCTCGTCTAAGATTTCAACTGTTTTTTGCGACTCAGAGGTGCCAAACCATGTTTGAACTGAGTGAGGTAGCCATCCCATCAGTCGCTGCCAGGCTGACTTAGGCAATGAAGGGGGCTGCTGGGTTGCGATCGCAACTAGCAACCTAGCTTTAGCCTCCGGATCTACGCTGGTTTCAGCTATCAACAAAGCGATCTCCGGCTGTCCTTTTCGGGCAAATTCAATGGCCGCACACCGTCGCATCCAGTCCGCTGGCTCGCTAGCGGGCTCCAAACGGTTAATGATCGGGATCACCCGTTCTGGCAGTCCGGCGTCACAGTAGGCATGCCCGGCTTCTGGCAGGTGCTTCACCATGTCAGGTCGGTCAGTTATCTGTTGTGCATGGTCATACTGCCCAGTTGCCAAATAGGCCCGCAGCACAGCGACCCGCATAATTTCCTGTTCGCCCATCGACTGCACAAAGTCATTGGCCTCGGCTGCGAGTCCGGCCTTGGCATAGGCAGCTGCAATCATTCTGTGGGCGTTCTGACGCTCATTGGTATTGCCTATGGAGGCGGCCAATGATCTGGCTTGCTCAAAGTCACCCAGGTCAGCATATCCCTCCACCAGAGCAGCCTGTATGGATGCCCGTTGTTGATCATGTGGCAGCTGAGACAAACTAGCGTTGACCTGTTCAAATATTGGCTCTGCTTGGCGACTATCCAGCTGACGATACAACACGGCTGCGTCCACCAGCTCATGGAGCCCCTCCCAATTGAGCTGGGCTGGCGTCTGTATAATGGATACAGCTGAATCTAAAAACGCCAGGGCCTGTGGTTGTTGGTCAAGATCAATTAAAAATCTGACTAAATCTAAGAACTGGTAGCTGGCCAGGTTGGTTTCTAAGAGATTAGAGTCTGCTGACGGTTGGAGCTGGGCTAACCCACTCTCTTCGAGCATCAGGGTTGCTAGCTCAGGTTGGTCCCCATAGGTTAGCTGGCCTGCGGTACCGAGCAGCAGCAGGGCTAGCGTTGGAGTCGCTTCGCTTTCTTTGGCGAGCGCTTGGGTAACGGCTGTCACGCTCCGGGTGATGATTTGTTTTGCCTGTTGCGGCTGGCCTGCTTCAGAATACTCTGTGGCAATCAGTGCCATGGTTAGTGGATCGGTCCAAGCATCCACCCGATCGGCGATGTGCAATGCCAAATCCCGATGTCCGGCCTCGGCATACTCGATGGTCCGATTGAGTAGCGACGTGCTGGGCGGTGTGGCGCTCGAGGCACAGTTTTCTAAAGTACGTGCGGCAGCGGTTTCAGCGGCCCGAGCTAAATACTTATCTCCCTGCTCGGGCTGTCCTGCGGCCTGGTAGCCGACACCAATCTTTAACCAGGTGTTGGCCTCAAAACAGTCTCCACCCTGGTAGGTTTCTGCTTGTTTTAGCAATGGGATTGCTTGAGCGGGCTGATCTGCGATCGCATAGCCAAAGGCAATATCCGCCAGCTGTCTGGCCCGCGCGCCATCCACCGACTGCGCCAGGGTCGGGGTTCCTACCCAAAGCAGACCTACCAACGTCAAACCACCGCTGAGGGCAGATTTTATAAAAGGATTTAACATAACAAGGGATTAGCCTAGTTTTTAAAGGACATGATCGACAGCTGCAACCACGCTAGCAGTAGCCACCTTTACGGAAATCCCTGCTGTTGATGTCTTCTTTAAAGCTTAACGTTTTGATCTCCCATAGCGTGATACCCAAAATGTCTGACTATGGTGCTAATTCACGCAAAAATAAAAATATTTTCTGAAAAATACCCTTGACTACGATTGCAAGGCTGCAGTCGGTCAAGTTTACAAAACTAATATATGCCCATCACCAAAAAACGGGCCAGCACGGTCCCCCTTATGCCCTCATTCGGCTGTAGGTACTCTTGACCAATGCATTATTAAATAGCTCAGTTTTGATATGGCTAAACCGCAGTTCTTTTGCCATGGAGCCAAACAGGGGAATGCCACCGCCGAGCAACACTGGAATTCTTGTAAGAATAATCTCGTCGATCATATCCTCTACCAAAAAGCTTTGGATCGTACCGCCGCCATCAATATATAGGTTGTTGTATCCTTGCCCGTGCAGCCGATTCACCAGTTGCTTGAGATTGCCCCTGACAACTTCGATGGGACTCGCCAAGTTTTTAGGAACGCTCCCCAGGCTCTTGCTGAGGACAAAGACCGGCTTATCATAGGGCCAGGTGTCAAAGGTAAGGACTTTTTCAAAACTGTTGCGCCCCATGACAATGGCATCGATACCACTGATAAAGTCACCATAGCCAAAGTCACTTTGTTCAGGATTTGGAATCTCATCCAGCCAATCAAGCCCCCCATCGGCGGTGGCGATAAATCCATCTAGACTAGTAGCAATGTAGACGTAGTTTGTCATAACGGGATGCCGCCATCAGGCTAATTTACAGATAGAATCTCCGCCTTTTTCAACCATGCCATAGATCATTCCAGAGGTGGAACGGCCAATGGCGCAGCTGCCTTGTTTGTCGATTACAATGACTCCGCCCAGACCATTGACTTTTTCTACGAGATAATTAATGCCTGCGATCGCAGCCGTCTGGGCATCCATATTCTGGAGATATACAAAATCTGAAATCATCTTACACAGCACCGTTCTTTGGAACTGTTCTCCATACCCCGTTGCCGATACGGCACAGGTCTCATTGTCAGCAAAGACGCCCGCACCAATAATCGGGCTGTCCCCCACACGGCCCCACCGCTTATTGACAATGCCCCCTGTGGATGTGGCCGCTGCCAAATTGCCCGCCCAGTCTCGGGCCACCGCGCCGATGGTGCCTAGTTTTTTAGGAGGAGTGGCATCCTCATGATCTAACATCATGCCTCCCCGCTGCTGCGCCTCTCGCCACTGACGCACGCGGGACTCCACCACAAAATAATCGTCCGGCATGCGCGGCAGCTCACATAGCCTGGCAAATTCCTGAGCCCCTTTGCCAATTAGCATCACGTGCTCGCTTTTTTCCAACACGTAGCGGGCCAGCTCCATGGGATTTTTAATGGCTGTAACGCCTGC
>JBCCAQ010000150.1:0-13254 GCA_039814735.1 Cyanobacteria bacterium P01_A01_bin.15
CTAATTATGACCGTAGGCTCTACCAAGCCAGAGCTCCACGTGGATGTCTGGTCTGGCAACCATCCTTTTTACACGGGTACTCAGAAAATTATTGATACTGAGGGGCGTGTAGAACGATTTCTCCGTAAGTACGGTATGGCTAGCGAGACTCAAAATAGCGACGAGAGCACCGAAAGCTAGCTATTTATGATGGCATCTAGAATCCGAGGGGTTACTGTACCCCTCGGATATTTTTGTTTTGAGACATTTTTGACCAAAGTCTGGCTATGATTACCGACCCGATCGTTGGAACTAAAACGGGACTGGTCTAGAATCGCCTTCAGGCTAATGCAATTGAGTAAACTCCATGGCTGAGCAATATCTCCTCGATAAACTTAAGTCGGTTGAGCAAACGTTTGAAGAACTAACCCGTCGCCTTGCCGATCCGGACGTGGCTAGGGATCCAGATGAGTTTCAAAAGATTGCCAAAGCTCGAGCGTCGTTGGAGAAAACTATTACTACCTACGATGCGTGGAAAAAAGCCCAATTGGACTTTGAAGGCGCACAGGAAGTCTTTAAGGAGTCTGCCGGAGACGAGGAAATGCGGGACATGGCCGCCATGGAAGTCAAAGAGCTTCAGGACACTATAGCGGCACTAGAAACACAGCTCAAAATCCTGCTCCTACCGCGAGATCCCAACGACGATAAGAACATCATGTTGGAAATTCGTGCCGGGGCGGGTGGGGACGAAGCAGGTATCTGGGCTGGAGACTTGCTGCGGATGTATTCTCGCTACTCCGAGGGACAGGGTTGGAAAGTGCAAACCCTAAGCCAGTCAGCGGCCGATATGGGGGGTTGCAAAGAGGCTATTTTAGAAATCAAAGGAGACCAGGTCTATAGCAAACTAAAGTTTGAAGCGGGTGTCCACCGGGTACAGCGGGTACCCGCCACCGAAACGAGTGGCCGTGTCCATACCTCTACTGCCACCGTCGCAGTGATGCCAGAAGTAGACGATGTGGAAGTAAAAATTGATTCTAAGGATATTGACCTGACTACAGCACGCTCGGGTGGTGCTGGCGGGCAAAATGTAAACAAGGTTGAAACAGCTGTAGATTTATTTCATAAACCGACAGGCATTCGAATTTTTTGCACTGAGGAGCGATCGCAGCTACAAAACCGAGAGCGCGCCATGCAAATTTTGCGAGCTAAGCTCTATGAAATGATGCTCCAAGAACAGCAGGCTGAGGTGACCGACATGCGACGTTCCCAGGTAGGTACGGGGTCACGTTCTGAAAAAATCCGCACCTACAACTACAAGGACAATCGCGTCACCGATCATCGTCTGGGCCAAAATTTTAGCCTGACCCCAGCCCTAGAGGGAGATATCGAGACAATGGTGCAGTCATGTATTACCCAAGACCAGCAGGCCAAGCTAGAACAGCTGGCCGCCGAAACCGAGTCTCCTGTCTAGGGAACCACTACCATGGCCAGATTTTTACATATTGCCGACGTTCATCTGGGCTTTGATCGCTACAACAGCAAGGTGCGTACCACGGACTTCTTTCACACCCTGTGGGATGTGTTTGAGCGATATGCCATTGGCACAGCGGTAGATTTTGTCGTTATTGCTGGCGATCTCTTTGAGCATCGGATGATTCAACCTGCTATTTTGAATCAGGCCCAGCTCTGTCTCCAGCAGCTGCAGACAGCTAAAATCCCGGTCATTGCCATTGAGGGCAACCACGACAACTGCCCCTATGGGACAAAAACCAGCTGGCTACGCTATCTATCGGACTGGGGATTACTCAAACTCTTGGAGCCGGGACAGGGTGAAACGATGTATGTCCCCTGGGATGAAACAACTAAACAGGGCGGCTATATTGACCTTGCCTGTGGCGTGCGGGTGCTGGGTTCTAGCTGGTATGGAGCGGCGGCACCTAAAGCTATTCAGCAAATTACAGCTGCTATGGCAACGCTACCTCCAGGGCCAGCGTCCACTATGTTGCTATTTCACCATGGTCTAGAGGGGCAAATCGCCCGCTACTCTGGCGCACTTCGCTATAGCGACCTCCTACCGTTGCGGCAAGCCGGGGTAAACTATCTCGGGCTAGGGCATATTCATAAACATTACACCGTCGATAATTGGCTATTTAACCCTGGCTCCTTAGAAGCCAACAATATAGAAGAGGGCACCTTTGAGCGTGGTGCCCTTCTAGTGGAGCTAGATAACGCTCAGGTGGAGGCTCAGCTACAAACGGACTACCAACAGCGCCCCATCGCCCGCCTCAGGCTAAAGCTACGGGGAAATGAGGCGCTGGAGGAT
The DNA here is from genome assembly GCA_039814735.1 of Cyanobacteria bacterium P01_A01_bin.15. Lineage (GTDB taxonomy): Bacteria > Cyanobacteriota > Cyanobacteriia > Phormidesmidales > Phormidesmidaceae > Leptothoe. The sequence goes on from JBCCAQ010000150.1 coordinate 2,303, forward strand.
ATTGAAGGATTAGGGCTCAAAGCTATCGAGCGGGCGATTGCTCAAAAACAAGTGGTCCCCGATAAGCAACCTATTGTTGAACTACGCATCGAAGGACAGGTGGGGTTCGATCGGTTGGAGTTAGATACGCGACAGCTTCAAAAGGTACTTCAGGATCGCTGTAATGCGTTGATTTTTCTGCTCAAATATGAGGTCGACAATGTCGCCTATGGCACGCCACTTGATGATGCCGCCAACCGTGTGCAGATTGAACGAGAGATTTTCACCGATCTTTTAACGGCTAACAACGTCTATAAAAAACGAGCTCAGCCGCTAGCAACAGGTCTGATTGATTTAAAAGAGCGCCAGCTCATCGGCGACAGCGAAGAGACTCTCTACACGCTAGTGGAGCAGGTATTGGACCCATCCCTTAGGACGCCCGCCGATCATTAACGCTAAGATTGCGGCAATGATCGGCGGGTGTCCTGCCATCAACAATATCAGAGGTATCTGTATGGGTTTGGATCGATCGCCAGAACAGCTGATTAAAGCCGGGTTAGCTGCGCTCAAACAAAAAGACTATGGGCGTGCGATCGCAGCGTTTCAAACACTACATCAGGCTGATAACATCGAGAAAAGCCATCGTCTCAAGGCTCAAATGGGGCTTATTCGGGCCTATGAAGCCCAGGGTGACCATAATCGTGCCCGAAACCTGTGCAAACCTCTGCTCAAAACCCGTAGCCAGGCTATCCGGCAGTGGGCTAGCGAAAAACTGCAACAGCTAGGGACTGACGTCGCTACACCCTCAATCCAACAACCTATCAGAGAGAAGCCACAGCCAGATTTTGTCCCGGCAGCCAGTGGGTTTATTCCCTTCGACTCGGCCGAGCCATCCGCCACGAATAAAGCGGCTCCACCCAATACCGCCGCCGCCGCGTCTTCTCAAAAAGCGCCTATCGACAGCGTACCTGACTCCCTGGACAGCTCTCCCGATAGCCCAGTCGAAACAATTTCGTCCCTATTTCATTACCAAACCCTCAATAGCAGCCGAAAACTGGACTCAGACTCGAAGAAAGAAGCGATCGCCCCACCACCAGTCGAACCCCATAGTCCTCGTCAGACTTCCCATGCGGACACGCTTCCAAAAGAGCCCAGCCAGGCGGCCCCGGCTGTCCAACAGAAATCTTCCAGTCAGGCGACGCCTTTGGAGCCCGAAATATGGCCCCAGGGCGGTCGCCTCAAGACGCTAAAGTCCCTTGGTAAAGTTAATTCTGGCCGTCTTTGGTTTGCCCAGTTAGCCACTATCCCAATTCTTTTCGTTGTCATTCGCTGGCTGGTGCAGTCGGTTCTGGGGCTTATTCGCAACTATCTGCAATTTTTAGAAGAGCTGCTGCCCATCAACGTCCGACTGGCAAACTTTTTTTGGGCGACTCATACCTGGACGGTCATTATCAGTTTGGGGCTGCTTACGATTGCCTCCCCCTGGCTGTGGTGGCTGCTACTGCGCCCGACAACAGATCTCACCAGCCAACAGCTGCAAACCCACAGCCCAGAAGCTGGCCGATTACTCCGGCGTTTTTGTTCTAAACGCCGGTGGCCCTTTCCAAAAATTCAGCTACTAGCAAGCGAGCTACCGCTTATTTTTTCCTATGGATGGCGGCCACGCTACGGCCGTTTGGTGGTGAGCCAGGGACTGATTGAGCAGCTAGCGCCCGATGAGTTAGCCGCTATTATTTTGTATGAGATGGGTCACTGGTCAACCCTAGACTGGATATTTTTTTCCACCCACGGACTTTTACTACAGGTATGCCATCGGGCCTATTGGTTGTTTGCTCGATGGGGTGAAGATAGTCCTGCACTTGTCAAGATTGCAGCAGGCACCCTGGCCAGTCTCAGCTATGGCGTTTTTTGGCTGTTGGCCAAGGTGGGCTGTGGCTTAGCTCGCACCCGCACCCCCTACCGAGATCGCACCACAGCCGAACTCACAGGCAACCCAAACGGACTGGCGCGCGCCTTAGTCAAGCTCTCGGCAGCCATGACCGACGCCGTTACCCAGCAAGGATATACGCCACCGCTGCTAGAAAGTTTGGACCTGATGTTGCCGGTGGGTCCAGGAGCCGCTGGTCCATCCATCCAACAGTTTGCCTGGGGAGCCTTTAATCCGTTGCGCCACTGGCTATCGCTAAACCAGGGTCACCCTCCCCTGGGAGACAGGCTATACACCCTCAGTGCCTATGCTCGTCACTGGCGACTTAAGCCCAGCTTTGATTTTGCCAAGCTGCGTTTGCAAACGGGTAATCGGACCAAACGCGATTGGCCAAACCTATTGCTATTGCTACAGGGTGGGGCCTGGTCTGGCGCTGTGATGGGACTAGCTGCCGTAGCTGTAATGTGGCTGATTGGTGCGATCGCAACAAACCTCGACTTCCCCCTACTTGCCTGGCTTTATAAAGACCGTAGTATTCTGCTCGGTATGCCGCTAATTGGCGCTGCCACCGGCCAGCTGATGCGCATCAATCGCTTTTTCCCAGAAATAACTGCCCCATCCTCCGATGAAACCCAGTTTGCCAACTGGCAAATCGACTCCACACGTATCCCCCTCAGCAGTGAGCCCATCAAAATCAGCGGTACCCTAACGGGCAGACCGGCACTGGCAAACTGGCTAGGCCAAGAATGGCGACTATACACATCCCACGGCAGCATCAAACTGCACCACGCCGGCTACCTGGGTCCCCTCAGCAACCTACGAGGTCTTGCTCCATGGCTACACCAGCCCCTACAGGTCACTGGCTGGCTGCGTCGAGGACATCATATCTGGATCGATATTGACCACCTCCGTACCCGCCAAAATCGCGTTATCGTTTCTCAGCATCCTGTCTGGTCAATCACCATAAGCCTGCTACTACTCAGTTGTGGCCTTTGGCTTTTGTTTCAAGGATAACCACCGCGACCCAAGCTAGCCCCAAAGCAGAAGAAACCGAACAATGTATATATTGCAGTTACGCCCCCGAGATGTTAACTTTTGTTAAAGAGTACTGATAGCCTAATTGCATTGCAAATTGGTAAGCTGCCGGTTTGGCGTTAGGCATCGGGTTCTCCTACTCTCAACACAGCAAACCAGTCACCTTAGCGCGGCTGGTTTTTTTATTGCAGTATGCCCATGTTCAAAAGAGTTTTATTAGGCTTTCGGCTCAAACAATAGTGCTGATGCTATGGATTCCATTGTTGCCAGTTTGCTCCACATTTCTTTTAGAGATCTTCACTAAAAAAACCACCGAATCGCTTGGCTTGGCATCAGATAGCGTGATACCTTGATGGTGTAGAGAAATGGTTTATTCCCCATCTCATTCAACGAAAGTCCTCTGGTAGGGGCTGCAGTGAGCTGTTATTTTGGTTGGCTGTTACCAGAGTTTAGAGATGGTTTTTACAAACCTGTCGAGTAGGATATTTGACTCACCGGAGTGGTTACTCGCTTAGGATAGCTGATAGTTTTTGTGCTGCGGTTCGTCACTCTTTAAAATCCCTCAAAGCCATAGTTCCTTCAAGATTTCGTCTGGAAGTTTTTAAGCTCTAAATTCAATTGATAGACTTTTTTCATCCATTCGCCACAACTGTTTTTAGATTTGTTTAAGAGGTATCTCCATGTCAGTGCGCTTATATATCGGCAATCTGCCCCGTGAATTGGAACGTGAGGAATTTGAAGCCGTTTTCTCAGAAGACGTCGACAATATAGTTTCAGTAAAACTAATTGCCGATCGAAAAACTGGTAAATGTCGTGGTTTTGGGTTTGTAACCGTCAAAACCGATGAGATTGCCGATACTCTCGTGAGCAAGTATAATGGCCAGCCTCTGCAGGATATCACCCTCAAAGTGGAGAAAGCCATGCCCCGCAGCAAGGAAAATGAGGGTAGCAGTAGTCCAAGCAACGGTCGTAAAGGCGGCGGCAAGCGCAGTGCTGGCAATAGCAAACCAGCCAGCTATGCCTCATCGGCTCCCGAAAAGACTCAACCTGACCCCCGCTGGGCTTCCGACTTAGAAAAGCTAAAAGAAATGCTGGCAGCTCAGACCACTGCCTCTTAATGTTCGAGTATATTTGAGCCTTGATTTAATCCAATAGAAAAGGCCACGGTATTGATACCTTGGCCTTTTCTATTGGCTGCTTAGAGCTATCAAAACGCTTTGACCAAGACTTAAAGCACACGGGCACGCAACAGGGCAGGAGGCAAACACAGGAGCTTACGCACCGTAGGTACAAATGCCCGCCGATTAAAAACATCGTATTGATTTTCAGCAATCACATCCAAAATTTTACGGTACAGCATCAATGCTGACCAAACGGGCCAGCGTGCATCTGGACTGAGCACAGTAATCCCCCCCTCAGCCTGTCGATAAAATTTTAGTGCTCGCTGAATCTGAAATCGCATCAGCGCCTGCCAGCGTTCATCGATCACTCCATTAAGCAAGTCTGCTTCACTGTACTTGAACAGCTCAAGATCTTCGAGGGGCAGATAGATCCGCCCACGGCGCGCATCTTCACCCACATCCCGCAAAATATTTGTAAGCTGATTGGCAATTCCAAGCGCAACAGCTTCCTCTATGGGAAACGGTCGCGCCTTGGCCCATGGAGCTGTGTTGTACTCAGGATCAATACCCATAACAACCGTGGACATCAAACCCACGGTACCCGCAACTCGATAGCAATATAATTTCAGGTCGTCAAAGGTTTCATATCGCGAACATTGCAAATCCATCCGCTGACCCGCAATCATATCCCGAAACGGCTGGATATCAAGGGAAAAATGCTCTAGAGCATTGACCATAGCCACGTCATAATTATCTTGAGGATGTCCAGCGAAAACAGACTCTATCTGCTCTTCCCAGGCATCTAGAGTAGCCTCGGTAGTGAACTGAGCAGATGGCCCATCAACCAACTCATCCGTACGACGACACCATACATAAATAGCCCAGATAGCCCGACGCTTAGCTTCTGACATCAGCATCGTACCCATATAAAACGTTTTTGAATATTTAGCAGTGATCTGCCGACAGCGCTCATAGGACTCATTTACAGAAACCAACATGGACGCAGACGAGACAGGGGTAGTGGGTTGCAATAGCATGGGTGTCCTTATTCAACAAAAAGCGTCATAGGCTAGTGGCGAGTTGAAAAGCAATGGCTAAATTTGCTACCACAATATGACAAATCAAATTCACCTTAAAAAATTGAGTATTAGCTGATGCTGTAGAGCACAGCAATTGCTCACATGTCCTCATGAATGTCATCCATTATAGATTTTCAAGCGTTACATTCTGATACAGGAACGTAACATTTATCGGTAAAGGTCTCGATCAATCGCTGTTGATTAAAACCTTTACGGAGAAAAGCTGCAGATGGTTGACTGGCAACCTTTCTTAGCAGCACGGTACTATAGTTTGCTTGCGAAAAGCAGGAATTCCAAAATCTCCTTCTCTTAGCACCTTGTGCAGCTAGGTACAATCAATTTGGAGCATTAATCCCCATGACCAATAATTTTGACTTTTTGAGACAAACTGACCCTGATGTCACCGCCATTATCGAAAGTGAACGTCAGCGTCAGCAAGACCACTTAGAACTCATTGCTAGTGAGAACTTTACATCACCAGCTGTCATGGCTGCGCAGGGCTCTGTTTTAACGAATAAATATGCAGAAGGTCTGCCTAGCAAGCGATACTACGGTGGCTGTGAGTTTGTCGATCAGGCTGAGGCCCTGGCTATTGACAGGATCAAGCAACTTTTTGGGGCGGCCCATGCCAATGTTCAGCCCCACTCAGGAGCCCAAGCAAACTTTGCTGTCTTTTTAGCTCTGCTGCAGCCCGGTGACACCATCATGGGCATGGATCTTTCCCATGGTGGGCACTTGACCCACGGCTCTCCGGTCAATGTTTCAGGAAAATGGTTCAACGTTGTCCAATATGGCGTTGACCCAGACACTGAACAGCTTGACTATGAAGCTATCCGTGAGCTGGCCCTGGAGCATCGCCCTAAAATAATCATCTGTGGCTATTCCGCCTACCCTCGGACAATTCACTTTGATAAGTTTCGAGCCATTGCCGATGAAATCGGTGCCTATTTGATGGCCGACATTGCTCATATTGCCGGGTTAGTAGCTACCGGCTACCATCCCAATCCTATTGCCCACTGCCATGTGGTGACCACAACTACCCACAAAACCCTGCGGGGACCTCGCGGTGGACTGATCTTGACCAGCGACCCTGAGCTTGGCAAAAAGTTTGATAAGGCTGTCTTTCCCGGTAGTCAGGGTGGTCCACTTGAGCATGTGATAGCGGCCAAGGCAGTCGCTTTTGGGGAAGCGCTCAAACCCGAGTTCAAAACCTACTGCTCCCAGGTCATTGCCAATGCCCAGGCCCTAGCGATTCAGCTGCAGGCACGGGGCATTAAAACTGTCTCTGACGGAACTGATAATCATCTGGTACTAGTTGATTTGCGCTCCATTGGCATGACCGGTAAACGAGCCGATGCCCTAGTCAGCATGGTGAACATCACCGCGAATAAAAATACGGTGCCGTTTGACCCTGAATCCCCCTTTGTAACCAGCGGTCTACGTCTAGGTTCGCCAGCCATGACCACCCGAGGACTGGGAACTGACGAATTTAAGGAGATCGCCAATATTATTGCTGATCGACTGCTGTCTCCTGAGGATAGTCAGGTTGAGACTAACTGTCGAAATCGCGTCGCGGCTCTATGTAGTCGCTTTCCACTTTATCCTCACCTGCATCCTGAAGCTGTGCTTGCCTAGATACGGTGTCTCCAGGCAGTTAGCCGTCATATGTGTCCATACGGCGGCTTGTCACTCTGAATCAATGTGGCTGAATCAATGTGGATCTAAACGGGCGGGTTTGTCAGCTACCCATAACGAATCAGGTGCTGACGTACAGCCGTGATAGTGATGGCTCTGACCCACCTTTTCAATAAACCAATAACAGTGTTTTAAACCTGATAATTATCAGCTTGAAAGATTTAAAAAACCTGCTAGGGTGACGGTGACTGTTGAGTGTGCCGCCGAGCCATCGTGTTGCCTTCATGCCAGCATTGTCTTCTCCTATCCTCTGCCGCCCATGCCCTTTCAGATATACCCTCTCCTGGCTTTTGCAATGTCAGCTGCTGTAGTACTTATTTCGACTCCAATTGTCAAAAGGATTGGGTTGCATAGCGGTCGAGTTGATATGCCCGGAGGGCGTAAGGTCCATAACGTTCCAATGGTTAGGCTTGGCGGTGTATCCATTTTTTTGGGTACGGTGGTGGCGTTGCTGGTTGTTTGGAATATCGGCGGCTTTATGGATGCCCAGGGCCAGCAGCTAGTCAATGAACCAGAAGCAGAGATTTGGGGCGTCACCCTAGGCGGTTTAGCATTTTTCTTAATTGGCCTATTGGATGATTTGTTTGGTCTATCTGCCATTAGTCGTCTACTGATGCAAGCGGCGGTGGCAGCCATTGCTTGGAATGTCGGCGTTGATATTGCTTTTGTGTCTATTCCAGGTTTGGACATTGTTCAGCTGGCTGACTGGATCAGCTTGCCGGTGACGGTTATCTGGTTAGTGGGTATGGCCAATGCTATCAACTGGATTGATGGTCTAGATGGGTTGGCAGCAGGGGTATCTGGCATCGCCGCTATTGTAATGATGCTGGTGGCTTTATTTATGGAGCAGCCTGCGGCGGCCATCATTGCGGCGGCGCTCGCTGGTGGGGCTCTCAGTTTTTTGAAATACAATTTCAATCCGGCTCAGATTTTTATGGGGGATGGCGGGGCCTATTACATGGGCTTTACCCTGGCGGGAGTCGGGGTCATTGGTCTGGTGAAGGGGGTAACCACAGTAGCCGTATTCCTGCCCTATTTGCTGATCTTAGCCGTCCCTATCTTGGATATGTCGGCCGTAATTTTGGCTCGTTTGCGTCGTGGGCTATCGCCGTTTGTGGCTGACAAGCGTCATTTGCACCACCGTTTGTTGAATGCAGGGCTGTCCCATCGGTTTACGGTGTTGTTTATTTATGCGCTGACGCTGTGGGTGGGCAGCCTGGCCCTGGCTTTTTCAGGCATGCCTAGCGGTATTGTCTATGCGGTGGGTTCAACGGCTTTGCTCAGCTATACCAGCTGGCGGGCCAAACGGCATGCTAGATAGACAGATGAGTTGGGACTAGTAGGGGTAGTTATAGGGTAGTACTAGCTGGCCTACGTCATACAGGTAAAACGTCTCTGTGGTGGCCCCTGCCCGCTGAGTCTCTAAGGTATCTAACAAATCGAATCGCTCAAAATAGGGGGCGTAGGTTGCTCGGATTTGAGACTGGTCATAGTCAGCGATGGTAATAAATATACCTGAATGCTCCAGCCAGTCAGTGGGCGTAAACCAGACTGCGTGTCCGCGAGGATCTTGGGTAAAGGCCATAACGGGAACCGATGTGAGGGGGCTGACGGCCATGTCCACATAGCCGCTCAACCAAAACTCGTTAGTGATGAGGAAATCGGTCGCCGCGATCGCATCTCCTGCCACCCCATCTCGCAGCCGCCGCCGCAGCTGCACCACATCGATCAGGGTTGTGGTCGGATCGGACTCTGGGGCAATCAGCTGGACCACACCCCCCGGCCGCTGTAGGGTCCCCAGCGCCACATGACCCAGGGCAAAAATTAACAGGGTCGCCATTACCAGAGCGCTACCCACCAGCCACATTCTGACTAAGCGAGGCGACCAGCGGGCCATGGCCGCAGCCAGTAGCAAACTCAGGCTCCATAGCCCTGGCGCGGGCCAGGCCGGGTAAATATGGGCCACGCCGCCCAGCAGCGTAAATCCAGCGGCAACGGGCAGCCCCAAGCACAGGACAAACCGCCGCGGCAGGTCGCCCCCCTGCCAGAGGCTGCACCAGCTTGCCCACCACAGGGGAAACCCAACCGTGGGAAACAGATAGGCCACCCCCACCAGCCACACTCCGAGCAGATTCAGCACATTAAAACTAGGGAGACCGCCGTTTCCCTGCTCACCAAACCGGTCGGACAGGTGAAACCCAAAGGACAGCCAGTCGTGCTGAACGTTCCAATACACCAGGGGTGTCAAAGTCAGGGCAAACAGCACGAGGGCTGCCCCGGTCCACGGAGACCCCAAGGCCCGACGATGGCTGGCACTAGTCAAGCAAAAACCAACCAGACCCAACCCTAATACAAACCCGTGATATTTGCTCAAACAGGTCAGCCCCAACAACAGACCGAGCAGGACAATCTTGATGGTGGGGCGATAGGGTTTATCCCTGGGAAAAAACTCCAGTACGGCAATATACATGGTCGCCGACCACCACAGAATCAGCCCGTTATCCGGTGCCGCCAGCAGGCCAAAGCTAAACACAAATAGAGGACACAGGGATGCGATCGCAACGGCCCACATACCAGCCATTGGACCAAATAACCGCCGACCGCTCAAAAAAAGCAGTCCCGTACTCACACCGTAGAGCACCAGCGCCCCCAGTCGCAGCGTCAGGGGGGAAATAATTCCCGTCAGCCAGGGACCCACGGCGGTTGTTATGGCCACCATGACAGGATGGTCAAAATAGCTCCAGTCCCAATGCTGGGTGTACAAAAAGTAGTAGGCCTCATCAAACCCCGGCGGCAGCAGCCACGCAATCAGTCCCCGCAGACTCCAAGAACCAATCAGGATCATCAGCAACCATTTTGGCCACAGCTTTGTTTGTTTAGCACCTGTGTCCGCGATGGTTTGCATATCTGGCCTATTCCTATCGATATGTTCTGATTTTGTATCCGCTCAAATCGTATCAGCCTAAATCAGGGAAAAATGCTTTACCATCAGTCCACACAGCACCGTTTGCCCATCAATATCCCATCCAACCACCATGACCGGCAGTGCAGAAATTATCTGTGTAGGAACCGAGCTACTTCTGGGCGATATCCTCAACAGTAATGCCCAATATCTGGCTCAGCAGCTGGCCCAGCTGGGTATTTCCCATCACTATCAAACGGTTGTAGGAGACAATCCCGTACGCTTAGCACGAGCCATCGCCATTGCCTGTGAGCGGGCCCGACTGATTATTTTTACCGGCGGTCTTGGTCCCACCCCCGATGACATTACCACCGCTACCATTGCTGACTTTTTTGGGGTGCCTTTGGTTGAAAACGCGGCGGTGCTAGCTGACATCACGACCAAATTTGCCCAGCGCGATCGCACCATGAGCCCAAACAATCAAAAACAGGCCCTACTCCCCCAGGGTGCAGACGTACTTCCCAATCCCCAGGGAACCGCCCCAGGTATCCTATGGCAGCCTAGACCTGGACTGCACATTATGACCTTTCCAGGGGTGCCGCGAGAGCTCCACACCATGTGGCAGGCCACCGCTATTGACTACATCCAAAGCCAGGGATGGCATAGCGGCATCATCCATAGCCGTACCCTCAAGTTTTGGGGTACCAGCGAGTCAGGCCTAGCCGCTAAAGTCGATCGCTTTCTCAAGTTAGAAAATCCCACAGTAGCCCCCTATGCCAGTGATGGCGTCATCAAGCTGCGTATTTCTGCGAAAGCTAATACCCTGGCTGAGGCTCAGCAGCTGATCGCCCCCGTCGCTGCCGAGATCAAGACCATTGGCGACACTGACTGCTTTGGCGAGGACGATGACACCCTAGGCGACGCCATTGGTCGACTACTGCTGGCGCGTCAAGCCACCTTAGCCGTGGCTGAGTCCTGTACGGGTGGAGGGTTAGGGGCCATGATCACAGCTGTTGCCGGGAGTTCTACCTACTTTATGGGTGGGATTATCTCCTATGACAATGCTGTCAAGGAACGCCTGCTCGGTGTTTCTCCCCAGACGCTGGCCACCTATGGAGCCGTGGGGGCGACCGCGCCCCCAAAAAAATCGACGGGGGAGGGCAACCCCCCAGGGTAAAAAAAGGGGCGCAACCAAAAAACGAAGGAACCCCCCC
>JBCCAQ010000318.1:0-5190 GCA_039814735.1 Cyanobacteria bacterium P01_A01_bin.15
AAGACGCCGAAGCTCTCGAGCCGGCCGAGACTGCGGGCCGGGACGACCAGCAGGTCCTCGAAGGTCTCGAACTGCTTCCCGCGGGCCGACTCGGGGACGTCTTCCTGGTGCTTGAAGTTAGCCGCTGTTCTTATCCATATCTACTAAATCAATCTGTCCCAGGTAGTTGAAGCTAATGGCAGGGGTGATGGCCAGCTCTTGTTGGCCTAGATAATGCAATAGGCCATAGCTCAGCCCTTGCTGGGGAACGGCTTGGAGTTGAGCTTTTATCTCTTTGAGTTGATCCCCCACGGAAGACTCTGGCTTAAGGGATAAACAGACTGGATAGAGACAGGTAAACCAGCCCACTGTGCGAGATAGATTTAATGTTTCTGAGAAGCGTCCATAGCTTTCTAGATCGATCAGAACAGTCGATTGCTGGGTCCATTGAGTGATAGTTTGGGTCAGGGCTGTTAGTAGGGCATCGGTGATCTGGCTGTTGTACACCGATGGCACCTTGTGGAGTAATAACTGGGTTTGCGAAGGAGAAAGCTGAACCGTGACCCGTTTTACCGCTTGAATAGTGTTTTTGTTGTCAGGGCTTTCACAGGGTAAAGGTACGAACTCAGTTTGAGCGATAGCCCGCCAGTATGGGTAGGCGGATTGAGTCTCTGGATGATTGGCAACCTGTACCAAGTGGTTGGCCCAGAGCTGATAGGAATGGCTCTTAGGGGCTAGATATATGGCAGTTGGTTGGGGCGATTTTGCCAAGCTGATGGCCTGTTGATAGGCCTGTTGAAAATCTTCCAGTAAGATACGCCAGGAGACACCGTCAACTGCCAAATGATGGATTACGATCAGCAGCTGACTCGGGCGAGATGGGCCGAAATCGAAGCCACCAACAGCTATTAATGATCCGGTGTATAAATTGAGACTTTTTTGTAAGATCTTTGCCTCATAGGCGACGGCATTATCTTGCTCCGTACTGGCTAACTGTTCTAAGAATACCCATTGGATCGTTGGTGCTGCCGCTTTTCCATACTGTTGGTGCCAGCCCTGCTGATCCTGACGAAACCTGAGTCTAAGGGCATCGTGGTGTTGGTAAACGGCTTCTAAAGCCTGGGCTAACGCTGTGCGATTAACGTCTAATGGCAGCTCTAAACAGATGGATTGATTGAAATGATGGGGGGCGGCGAGGGCCTGGTCAAAGAACCAACGTTGGATCGGCGTGAGGGGCACGTCTCCTGTAGCAAGTTCCTGAGCAATGGGCGGATCGTTGTTGACGCTGTGATCTGTTGCCATCACCATAGCTAGTTCAGCAATGGTTTGATGCTGGAAGAGCTGCTTTGGTGTGAGCACTAGCCCTGCTTGGGCTGCACGACTGACAATCTGCATGGCCAGAATCGAGTCTCCGCCCAGATCAAAGAAATTGTCGTGGATGCTAACTGATTTTACCGATAGGATAGCTGTCCAAATCTCAGCTAGGGTTTTCTCTACCTCGGTTTGTGGCAAAACAGAGTTGCTACTCTCCCATTGGGGTGTGGGCAATGCTTTTCGATCTACTTTTCCATTGCTCGTTAAGGGTAGCGCCTCAAGCCAGATAAACTTGGCGGGCACCATGTAGTCGGGGAGCTGGGTGAGGAGAAACTGCCGTAAGATTTGAACCGGCTGAGGCGTTTGTCCTGGTGCCGAAGTGTGGTGGGATGGCTGTAGATAGGCAACGAGGCGTTTTTGATCGGCAGCGTCACCGTGGACAACAACAAGGGCCTGTTGAATATCGGGGTGGTGAGTCAGGGCTATGTCAATTTCACCGAGTTCGATGCGGAAGCCACGTATTTTAACTTGTTGATCAAAGCGACCCAAGTATTCCAACGCACCATCGTTGCGATAGCGAACCTGATCGCCTGTTTTGTACAGATAAAAACAGTCACTGCCGACCTGGCGCACGTCGTAAAACGGATTGGGGATAAAGCGTTCAGCGGTTAATTGAGGCTGGTTGAGATAGCCATGGGCCAGTCCGGCTCCGCCAATGTATAGTTCACCCGGTAGGCCAGGGGGAACCTGCTGTAGGTCGGCATCGAGAACGTAAATTTGGGTGTGGTTGATGGGATAACCAATGGGGGCACTGGCGATCAGATCGTCTGTGGTAATCCGGTGGCAGCAGGTAAAGGTGGTGCTTTCTGTGGGACCATAGCCGTTGATAATTTGGGTATGTTTGAGGACGGCTAGGGCTTTTTGTAGGTGACGGGTGGAGAGAACATCACCCCCCGCCAAAAGCTGGCGGACGCACTGAAGGCTGTCTAGCTGTTCATCTACCATCAGGGTAAATAGCCCAGAGGTGAGCCAAAGTGTTGTGACCTGGTGAGAAACAATGGTCTGTGCTAATTCTTCTAGGGATGGGGACTGGGTTGGTGGTAGTACTAGCTGGCCCCCATTGAGCAGGGCTCCCCAGATTTCAAAGGTGGAGGCGTCGAAGGTGAGGGGAGCAATCTGTAGGAGACGATCGCGGCTGGTGAGGGTGACATAGTTGGGACTCTGCACCAGTCGGGTGACGGCGCGATGAGGGGTGCAAACGCCTTTGGGCTGACCGGTAGATCCGGAGGTGTAGAGAATATAGGCGAGATTGCTGGAAGGAATGTGGGTAGAGAGATTGGAGGTTGGGTAGGCGGATAGCTGGGGTGCGATCGCATCTAGTTCCACCACACTCACCAGCGCTTGAACCTCAGTCAAAACAGCTGCACCGTCCGCTAGCGCCAAGGCTAGCTCAGTATCTTGCACCATCCAGGTAAGCCGCTCTGTGGGATATGTGGGATCAAGGGGCACATAGGTGCCACCGGCCTTCAAAATGGCCAGGATGGCGACAATTATCCCCGGAGAGCGCTCGGCCCAAATACCTACCCTGGTCCCAGGGGCAACACCGCGCTCCTGGAGATAGTGCGCCAGCTGATTGGCTCGATGGTTGAGGGTTTGATAGGTCAGGTGAGTGTGGCTGTGGACAATGGCAACAGCCTTCGGCCTAACTTGGGTCTGCGCCTCAAATAGCTGATGAATACAGCGCTGCTCCACTGGCTGGATAGAAGGCTGCTGCCGCCAGCTTTCTAACTGTTGCTGATCTTGTCGCAACAGCATAGGCAGTTGGGAAAGGGGCAATTGGCCGTGGTCCGGCAGCGCCTTGAGCAATGTGCGTAGATGCCCTGCCATCCGGTGCATTGTATCAGCTGAAAACAGATCACGACGATATTCAAAGACCCCCACCAGCCCCCGGTTGGTTTCTCTCATCTCTAGGGTAAGATCAAACTTAGCCGTACCTGTTTCGATGCTTAGCGGTGACCAGTCTAAATTCTCTAATGAAACCGACTTTAGGGGTGCATTTTGCAGCGCAAACATTACCTGAAATAGAGGTGTGTGGCTCTGACTACGGGGGATTTCTAAGCGATCAATCAGTTGTTCAAAGGGGAGATCCTGATGATGGTAGGCATCTAGGGCCACGGTACGTACCTGGGTCAGCAGCTCCGTAAACCGAGGATTTCCTGATAGGTTCGTGCGCATCACCAGGGTATTCACAAATAGGCCGATCAGATCTTCCGTCTGGGCCTGTCGACGGTTGGCAATGGGGGTGCCGATCAGCAGGTCACTAACGCCGCTGTAGCGATAGAGTAAGGTTTTGAACGCCGCCAGCAGCGTCATAAACAAGGTGACGCCATTTTGCTGACTAAAGTCTCGAAGAGCGTCTGTTTGTTGCTGTGATAGTCGAAACTCGTAGGTGGCTCCTGCTAAAGCAGGTTCTGCTGGTCGAGGATAGTCTGTGGGTAGCGGTAGCAGTGGGGCGACACCCTGCAGCTGCTGTTGCCAGTAGCTAATCTGTTCACTTAGATCAAGGGATTTTTGCCAGGCTGCATAGTCTCCATATCGAATGCTTAAGGGACGTAAATCAGCTGGTTTATTGGTTTGAAAGGCTTGGTAAAATGTCGTGAGTTCCTTTAGCAAGATACCCATGGACCAACCATCGGCAACGATATGATGCAGCGCAAACAATAGAATATGCTCCTGGTCACCCAATCGTAATAACTGTGCTCGCCATAAGGGGCCTTGGGCAAGGTCAAAATTCTGTTGCGTCTGATGTTGAATTAGTCGCTTGATTTCAGCTTGTTGGTCAACAACAGCTAATGGGCTTAAATCGACTTGTTCGACGGCGATCTGAGCTGCTGCCTCTGTCGCAGGGACAACCACAGGCACAGCGTCTCCATCCACGGTAGGATAGTGGGTCCTCAGGGTGTCATGGCGCTCCACCACCTGAGCCAGGCTTTGATGTAGCCCGGCCATGGACAATTTACCCGTCAGACGCACCGCCGTTGGAATGGTGTAGGCACGACTGTCAGGAGCCAGCTGTGTCATTAGCCACTGTCGCTGCTGGGCATAGGACAGGACCCTCTGCTCGCTGGGGGGAATGGAGGGTAACGGCTGGCCCTGGGTCTGTTCAATGACGGCGATAAAGTCAGCTAAAATTGGTTGCTCGAATAGCGATCGCAACGGCACCTCTACTTTGAGTATCTGGCGCACTTGGGCAATTACCCGTGTTGCCAAGAGAGAATGGCCGCCGAGTTCAAAGAAATGATCGTCTAAACTAATCTGATCACAGTCTAAAACCCTCGCCCAAATTCCTGCCATCAACACTTCAACCGGAGTCTGTGGTGTAGACGTCCCTGGGGTGACTTTTTTTGGTGAAGGTAGAGAACGCCTGTCCACCTTGCCATTGGGGGTGAGCGGCAGTGACTCTAAGATCACATAGGCCGTCGGCATCATGTAGGCTGGCAGCTGCTGGCTCAGCCATCGACGTAGATTGCTAATCAAACCATCCGCAGACGAAATCTCTTTAGTCACAACTAAATAAGCGACTAGCTGCTGATCTTGCAGGATCACCACAGCCTGCTTAACACCAGGATGTGCCACTAAAGCTGTTTCAATATCCCCTGGCTCAATGCGGAATCCGCGCAGCTTAATCTGATGATCGACTCGGCCCAGATAGTCTAGGGTGCCATCTTCGCGGTAGCGGACGAGATCTCCCGCTTTGTAGAGAGGGCTTGGGAGCATGGAGGCATCGGTGTGGCCTACCGTCTCTGTAGCCTGAACTGGATTTTGAATAAATGTCTCTGCGGTTAGCTCAGGCCGTTGCCAATAGCCAGGGCTAAGACCGCTGCCGCCGATGTACAG
>JBCCAQ010000238.1:0-8306 GCA_039814735.1 Cyanobacteria bacterium P01_A01_bin.15
AAAGCCCAGTATCCTCTAATTTACTTGCTTACGTTCGAGGAGGAGCGAGCAGAGCGCACGATTGCGACGCTGACTAAGCAGTCGCCTCAGCGACGAATGTTTACTTGGACAGTGACCCACGGTGTTGTTGAATATGGACAGCCCCGTAATTCCCAAAACAGCAATACGGTGTCTCCTGAAGCTGCAATTGATTGGGCAATTCGCCAGAAAGATGCGGGAATTTATGTCTTTAAGGATCTTCATCCTTTTATGGACTCGCCAGCGGTAACGCGATGTTTGAGGGATGCGATCGCAAGCTTTAAGGGCACCCACAAGACCATTGTTCTCATGTCGCCGGTTCAAGAGATTCCGGTGGAGCTAGAGAAGGAAGTTGTGGTTCTAGATTTTTCCATGCCTACCATGGGAGAGCTAAACCAGGTGCTTACGGCTGAGCTAACCAAGGCCCATGGTCCTAATATCACCACCGATGTGCGCGAAAAGTTGCTGAAGGCCGCACTGGGTTTGACCGAAGACGAAGCGGAAAAAGTCTTTCGTAAATCCAGGGTTGTTGCAGGCAAGCTAAGCGAATCTGAGGTAGATATTGTTCTCTCTGAGAAAAAGCAGCTGATCCGTCGCAATGGTATTCTCGAATATATAGAAGAGGACGAGACGCTGGATTCTATCGGGGGGCTAGAGGAGCTTAAACGCTGGCTGAGACAGCGCTCCAACGCCTTTAGTGAGCGGGCTCGAGAATACGGTTTGCCCCAGCCTAAGGGTATGCTAATATTGGGTGTGCCTGGTTGTGGAAAGTCACTAATCGCCAAAACCACAGCCCGTCTTTGGGGATTACCTCTGCTGCGGCTAGACATTGGCCGAGTCTATGACGGTTCTATGGTGGGTCGCTCTGAGGCCAATCTTCGCAGCGCTCTGCGCACAGCCGAGTCAATCTCACCGGCAATTCTCTTTATTGATGAAATTGATAAGGCCTTTGCTGGCGGTACTGGTTCGGCCGACTCTGACGGGGGTACCTCCAGTCGTATTTTTGGTAGCTTTCTCACTTGGATGCAGGAGAAAAAATCACCTGTGTTTGTGATGGCAACCGCCAACCGGGTTGAAAAGCTGCCTAGCGAGTTTTTACGCAAGGGCCGGTTTGACGAGATTTTCTTTGTCGACCTTCCCAATGAAGAAGAGCGTAAAGAGATATTCAAAATTCATCTTGGTAAGCGAAGACGTGACATTGAGCGCTTTGATTTCGATCAGCTCACCAAGGTGTGTGAAGGGTTTTCGGGGGCTGAGATTGAACAGGGTTTAATCTCGGCAATGTATGAGGCGTTTGCCCAAGGTCGCGAGTTTAATCAGCTCGATATTATCGCGGCCATTCGGGCTACGTTACCGTTGTCTAAGACAATGAGCGAACAGGTAACGGCGCTTCGCGACTGGGCACGGCAGCGTGCTCGCCCCGCGGCTTCATCCGTCGCTGAATATCAGCGGATGGAGTTTTAACAGGCTTTTGTTAGGGGACTCTTCCCTAGCAGAGGGCTAACCTTAGGGTTAGCAGTTTTGAGGCAATGGCTTAGCAAATTACTACTATCGATTTGTTAATCTATTGGCTTTGCGTTTTCTAGTTCTATTTCTCTCATTTCCCTACTGGAGGAAACACAATGTCTCACTTTAGCACTCTACGTACTAAGATCACCGAAGCTGAAATTCTTACCTCTTCCCTAAAGGACCTTGGCATTTCAGTTAAAACTGAAGCTGACGTCCGTGGTTACAATGGCCAGCGTGTCCGTGCTGACATCGTAGCTGTTCTAGACGGTGAGTACGATCTGGGCTGGTCTCGTAATACCGATGGCTCTTTTGATCTGATCGCTGATCTTTGGGGTGTTGCCAAAAAGCATAACCAGACCGAGCTAATTAACTCCATCAACCAGAAGTATGCGGTTAATCGGACTTTAGCAGAGGTGAAGCGCCCTGGTTTGCAGAATGCCAATGTGAAGCTTGTACTTCAGTAGCGGAACCGCTACTACTGCTTCCCATACGCGTTCCCGCGCAGTGTTTAAGCTGGCTCTCCATGAGCCAGCTTTTTTATTGAGTTAGATCCTTGCGCCTACGATATTGCTAACCAAATCGGTGCTAGCGGACGGCTCCCAATACTACTCAAACCCCAATATTGTGACCCTGCCATCGGGCTGATTTAGATACTGCTGGGCAACATCCTCAATTTTTTGTAACTGTCCGAGGGCTAGACCACAGGGAAAACCATACTTGGCCTTAACCCGTTCGCTGGCAATGCCGAGGGATGTCCGGGAGCGCTGAAGAAAATCAGTAATGGTATAGGACTCACCGATCTGAAAATAGTCTTTCACGATTAGCGATGGCGAATAACAGCTTTCCTGTTGTCCATCTGGCCACTGGATATGAAACCGTATTTCAGGCATGGAAGTTTTAAGGTATGGAAAAAACTATGGGTGCGCAGATACTAGGGAACTTTCTATACCGACGACGGTCGGATAGGGCTACCAGACTACGACAACATTCTAGATATCAGAAACTTTATAACAACTTAGCATCAGTCACCATTTGAATAAAGTTTATTGCGCTTTGATTAACTTGAAGTAACTGTCTACAAATTTAATCAGGAAGACTATTCATATTACTGTGGCCCTAGAACACATTTAAGCCTTGGTTAGAAGGGCCTGTAGCATACCATTCTCAAGTAAAAAGTAACAATTCATTGCACCTTAGATACATTAATCACAAGCATAGCTAGGATATAGGCCAGTATCTACCGCTACTCACTAGATATTCGCCAATTTAGGCTATTTGGCAGATTTCACAATATAGAAAAACATATAATTTTATACTTACTTCATTATGCCCAAGGTCCTTATAGTCGACAGTAAATTAAGCTGTGAGATTTTAAAAAAACAGCTTGGACCGTGTGGATATGATGTGATTGTGGCCCTTGAGGGGGGTGAACAAGGCATCTTATTTGCCGTTACCAAGTCTCCAGATCTGATTTTGATCGGGGCAGATTTGCCGGTAATCAATGGTTGGCAAGCAATCAACATCCTCAAAGCATCTACGGTTACTTGCAACATTCCCATCATTGCTCTAATATCGCCCACCCATCAGAACGAGTGGCAGATGGCGCTAGAGTCTAGCTGTGATGACTACTGCTTAAAGCCGGTTGCCCTAAATCATCTTTTGGGTAAGGCCGATCGGCTATTGGGACATACGCTTTTACCATCGACCCCCATGGATACAGGTGATGCGGGTAAAACCGAGGCTGCACCACACCTACAGCGTATCTCGGAACAGCTGATTTCTAGCTCAAAGAATGCTCAAAAGCAAGAGAGCTTACTTTTAGGGCAGACAGTTAGTTCTCCTATCGTTGAATCTAAAACAGATCCTAAACCATTACCTAATGCGCCAATGGTTGTTTATGTTGAGGATAACGCAGCAGATAGTCAGATAATGGCTGAGATTGTGGAGACAGCAGGCTACCGTTATAAAAATATTGCTGATTCACTGCATACGTTACCGCAGCTGTTAGAGTTCAAACCTCAGCTTATCTTTCTAGATCTAGTTATGCCAGTGGCCAATGGCTATGAGCTATGTGCTCAGATTCGACGCATTTCTGCTTTTAAGGAAACTCCCATCGTTATTGTGACAAACAACAACGGTATTGCCGATCGGGTGCGCGCTAGGATCGTAGGAGCGTCAGGATTTCTGGGTAAACCCATCAAAGAAAAACGAGTTTTAAAGGTATTGAACAAGTATTTACACCCGAGTCATCACCATGAAACTAAGACTAGCCATCAACAGCTTGTTTTAGATCACCTTTACTAGGTGCACCTGGGTCATCCCTAATTGGTAGGGGACTTTATCAACCTGGTATAAAGTGCCAGGTGCATCTGGGCAGAGTGCTGCCAGCTGTAGCGGCTGATAATAGATTGACCGTGGGTAACAAGGCGCTGGGCGATATCTGGATTGAGGAGAGTGACCATGGCGGTTGCGATCGCACCCACATCCCCAGGATCTACTAACATGGCCTCCCGCTTGGACAAAAACTCCGTAAACGGCGCTTGGTTAGAGGTTAGTACCGGCAGTCCGGATGCGATCGCCTCCAGCAACACCAGCCCCCAGCCTTCTTGCACAGAGGGAAACACAAAGATATCTGCCAACCGATAGAGCCCAGGCAAATCCGCGTCAGGCACAACTCCAGGCAAGATCAAACTATCGGCCAGCTTGTAGGCTTCCACCTGTTTTATAAACGCTTGCCGGTAAGCCCGATAGTCAAACAGGGTTGCCCCACCTGCAATGACTAACTGCGCCTGGGGCTGCTGTTGTCGCACCGCATGAAATGCTTTAAGCAGGTTGATTGAATTCTTACGGGGCTCAATGCCACCCACCGTCAGATACACTGGCCCAGGCCCAATGCCATAGGCGGTAGCCAAGGCAGATTCCGAGCCGCTGGGCTGGGCCGAAAAACGACGGCCCACACCGTTGATAACTCGATGGGCCTGAATACCATAGTCTTTGGCAAGGGCCTGCTGCCAGATATCGCTTACACAGAGACAGCGATCGGGCTGGTAAATCGATTTCTCCTGACAGGTTTGCAGGTAGGGACTTTGAAAATCTTCAATGTGGTGAACGGTGCGGACAAAGTGGGGAATCCGTCCCTGTTTTTTAAGGATGGCCAGGGCATTGGCGCTGAGACAGTCCTGGGCGTGGTAAATGTCATATTGTTCTGGATGATTTTGAAAAAAACTAACAAACTCACCAATGCGCTGTTGGATTAGCTGGTCGATCCCGCTCTCGCAGGAAGCCGCCGGCACAGGGCAGGTACTAAACGGCGTTGATCGATGAAACCCCTGACCGTCCTTATCTAGGGCAAAAACACAGGGCTGATGACCCAGCTCAGCCAGGGCCTGGGCAAGCTCTAGGGTGTGGATAACGCTGCCACGGGGTTTGGTAGAGTAGGTGAGAAGGGCGATGCGGAGGGACATTGGAAAGAGAATTTTTTCTGATGCTAACAGGGGCTAATGGGGGCAAGGAAAGCTTTCTTGCCAAAGGATATAGGTGATGTGCACCACCAGATAGTTAAGCGCCGTTGAATCCCCGGATACTCATTTTCCAAATCCTGTTAAGGACTGACTTAAATTCCAAAACAGCTGCTGCTCTCCTCCCTGGTGAAAGAAAATCTGAGAGCCCTTTGTCACCTTACCAATCGGTTTGCACGCTAGCCCATGGGGCTGGAACAGATCTTGCACCTGTCCCAGATTTTCCGGGGGAACGCTGAGCAGAAAACCAAAGCTAGGAAAGCTCGTGAGCCACTTTTGCCAAGGAATATCCGATGGACGAGGGATCAGATCCAGATTCAAAACAGCGCCACAGCCTGAGGCTTCGGTCAGCATCAGCAGGGTACCGGCAATGCCGCCCATGCTGATGTCTTTACCTGCATTGCAAAGACCAAGTGCAGCCAATTGGGGTAGAAGACCAATGTGCTGCCGTAGGAGCGCTGGCTCAGCCGTTGTGGCAGCATTCCAAAACGGATAGTCACCATAGTAGCTACCGGCCATATTCACCACCATGACCAAATCATCACTGGGCTGAGCATCAAAGCTGGTGATTAACCGCTGGGCTCGTCCTAAAATCGCAACGGCAAGACCATCGTAGGGGCTGTGACAGTTGGTGTGACCACCAACAATAGGCACATCGTAGGCCTGGGCAGCGGCATGCATGCCCTGCCACAGGGGGGCACTGGCAGTCACAGACTGACTCCAGAGGGTATCGACAACGGCGATGGGGGTACCGCCCATGGCGGCGATGTCGGATACGTTGACCATAATGGCGCACCACCCGGCAAACCAGGGATCCTGGGTAACCAGCTGGGGCCAGAGACC
Organism: Cyanobacteria bacterium P01_A01_bin.15; assembly: GCA_039814735.1. Taxonomy (GTDB): domain Bacteria; phylum Cyanobacteriota; class Cyanobacteriia; order Phormidesmidales; family Phormidesmidaceae; genus Leptothoe. Next base: position 5,889 of record JBCCAQ010000238.1, read on the forward strand.
TTCGGCGGCAAGGAGGAGATAGCTGTCGCCGTCGGGGATGGCAGCACAGTCATCGCCCAGGTAGATAGGGTCTCCGGTGGGGGTATGGACATACTGGCCGATGATGTTGGCAGCGGTTTGAATGTCTTTTTTATTGAGGATACTGACAGAATTTTGAAGAGTCGTTACAAGGTTAGGTAGGTCATTGTGCAACACTCTTCAATTTCTCCCAAGCAATGAGACTTTAACCAGATAGCAATTAAATCCCCGCCTGGGAGGGGTGCCCTTTGGGCGGGGTGGGTTGACCGCTAGCACCCCTTACCGAAACCCACCCCGGAGCTACCGTGTACCCACATCTCGGACTGGGGCTCATAATCTTGCATTACCCCCCTCAATCCCCCCTTAGTAAGGGGAAGTTCTAGTTCTCCCCCTTACCAAGGGGGAGTTAGAGGGGGTGAGGCAGCCACAAACGCTAGTTTCCAGTACCTGTGTGTACATCGTGCCTCCCAGGAGGGGAAAGGTTATCAACTTACTTATGGACTGCATTAAATGCCTCTTCCTATGCAACCTGCCCAAGGGGTAATGCTGGGCGAGGCTGATCGGTGGCGGGATAATGTTCTAAGTCAGCTTCCATGAGATGGTGGGGATGTCCGAGAATTTCGATTTCTTTGAGACTGTGCCAGTGGAGACGGGTAAAAAAACGAACGTTTTGGAGTTGGACGGTGGCAAGGAAGCGATCGCAACCCCAGGTGTTGGCCGTGGTCACGGCCTTTTGAATCAGCCCTTTGCCAATGCGACCCACTCTGCGAAAATCTGGATGTACCCCCAAACGTCCACCGTACCAGAGGCAGGACGCTTCCTCATAGATGCGTACTACCCCGACAACTTTATCAGGCTGATCGGAGGTATGGGCAATGGCCACGATGGGGTAAGAGATACTGTCTATGGAATCGCGATCGTGACCTTGAAATAGTTCTTGTTCCTCACAGAAAATCCGTTGCCGTAGGTTGAAATAGTCGGCAATATCAGGTTTAGATAGGGCAAGTTGAAAACTATAGGTACGTTTTGTCATGGTCTTAATCCTGAACGTTCAATGCAGCAATTAATGACAGAAACCGATATCTCATCCCCTCCTGGAAGGGGCAACGGGGTGGGTTAACCGATAGCGCCGACCCCATCCTGCCCACTGGACACTCCGTCTGGAAGGAGCCTGATTGTGGGTTCCCCAAATAAACCTTTTCTCTTTTAACCCTCAAACAGGGACAGCGCCGAACAGGCACCACACTTTGCACAGCCTGCCTTCATTTCACTGGATAACAAATTTGCCTGCTTTAGCAGGCTGCCAATCCCTTGATAAAGGTCAACCATAAACTCACTGCTGGGGGGCTTATGGTTTGCCAATGGCGTCCCCCCAATGGGGACAAATGGAACAACAAAGGGATATACACCGATGTTAATCAGTCGCTCGCTGACGGCGAGCAATGTCTCTTTGCTATCGCCTAAACCGGCTAACAGATAGGTACTCACCTGACCACGGCCAAAGACTTTTGTCGCAGCAGTAAAGGCTTTGAAGTAGTAAGCCAGCGGCACCCGAGCTTTACCTGGCATAATCTTGGCCCGTACCTCAGGGTCGGCGGCTTCTAAATGCATGCCTAAGCTGTCAACCCCCGCTGCCTGCATGCGCTCAAACCAGATAAAGTCATTCGGGGGCTCACACTGGGCCTGGATGGGAAGATCCACACGGCCCCGAATAGCCTGGGCACAGTCTGTGAGATAGGCGGCTCCGCGATCGGTGGTATTGGGAGTCCCGGTGGTCATGATCATGTTTTCCACACCGTCTAAACGAACGGCGGCTGCGGCCACTTCGGCTAGCTGCTGAGGCGTTTTCTGGGGGATGGTGCGGTCCGCTTCTAGGGATTGACCAATGGCGCAAAACTGACAGGCGGTTTTGCGATTTTCATATCGGATACAGGTCTGGAGAACCGTGGTGGCGAGCACATTACGGCTATGAAGTAGGGCAATTTTCCAGTAGGGAATGCCCTCAGCCGTGGTGAGATCGTAAAACTTTGGTTTTTCTGGAAAGTCAAGAGCGGTGATGATCCGATCGTTTTTAGTGAGAACAGACTGGCCCGTTTCGTAAGTTACGCCATAGGGAGATTGGGCTGCGCCGTCGGTATACACCGGCACCATGAATGTTGTTTCACCAATGGTGACCGCCTTATGGTCCGATGGTCCGGCCCCACCTTTACGCCCCGATGCGCCCGTATCGGTGGTTAGGTTGAGGCCCTTGGTCTGAAGCTCGGTAATCACCTGCTGTGAATTCATGATCTGACAAATAAAAGGAATGTCTAAATTGCATTAATTTTTGAGGGCATCGTCCGCCATTGCAAATTCACCATTTCTATTCCGATGTAGTCTCTAGCGGAGAGGGTATCGTTG
>JBCCAQ010000349.1:0-4168 GCA_039814735.1 Cyanobacteria bacterium P01_A01_bin.15
CATGCGTGATGTCAAGCACTACATGCGTCTCATCAGCTACAGCCTCGTCGTCGGCGGTACCGGTCCCCTTGATGAGTGGGGCATTGCCGGGCAGCGTGAGGTCTATCGTGCCCTCAACCTACCCACCGCGCCCTATGTCGCCGCCCTCAGCTTTGCTCGCACCCGTGGCTGTGCTCCCCGCGACATGTCCAACCAGGCACTCACCGAGTACAACGCCATGCTCGACTATGTCATCAACTCCCTTTCCTAAGGGGGCTTTGCCTGATCGGCCATAGTTTCGACACTAGAGATTTACATTAGATTAGGAGGCCTTTTGGGGCCTCCTATTTTTTTGGGTGGCCGGGCGCGCCTCGGTCTCACCTAGCGAAATGAACGCTGACGCCATTTGTTGAGGCGAGCTTCACCAATGGTGGCCAGGGAGCGAGCGGCCATTAGCTCCCCCTGCAGTCGTTCAATTAGGGTCGCTTTGTCTGCGGATTTCTCCCAGTTGTCGCTCCCCGGCCGCTGCCCTTGACGGAGAACGGCCTCTCCAATTGTGGCCACAGGGCGGAGGGCCGCTAGCTGTGCTCTCAGTTTGGCGATCGCAATATCTTGATCGTCTTGGTCCGGTGAGGTCACCGGTTTTGGAGCAGGTGTGGATTTTGCGATCGCAGGTCGAAAAACATCTGCCAAAATCTCTTGTCCATGGCGAACTCTGTCGGTGCCATAGGGCACATTACGAATCAGTGCCCGCGTCAGTTGAGGAGCGTTGGCCACTTTATCACTGCTAGAGGCACCCCCGAACAGCTGTAGCATATTGGTAAATCCCAACATGGTCTGCCCCGCCGCCGTCCGATGGCCCCGGTAGTAGGGAACAGTATGCTCACCAAACGCGTTGTGATAGTCATCGCTATCGATGTAGCTATCGATGTCAGCGTCGTATCCCGCCGTATCTAAAATAGCGCTGGGGGCCTTCATTTCATCAAAGTTTTGGGGTGCGCGACCCAGCAGATGCTTAAAATTTAGCTCAATGGTCCGATAGCGATAGCAGTTCTCCACAAACCGAGAGCGATACAGCTCTGACTTAGCGACCTGACGAACAAACTCACGAACACTGAGGTCACCCCGTCTGAGCTGGGACTCAGGGACTGTCAAACGCTCACTTTCCATCACATAGGCGTTACCCAAAACCTGTTTATAAACAGCGCGAATCGCCGCTTCAACCGCCTCTGACGAATCATTGGGCCATAGTTGAACTGGGGCCGTTTCACTAAAATCATCAAGCGACCGAGCACCTGCTCCGATTCCGGACCTAACAACAGATTTTGTAAACGTGCTGACCATTAACTTATCTCCTAAGCGTGTATGCCGAATCAGGTCTGCAGCTCATCACCGTGATCTAACATGGCAGACATCAACAGACCTATCGTCCGTGCAAAAGTGTATTTATTTACACTATTTTATTCGGATTAGGGACCATAAAGGTTGAGGAATTGTTACAACACCAAACGCTGTTGCAACCAGAAAATTGTCGCAGTGAATCCCTGGGAAATACTACAGCCCTAGATATCGCCCGTCAGAGAAACAGTTTACTTCTCTCGGTTTGTTGTACGTTTCTCGCAGAAAAAAGACTCTTTTCCCTAGGCCAAGACCCTCTACTTGATAGACTCAAACCATCCAGAGAATCATTCAGAATCCTGAAAAAATCAAACAACAACAAGAGCGCTATTCTCTCTTGTTCAGCTTTTAGCCAGGCATGGAATATCTAAACGCCCTCAGGACTCCATCAAACCAACTGACGCTGTCAATCCAAGCTGGCACATTCTTGCCTGGGCAAAACCGATAACAAGCAAACCTGTGACAAAAGGTTTTGTATTGTTTTAAGTAAATGGTTAACCCAGCCAAAACTCTATCTACTACTGGATTTAGACCTTACCCTAAAGAAGGCTAGGTGCATGCCTAAACGTCATGTTTATCCTAGACCGGATCTGCTATAGCTACTGTTAAAAAACACCCCAGCAGGTCCCAAAGACCGTAATAAAAGGCAATTGAACGCAATAAAAAACAATTCTCTGCGCCCGGTGACACTCAATTGAAGAAAGATTTTAGCTTTGGGGACATCCCTTGCTCCGGGACGGTTTATCGATGGATAGCGGGGGACAAATCGAGACCGGGAGCGAAAACAGTATTAAGGGTTTCGCCCCAAACGAAATTTCAAGGTCAGAATATCTATGGACTTGAAGCACTCGCGTCGGAAACCTATGCGCCCAATTCGTACCTTTAATGTTACACCCACCCTACCCGATTCTTTAGCTCCCCTGCGTCGGCTGGCTGAGAACATCCATTGGGATTGGGATGTGGGCACGATTGACCTGTTCAAACGGCTGGATCCTGACCTGTGGGTGTCTAGTCGCTACAATCCTATACTCATGCTGAGTACCATTAGCCAGGACCGGCTTCAGACCGTGGCTAATGACGGCGGATTTATCGCTCAGATGAACCGTGCTGTCGAGCGTTTAGATCATTATTTGACCGCCCAGTCATGGTACAGCGCCAATCGGGCCAACCCGGTTGCCGATGAGCGCTACGCCTACTTCTCCATGGAGTTTGGCCTGACCACATGCCTGCCGGTTTATTCGGGCGGTTTGGGCGTGCTGGCCGGGGATCACCTCAAAACAGCGAGCGATTTGGGGCTACCCCTGGTGGGTGTTGGCCTGCTTTACCAGGAGGGCTACTTTGCCCAGTATCTCAATGCCGATGGCTGGCAGCAGGAACGCTACCCCATCAATGACTTTTACAACATGCCCCTCACCCTGGAGCTAGATAGCGAGGGTAACGAGCTGCGGATTTCTGTAGACTATCCGGGCCGCAAGGTTTATGCCCGGATTTGGCGTGTAGACGTGGGCCGGGTGCCGCTCTATCTGCTGGATACCAACATTGAGCCCAATGCTCCCCACGATCAGGATATTTGCGATCGCCTATACGGTGGTGACATCGACATGCGGATCCACCAGGAAATGATGCTGGGGATTGGCGGTGTACGTATGCTCCAAGCCCTGGGTCTTAATCCTTCCGCCTATCATCTCAATGAAGGCCACTCGGCGTTTCTAGCCCTAGAGCGGATTCGCATGCTGATGGATGACCACGGCCTCAGCTTTAGTGAAGCGCAAACCCAGGCCCAGGCCAGTCAGCTATTTACCACCCACACACCCGTTCCAGCCGGGATTGATCTGTTTCCCCCAGAAAAGGTCTTCCACTATCTGGGGCATTACGCCGCCCGCTTTGGTCTGTCCCACGAACATTTCCTGGGTCTGGGTCGCGAGGATGATACCAACCGTGATGCGCCCTTTAGCATGGCGGTACTAGCCATTAAGATGGCCTCATTTGTCAACGGTGTGAGCAAGCTCCACGGTGCCGTATCCCGGACCATGTTTGGCGGCCTGTGGCCCAATCTCCCAGTGGATGAGGTGCCCATTACCTCCATTACCAACGGCGTCCATGCCCGTAGCTGTGTGGCTAAATCCACCCAAGAGCTTTATGACCGCTACCTTGGGGCTGAGTGGGATGGTGCCGGCATTGACGATCCCCTGTGGAACAAGGTGAGCACAATTCCCGATGAGGAAATTTGGCGCAACCACGAACAGTGCCGCGCCCACCTGGTGGTATCGGTCAGAGATCGAATGCTCAAGGCCGTCAAGGAGCGGGGGGGCTCCCATCTAGAGATGGAGCGCGCCCAGGAGGTGCTAGATCCCAGTATCTTGACCATTGGCTTTGCCCGTCGGTTTGCCACCTACAAGCGGGCCACCCTGTTTCTGCGGGATGTGGAGCGTCTGCGCAAGATTGTTGAGAATGCCCTGGGTCGCCGGGTACAGTTTGTGATTGCCGGTAAGGCTCACCCCAAGGATATTCCTGGAAAAGAGCTAATCCGCAACATTATTCACTTTACCCGCAATGAAGGGTTAGACCGATCCATTGTGTTTGTTCCTAACTACGATATTCACGTGGCTCGGTGGATGGTGTCTGGCTGTGATGTCTGGCTCAACAACCCGCGTCGTCCCCGAGAAGCATCGGGTACCAGCGGGATGAAAGCGGCCATGAACGGTCTACCTAACCTCAGTGTCCTAGACGGCTGGTGGGATGAGGCGGACTATGTCAGCACCGGCTGGCCCATCGGTTCTGGCGAGGACTA
>JBCCAQ010000191.1:0-10846 GCA_039814735.1 Cyanobacteria bacterium P01_A01_bin.15
CATTTTACGGCTGCGCCACGGTATTGCCACCCCCAGTGACGATGACTTTCAAATTACTAATCAGGCCGACATCCTAGAAACCTTGACCACTATCCTCGGACTGCTGACTACCATGATCGTTGCGATCGCAGGTATCTCCCTCATTGTTGGCGGCATTGGCATTGCCAACATCATGCTGGTCTCTGTGGTAGAGCGCACCCGAGAAATCGGCATTCGTAAGGCGCTAGGGGCCACCGAGCGGGATATTCTCAGTCAGTTTTTAACCGAGTCCATTGTGATTTCTGTTATCGGTGGCAGCATCGGCATTGGCACCGGTGTCGGGATTACGCTGATTGCCGCTACGGTCTTTGGCTTTCCCTTTATTGTCTCAACATCGGCGGTTGTTGTTGGGTTTGTGCTATCCACCAGCGTGGGCCTCGTCGCCGGTGTCATCCCCGCCCGCAATGCCGCCAAGCTTGACCCGATTGTGGCCCTACGCAGCGACTAATTCCTATGATTACTTTAGAAAATATTACCAAAACCTATCATCTTGGCGACATGGAAGTGCCGATTCTGCGGGGCATTGACCTGCAGATTGAGGCCAGTGAGTACGTTTCTATTATGGGGGCGTCCGGTTCTGGTAAATCCACCCTGATGAATATTATGGGCTGTCTCGACCAGCCCACCGCTGGTCGCTACTGTCTAAACGACCGCGAACTGACCACCCTCACCAAAGACGAACTGGCCTATATTCGCAACCAGCAGATTGGATTTGTCTTTCAGCAGTTTAATCTGCTCCCCCGCGCCACCGCCCTGGAAAACGTCATGCTACCCATGGTCTATGGGGGCATTCCCAAAGCGGAACGACAAATACGGGCGGAGGCCGCATTGACCCATGTGGGGCTGAGCGATCGCATGGCCAACCGACCCAGCCAGCTGTCGGGCGGACAGCAGCAGCGGGTTGCGATCGCCCGCGCCCTGGTCAATCAACCGGCTATTCTACTCGCAGATGAACCTACCGGAGCCCTGGATACCCACACATCTCAGGAGGTGATGAATCTATTCCATGAGCTCAACGAGCAGGCGATCACGGTGATTGTTATCACCCATGAAACAGAGGTGGCGGCGCAGACCAAACGCCGCATCCGCATCCAAGACGGCCAGATTGTTGACGCAAGCCGCTAAAGCTTAGTACCGCATTCTGAACAAAACCGGTGGGTAGCTTTATTGTCGCTGCCACAGCTGCTGCAGTGGACAACTTCCACCGAACGCTTGGTAACAGGTTCGGCCAGACCGATCATTTGAGAATTGTTTTTCCCCGGTGGCACCATCGGATAGCAGTTCTCATCCCGGCGCACCCACACATCCAACAGCACCGGACCGTCATGGGCTAACATCTCAGCGATTCCAGACTCCAGCTGCTCGGGGGATTTGATCACCATGCCCTTAACCCCAAAAGCTTCGGCAAGTTTTTCAAAGTCAGGCATACCCACTTCCATATTTGAAGAAGCGTAGCGCTCACCGTAAAATCCCTGCTGCCACTGGCGCACCATCCCCTGCCAGCCGTTGTTGATAATCACCGTTTTGACCCTGATGTTGTATTGGGCCAGGGTGGCCAGTTCCTGCAGGTTCATCTGAAAACTGGCATCGCCGCTGATACAAATCACCTGATTGTCACCAACGCCCATTTGTACCCCCAGGGCAGCGGGCATGCCATACCCCATGGTGCCAAGGCCAGCACTGGAAATCCATTTGCGGGGACCGTTTTGAAGAAACTGGGCCGCCCACATCTGGTGCTGACCCACGTCGGTGGTGTAATAGGCATTTGGTGCCTGACGCCCGACCGTGGCAATCACCTGCTGCGGCGATAGCTTATCGCTGTAGGTCGGTACTTTGAGCGGATAGTCGATTTTCCACTGGGCAATGCGGGCAAGCCACGCGCCTGTTTGAGACGTTTCAGACGGGTCAAGGCGGGTCAGCAGCTCCGCCAATACGGTCTTCACATCACCCACAATGGGAACATCCGGCACTCGGTTTTTACCCACTTCCGCCGGGTCAATATCAATGTGAATGACCTTGGCATGCTGGGCAAACTGCTCAAGATTGCTAGCTACCCGGTCGTCGAATCGGGCACCAACGGCCAGCAGCAGGTCACACTCGCTCACCGCAAAGTTGGCGTAGGCGGTGCCGTGCATGCCCAGCATGCCCACCGCGAGGGGGCTTTGCTCGTCAAAGGCCCCTTTCCCCATCAGGGTGGTGGTAACCGGAATTTGGAAATACTCGGCCAGCCGGGCAATCTCGCCATGGGCTCCAGAAACAACTGCACCGCCACCGACGTAGAGCAGAGGTTTGTGGGCTTTGCGGAGCAGTGCGATCGCATTGGCAATCTGTCGAGGATTGCCCCGCGTCGTGGGTTTGTACCCTGGAATGGTCACAGAGCGCGGCAGCACCGGCACATAGTCAAACTCTTCTAAACCAACGTCTTTCGGAACATCGATGAGCACCGGTCCCGGACGGCCCGATTGAGCAATATAAAACGCCTCTGCCACAATGTCTGCCATTTGGCGCGGATCGCGCACCACATAAGAATGCTTGACAATCGGCAGGGTAATGCCAAAGATGTCAGTCTCCTGAAAGGCATCGCTGCCAATTGACCCCCGTGCCACTTGCCCCGTGATCGCCACCATGGGTACCGAATCCATTTGAGCCGTGGCAATACCGGTTACCAGGTTGGTGGCACCGGGGCCAGAGGTGGCCACACAGACACCTACTTGCCCTGTAGCCCGAGCATAGCCATCCGCCGCATGGGACGCCGCCTGCTCATGACGCACCAAGATGTGGTGAATATCTCCCCGCTGCTCGGCTTTGTAGAGTTCATCGTAGACCGGCAAAATCGCCCCGCCCGGATAGCCAAACACATGGCTCACGCCGTGGCGAATAAGGCTATCAATTAGAGCAAATGCACCGGTTGCTCGCTGGATCACCGAGGTTGCTTTAACAGAAGGCTTTACAAACGTAGAAGTCATGGTGTTTATAAGGTTGCCAGCTAAGGGAGATACGGCTGATAAATGGCTGGTAATGGTTGTCTATTTTACAATCACGCTCCAAAGGATTGGACAAACTTCACAGAAAAACGGCTTTCTATGGAAGGAACCTGTTTTTGCGGCCCTATCGTCTGCCAAAAATCCCTGTAACGCACCTCTGCAGAAGGATACGACCGATCTCACCTCCGATAAAAGGTCTAACAATATTGCCTAAAATTGTTCCCGTAAACTTTGCTCTTGCTGCAATCTGGACGATGGGTACGTCAGCGCTTGATGACAAACCCTTGATTCCCTTAAAAAAGTTCATACAACAGCACTACCCAACGTCCGCCTGGGTGCCCAGGACAGCGCAGATAAAGTCAAGGGCTGTCATTGTACTCGGAGCCGCTCCGATTGAGCCCCTTCCTCTACTGAGCTGAGGTGAATGCCAAAGGGATAAGTGATCAATTCTAGGGTGACAGTAGAAGTAGCCCCTGCTCTCGGCAGCTGAGGGAAAGTAGGTCGTGTCGTGGGTCCAGCGATCGTGGCTGAGCCGATAAATGGCTAGATCGCCCAATAGGGGCATGCCCCAACCATCCACCGCAATCAGACAGCCGGTTCCACCCATCCCCTGCCAGGCCAGCATTAACGGATAAGCGGCCACAACCCCGGCACTAAACGCAATAATTTGCAGTCGCCGGTCTAGCTGTGGCCCCTGGGGGGAGGTGAAGAGCCAGGGTAGCGCCCCAGGTGACGTCCAAATTGGCCTGATCCACAGACGTTCTGGCGTGATCTCCCCTAGCAGAGCCCCTAGAAAGGAATGGGTTAAATCAGATGAATGATAGCCAGGGCAAATTAAAAGCTGCATAGCTTTACCTTATCTAACCCAGCTGCAACAGCATGATTGAAAAGTAAAAAAACAATTGATAGCTATCAATTGTTTTTGTTTGTTAAGGAGGTTAGGGTTGATTTTTCAGGCAAATATTTAGTCTTTATTAAAGATGCCCCTCTCGGGATTCAAGGTGAGAAAAAATAGCAGTACATTCAGACGGGGATCGCCTCCTGAAGAGCGATCCCCGTCATGGGCTTAAATCGGCAATAGACTTTGTTTAAGGTCTTTAAGCTAGATTTAGCGACTACTTTATAACTAACTGGACGGTCAAAATTGCACAGCCTCAAGGGTTGCCTACAAAGCGTTTTAGTACCCCGTCCACCTAATATTCACAATTGGAGCTCCTCACCATGGCAAATACTCTTATCAACATTGCGCTGCCTGTAGTTAACGAAATTATTGATGATGTCCTAGCAACCAATTCGTCTGCGTCCTGCCGGGAAACGTTTACTAACTCTGACGCTCGCGATCGGTTAGCCACATTTGTACTGAGCCGTCTGCCTGCACGCTATGTGGCCATGGGGGACAGTGAATGCTCCCTCGACCTACCTAAAAACTGCTACTCTGCGGAGCAGCATCGGCAAATGCGTCAGCTGGTACATCAGGGTATTCAAAAAGTGCTAACCCGTCCCATGGCTTCGAGTCCAGAAACGCTGATTCCCTCAACCTGGCTTGGCTGACGATACGTTTGAGCGGTGCATTCTACGACTCAATTAGTTTATTGGGTTAAGCTAACGTTCGGTTCTACCCCATAGCCATGGGGGAATCTTCCCAGTAGTCTCTAGATAGGTGTGTTGTCCGCATCAGCTGGCCAAGCTGATGCGTGGTACCACAGGCTAAACATAGCTAGGGGCCAGCGGTGGAGAAGTTTTTACCCACAATTAGTAGTTTAGTAGCCTTAGGAGAGCTGTCATCCGAGTCAGCAGAGTGGGATGATCTAAACCCAGAAGGTTTCTCTGGAGAAACTCGTCGCCAGTACCAGGCAGAACGGGCTGATATGGAATGGCAGGGAGCGATTTCATCCCTTGGCCATCTACTACGGCAGACACTTTCCCACAGCAGCGCCAGCTCACCAAAGCAAACGACTCGGTCCCGGAAAACCCACGGAAAATCACCGGTGGGGCTACTGCTTAGCGGCCCTTTCCCCATCCTTGATGAGCCCAGGCTCACGGTACAGCTGTCTAACTGGGTGTTTGTGCCCCCGCCGCTGGATCAGTTTTCCCAAGCATTTTGTCAGCTGATGCCAGCTGATGAACAGCCAGCGGCAGAGACCTCGGCGGCTCGGGTTTTACCTCTTTTGGAGGGCGATCCCCTGGCGGGGGAGCGATTTTGTCTGCTGCTAACCCAGCGGTTTAGTGTGGTGCTGGTGCTGGGTCGCGATGCGGAGGATGAGCTGCGGTTTCAGTTTTCATTTATGCCAACGGTGATCCATCAGGTATGGCAGCTGTTGCGATCGCGAATATTCCTCACCCACCGCAAACAGCTAGACTTCCTGGAGCCACTGGTGGCGGAGTTTTCCCCTGCCGAGCCCGATTACCGTATTGTCAGCCAGTTTAGCCGGTGGATGCTGTCCTCCCTATCCACCCCCAGACCCCATCCGGTAATCGAGAAAATTATCTCCCCCCCGGATGAGACTCGCCCCGTCACCAGCGAGTCTTCCGGCCTCGACACCGAGCTACTCCAGGCCATGGCCCATGAAATCCGCACCCCCCTGACCACGATTCGCACGCTGACCCGCTCCCTCATACGCCGCAAAGACCTAGTCGAGAAAGCAAAACAGCGTCTGCACCAAATCGACAACGCCTGCACCCAACAGATTGATCGCTTTAACCTTATTTTTAAGGCCGTTGAGTTGGAAGCGGCCACCCAAAAAGGTCCGCGCTCATCCTTGACAGCAACCGGTCTTGACGAAATCATTCAAACAGTCATTCCCCAATGGGAGACAGCAGCCAAACGCCGCAACCTGTCCCTTGATGTCAAGCTACCTAGGTATTTGCCGATGGTAGCCAGCGATCCGGTTCTTTTACAACAGGTTTTAACAGGTCTTGTCGAGCTTTTTACCCACAGCATTACCCCCAATGGCGAAATCCTGTTACAGGTAATGGCGGCTGGCGATCAGCTCAAGCTGGAATTTCAAGCAGAAGCCAACCCGAGCTTCGCCACAAACCGTCCGCCCCTAAAATCCCTGGGTAAACTGCTCATGTTTCAACCTGACACCGGCGGCCTCAGTTTAAATCTACAAACCACAAAGGCTCTCTTCACAGCTTTGGGTGCCAAACTCACCGTCAGAGAACGTCCAAATCAGGGAGTTACCTGGACGGTATTTTTGCCCATTGAGACGGCCGATTATCCTATCGTATAGATTAAAACCCATAGATTAAAATCGAGCCCAGGGGTACAGGAAAAGCAAACTAAAACGGCAGCTTTTTCTTGCTTTCGCGATCGCTTTCAAAGTCAAGCTCTTTGAGTTTTTTCAAAATACGGTTGAAGTACTCACCCAAATACTGTTCAACAGTGGCCGTCTCAGACTTATCCAACCCAAAGACCGCATAAACCTCATCCATATCAGCATCCAGGGGAGCGCTACCGGCACTCACCTCAGCAAACGCCAACCGGTCGGCAAACTGCCATCCCCACTGAAAGAAGTTAGCAAACCTTCGCACACCGCGCAGCAGCCCTAAGGACATGGTTGAAACCTTGGCGTCCTCACCAGACAGTCGCTCACACAGTCGCACAAGCTCATAGCCGCCCCAGGCCCGTGTCCCTGCCAGCGGAAAGGAGCTTTTATTGGTCTCAGGCAGCTGTACAGCACGGACTGCAAATCGAGCAATATCCTGAGTATTCATATAGGCAATCGGTGCCGCTTCACCCATCACCCAGATCGCCTGCTTTTCTAAAATTGGAATCGCATACTGGCCAACCAGCCCCTGCAAAAAACCGCAGGGTCTCAGAATAGTGTAATTAATACCCGATTCCTCAAGGAACTTCTCCGTACAGTGCTTAATATCCATCAGTGGCACGTGGGGATACTTCTCACAGTTGAGAATAGAAATAAACACATACCGCTCAACCTTGGCCTCAAGCGCCGCTTTAATCAAGGCGACCTTGCCATACCAGTCCACCTCATAGGCAGAATCCTGGGGACGAGATGTAGCCGCATCAATCACAGCCGTCACATCTTCAAAACATGGTGGTAAAGACCGAGGACCGCAGAGATTAGCTTGAACCAACTGCGCCCCCCACTCTCGCAAAAATGCAGCCTTTTGGAAGTTGCGCACCAGACACTTAACGTCAAATCCCTCATCTAACGCATTACGGACAATCTGCCGACCTAGCGTGCCAGTTGCACCAACCACCAATATGCTCATGGGGGACTCTAAACAAAACTTAACGCTTTACTCATCTTAACAGACGTCGTATCGATCGAAAACATTAGCATGGACATTAAAAAGTGCTGGATCCAGCAATAGGCTACTGACCCCAGCACTTTTAGAATAATTCTGTCGGTTCGAACAACGGCTAATTTACAGGATGAGCCGGTCATCAAAATTGCATCTTAAGAAAAGTACCGAACCATCAAAATCAGCCAGCTACTCTTCAGCGCCCTGAAGTTTCAGCATCAGAAAGCCAACACCTAGCCCCACCATGACAATGACAAACATCGTAACTGCAACCGAAAAGATTTCTCCGCCCATGGTGCTTAATAACCCTCCTACACGCGCCTCCATCTCTAGAGGTGTCATAGCTTTAATTCTTATAGATATATTCTAAAACAGATTGGTCATCTAACCCTAGTAAGGTCTGCTACCGCAGGACCTTACTGAGCCGGACTGTACCCGCCCCAGCTATCGGTATCAATATCAGTCTGGTCGCCTTCTTCAAAGCCTGAGAGTATGGCCAAACGCATTAAAGGCAGGGCCCCCAAATAAAACTCCCCATTGATTTGCCAGGTAGGGTAAGCAGTAATCCCAACCGCAGCGCAAAGATCCACGCGCGGATTCATCCCACGGGCATCACATTCCACATAGGGAAGCAACTCAACCGCATTGCCAAATAATCGCTTTTGTCTGGCACAGTGGGGGCACCAGTAGGCTCCATACATCGCCGCCCCCGTATTTGTCAGGTACTCTGCCAGCTGCGATTCATAACTAGGCGCAAACAACTGTCCGATCGATACCGATGTGGTCTGACAACCACTGACCGCTATTGCTAACGCTACAATCACCCAGCTCACCGAGGTCATTAACTTAAACCTGCCAGCCATTTTCGCCTTCTCCCCCCAAAACGATCACTACCCTACAGCATCAGCCGGTAACAGACAGCCAACCATGACCATTAAAGTGATGATTTCCAGGGTGGTTTTCCGCCCACGATTGCTTTGGAACCTGACAAAATAAGATCAACTTTTGACCATTGGTCCCTAACTCCTAACAGGTCTACCATAGATTTTCCCGGAGGCTCTTCAAGGACTATTGCTGTCTCAGAGAATGACCTAACCTATGAAGCCATCTGATTTATCCATGCTCCTCAACCATCACCTTGGTCGATGGTTGATAACCTGCCTATCAGCAGTGCTGCTGTTTTTGTCTGGCATTACCCCCGCCGCTGCCCTGACACAACCTGGTGCTGAAGCTCCCTCCCTATCGAGTGAAAGTTTTGTCGCTGCTGCCGTACGGAGTGTTGGCGACGCAGTTGTGCGCATCGACACTGAACGCACCATCACCCGTAACGTGCCGGATATGTTTTACGAAGATCCCCTTTTTAGAGGATTCTTTGGTCCCGACACATTTCAGCACGTCCCTCAACAGGAACGTCTTAGCGGACAGGGGTCTGGATTTATTGTAGATAGCAGTGGCTACATACTTACAAACGCCCACGTGGTCGACAAAGCCGATCGCGTTACAGTTACCCTCAAGGACGGTCGTCATTTCGATGGAACCGTCGAAGGTGCCGACGAACTTACTGACCTGGCTGTGGTCAAAATCTATGCAGAAGCAGAAGACCTACCTGTAGCTTCTCTGGGAGACTCTGACAACGTAGATGTCGGCGATTGGGCCATCGCTGTGGGCAATCCCCTCGGCCTCGACAACACCGTTACCCTGGGGATTGTCAGTACGCTCAAGCGCTCAAGCGCCACTGTCGGAATTCCTGACAAACGGCTTGACTTTATTCAGACAGATGCAGCCATCAATCCGGGCAATTCCGGTGGTCCCCTCCTCAACAGTCAGGGGGAAGTCATTGGCATCAACACAGCTATTCGTGCGGACGCTATGGGCATTGGCTTTGCCATTCCCATTAACAAGGCTAAATCTGTCCAAGATCAGCTTGCTCGTGGTGAGCACATAGCCCATCCATACCTAGGCGTTCAAATTGCCGACCTAACGCCAGAAATGGCTCAGCGGAATAATAGTGACCCCAATGCAAGCATGCTCATCCCAGAGGTCAACGGTGTTTTGGTCATTCGAGTCCTCCCTGAAACGCCTGCTGCCAATGCCGGATTGCGCCGTGGTGACGTCATCACCAAAATTGACGAGCAGCGCTTTAATACGTCCAGCCAACTTCAGGCTTATGTGGATCAAGCAAAAATTGGCCAACGATTGAAGGTTAGCCTACGGCGTGGTGAACAGGCGCAAACTATAACCATCAAAGCAGCAGAGCTAGATCTAGACAATTAGATTGGCATTTCATCAGAGCACAAAAAAGCTAGGAAAGTTTTTCCTAGCTTTTTTTTATGCATATTCAATTCCAGAACTCTGTCAAAAGCTTTAGCCCACATTCCGCCATTAAACTGGCACATCTGATAATTAACGACGAAGTCAGTGGATCACAGCCTCTAAAGAAACAGAAATTCTCAATAGCCCTTAATTATTGAGAATTTACTCAAAATAGTTCCCATGAACTAACTGGCGCTGAAAGCCTTTATCGATAGAGCTTTCAGGTTTAATGCCTGAGTGTGACAGTTGGGAGTGCGGAATGTCGGCTTTAGCAGAGTCCGCTTACTTATGCGAACTACTAAGGCGCAGCTGTTTGATCATCAATCAAAGCATTATCGTCCAAGAAGGGTGACGGTGGAGTTTGAGACTCCGCCGCATTGGGATTACCGCCTCCCTCAGTAGAGCTTCCCACCATGTCGTCAGCAAACATATTGAGCCCACCCTCACGATCATAGGCACGGGCAGTCCGATCATCGAGGACCATATCCTGCAAAGCCATATCATCCGACAAAAATGTCTTGTCAAATGAAGGATCGATTTCAGGCGTTGCTCTTTCTTCATAGGCATTAAATCCCGTACCAGCAGGAATTAAACGCCCAATGATGACATTCTCTTTGAGCCCACGTAGCCAGTCAGACTTGCCCTCAATAGCGGCCTCCGTCAGAACCCGAGTTGTTTCCTGGAAGCTTGCTGCTGAAATAAAGCTATCGGTGTTTAGCGAAGCCTTAGTAATCCCTAACAGGACAGGAGTATACTCCGCCGGAGCACCACCAGTAATGGACATTGCTTCATTAACCTGCTCTAGCTGACGAATCTCAACCAGCTCACCTGGCAGCATGGTAGTATCACCGCCATCTTCCACTCGAGCCTTGGAGGTCATCTGTCGAACAATCACCTCAATATGCTTGTCAGCAATGTCAATCCCCTGAGACTGATATACCGACTGTACTTCATTCACCAAAAAGGTTTGCACCTGTTGGAGACTAATCATGGCAGACTCATGGACGCCCTTAGTCTCGCGATGGTATTTGAAGAAAAACTCCAGGATTTGATGAGGATTTAAAGGTCCATCAGTTAAAGGTTCAGCCAGACTAACCTGTTGTCCGTCAGATACAATCATTGGCTGTCCCGGTGCAATCGGATACTCAGTCATTACACCATCGTCTTCAACGATCTTCACCTCTACCGTCTCATCAGCGCCATAAACGACCTGCGCATTACCAGGACGTTCCGCCAAG
>JBCCAQ010000233.1:0-8677 GCA_039814735.1 Cyanobacteria bacterium P01_A01_bin.15
AACCGACTGCGAGAAACCGGTGTAAAGGTGCCGCTCATTGCCCTTACCGGACAGGGTAGCGAAGAAACCGCCGTCAATCTAATGAAGGCTGGAGCCTCGGACTATCTGCCCAAGTCAAAGCTGTCCAGCGATACCCTGACCCGCACTGTCCAGAGCGCCATGCGGATCTATCGGGCCGAGTGCGAAACGGCGCTGGCCAACCGCCGCCTCAGGGAAACCAACGAGCTACTCAAACAGCGAAATCAGGAGCTTGAGAAGCAGCGGGAACAGATCCAGCGTAAAAACCTGCAGCTAGTTGAGGTCTCACAGCTTAAGTCTGAATTTTTGGCTACCATGTCCCATGAGCTGAGGACTCCCCTCAACGCTATCATCGGGTTCTCGCAGATCCTGATGCGTCAGCTTAAGGGCCGTGCCAACAACCGTCAGCTGGATATGCTCCAGCGCGTCTTGACTAACGGCAATCAGCTGCTGGAGCTGATCAGCGATATTCTCGACCTCTCGAAAATCGAGGCTGGCCGACTAGACCTGAGGATGGAGCCTGTCAACCTATCGGAGGTGATTACCACGACCGCCATGGGGCTACAGTCGCTAGCGGATCAAAAGCAGCTAGACCTACGGTTAGACCTGGCCCTATGCGATCCTAAAATTACAAACGATGCCAACCGTCTGCGCCAGATCCTGACCAACCTGCTCTCCAACGCGATCAAGTTTACCGACGATGGATTTGTTTCTATAACCGCCCAAGAGGTCTCACCTGATGTGGTCGAAATTGTCGTATCAGACAGCGGTATTGGTATTGCAGATGCAAGTTTGTCCCATATATTTGATGCGTTTCACCAAGCAGATCAGTCGATCTCGCGTAAACATCAGGGCACCGGCTTGGGGCTATCAAT
The DNA here is from genome assembly GCA_039814735.1 of Cyanobacteria bacterium P01_A01_bin.15. GTDB lineage: Bacteria > Cyanobacteriota > Cyanobacteriia > Phormidesmidales > Phormidesmidaceae > Leptothoe. The sequence goes on from JBCCAQ010000233.1 coordinate 894, forward strand.
CACCCAGCTGCTGCTAGAAATGATGCACGGCAGCATTACAGTGGATAGTGAGGTCGGTCGGGGCAGCCAGTTTCGGATCCGGATTCCCCGCCATCTGTAGCTGGCCATGCTGTTTTTTTGGGGTTGGGAGCGGTTCTCCAAATCTAAAGCCTTTATTAGTATGCCGAGTCATCTAGCCATAGGTAGATGTTTGCAGATTATCTATTTTGATAGGGTTTAGTTCTGATTAATTTAGCTGGTGACTTCATTAGCTCACATCCGCCCCTAAGTCTGCCTCGTCTATATCCCTTCTGGATATTGGTCAACGACTCGGTCCTAGGGCTCTGTGAAAATTGCCTGTCAAGTTCCTGACTAACTGATGAATAATTCTGCCGTGGTTACTATTTTGGCGGTTGATGATACCGTTGATAATCTATTTCTACTAGAGTCTCTTTTAGACGAGGTTGACGACTATCGCATTCAGCTAGCGGAGGATGGGGAAGAGGCCCTCAGCGCCATTGAAAAGTCTCCCCCCGATGTGATTTTGCTAGACATTATGATGCCTGGTCTCAGCGGCTATGACGTCGCCCAGCGCGTCCGTGAAGATAAAAAGCTTCCCTATATCCCGATCCTGATGCTGACAGCCCATGAGCAGTCAAGCCTGATCAAGGGGCTAGATGCGGGGGCCGATGACTTTTTGCGAAAGCCGTTTGATGTGGATGAGCTGCTGGCGCGGGTCCGTTCGATGGTGCGACTAAAGCGCAGTATTGATGCCCATCGCCATATGATGCAACAGCGCGATGACTTTGTGGCCCGGCTAACCCACGATCTGAGGACTCCCCTGGTGGCGGCCAATCGGGTGTTAGAGCTGTGTTTGCAAGGCGCTTTTGGTGATATCGATGGCGATGCTCAAAATGCTTTGGCAAATATTGTTACCAACAATACCAATTTGCTAAAGATGACCAATACCCTATTGGAAGTCTATCGTCACGATTCCGGAAAAAAGTCCCTAACCCTGTCCACTATTTCCTTAAACTCCCTGTGTGAGCAGGTGGTCAAGGAGCTGGCTCCTTTGGCTAAACAAAAGGGCATCAGACTTGTTTTAGACAGGCCCGGACGCGACTATCTGGTCAAAGGGGATCAGCTGGAACTGCGGCGTTTGCTGACTAACCTGGTGGGCAATGCGATCAAATTTACGGATGTTGGTCAGATCACGGTGGGACTGCGGGCTTTGGATGATCGCACCGTGAGTCTGGATGTGAAGGATACAGGCACCGGTATTTCTGAGGCGGACCAGCAAAAGATTTTTGAATGGTTTCGCCAGGGCAACCATATGCGCTCCGGCAGCGGATTAGGGCTGCACCTCTCCCAGCGTATTGCCCAGCTGCACAACGGAAAAATTGCCCTTGATTCAACCCTGGGGCAGGGTAGTACGTTTAGCCTATATTTGCCCCATTTGGGCCATAGCGGCTCCTAAAAACTATTTGACCCTACAGACGCAGCGTCTTTTTACCCACACCACAGGTGCAATAGCTCGAGCATGACTGTTATTTATGACCTTGAGCATGTGACTACCTATCGTTATCAAAACCCCGTAACCCTGGGTGAGCACCGTGGCATCTTTTTGCCAGGGGTGGGATACGGCGGTCGAATTTTAAATTATTCCTTGGAGACCAACATCCCGTCCACCATCCGGTGGATGATGGATACCCTTTCCAACAATGTGGCCCTAATAAAATTTGAACAGCCGACCACGGAGCTAACGGTTCACTACCGGTTTAGGGGTGAACATTTTGGGATTAAAAAAATTACTGAATTTCCCATCGATCCGCGAGCTGAGCAGGTGCCTGTGCAGTACACGTCTGAGGAGTGGATCGATCTGGCCTGTTTTATTCGTCCCCATGCGGACGATCTTGGGGGCAAGGTGGCGGCCTGGGCCAAAAGCTTTGTAGTGGGCGATCAGGATGACACCCTGGATGTGCTGCAGCGGATGATGACAGATGTTTGGGAAAATTGGGCCTACCAGGCCCGCGATGTGGAAGGTACCCAGACCCCCAGTGAAACCCTGCAACTGCGTTCGGGCACCTGTCGTGACTATGCCTGGCTGATGATGGAGGCGCTCCGACGGCTGGGGTTTGCCTGTCGGTTTGTCAGCGGCTATTTATATGATGCGTCCCTGGATGGGGGCGATGTTGGCATGGTGGGTTCCGGGGCGACCCATGCCTGGCTCCAGGTGTATCTGCCAGGGGCGGGCTGGCGCAGCTACGATCCGACCAATCGGATTACGGCGGGCTTTGATTTGATTCAGGTTGCGATCGCACGCTATCCCGGTCAGGTGATTCCCCTATCGGGTTCCTGGAGCGGCCAGCCCGATGACTATCTGGGTATGGATGTCAAAGTTGATGTGCGTAAACTAGGCTCGCTCCCCCAGTTTGAAACGGTCAGCCCCGGTGCCGCCTAAAGCTAGGCGGCGGCGGTCTCTATAACGTTAAGCCCCAACAGCGTTTCTGTTTTTTTAGGTCGGCCCGCAGCTGCCAGGCCCGTAGGCGACTACACGGCAGCTGTCTTTTTGGGCATAGGATAGCGGAGAATCGCGGCTGCCAGGGTGTTGGTGGGCATCCTCTCAGCACCCGTGACAAATACCTGACCACCACAGTGGAGCGTGTAGACCGCCGCTAAATTGAGCAGACCGTCGCTACGGGGGTCGGTGCCATCCGCCTCGGCAAACTGGCGAGATTGAGCGTCATAGATCCCCCACTTTTGGTGTTCAGACACCACAAAGAGAGTATCAATCTGGCCGTCGTGGGCCGCGTTTAGAATATCCTTGAGACTAGATGATGTGTAATCAGAGCCGACCAGTTCCAAATAGCGGGCCTTGTTTTGTTTTAGCGCCTGGCTAAAGTGGGCTTCAGCCATGGGCCAGGTTTGCTGGTGGAGATCCTGCGGGCTGAGGCTGTCCGGGTTGGTCGCTAACGGCGTATCCAACAGGGTTGGGTAGCTGCTGATCTGCTGGTACATGGGAAAGAGATAGTCAACCCCGACAAACACCATTGGTCTGTGGGTGCTGGTAAGAGATGATTTAAGACCTCCGTCGATGGCGCGCAGAAATCTGAGAATGTCCGTGCGATCATCCCTAGCGCTGGCCCCCTGACCGTGATAAATGGGGGTGTCGCCGCGGCTGCTATGGAACTGCAGCTGTTTTTCAGGATCGTCGTACTTGAGCGCTTCAGCCAGACTGTTGGGAACCGCCTCTAAGCTCATCGGCTCCACAGAAGATCGCGTAGCCTCAAATACTCGTACCTGATTTTGGCTGACCGCCAGAATATAGTAGCTGCCGTTGGTAGTCCACAGGGGCAGCAGCGGCTTGATATAAAAGCTGTGGCTGACGCTGACAAACTCGTTGAAATCTACGGGTACCCGCTGATATTGGAAAAAACCATCCCCGATAAAGAGGGCAAGTCCGTCGCTCTGGTGTTGCCAAAAGTCGCTGTTGCTATTTTCTAACAGCTCGCGGGCGGGCGACAGCAGTCTGTTAATTTCCTCGGTATCTATCTCGGCTTGCACCATCTTAGTGGCAGCCTGACCCAGCAGATTTCTTAGGCGAATCGGGTCCTGCTGCGTCTGGGGACCGCCCCGATGGGCTGGCATATAAATGGAGATGCAAATGTCTCCTTTGTGCTGTAGTAAAGGGTTAATATCCAATGTGTTCGAAAAGGTCATTCAGTTCCTCTAATAAAGTAAACAGTGTCGCAAGGGCAGCCGGATGCTAGATCTAATAGATTTGACCGGCGGGTGGGTGGCTAGTTTTAATGGCGGTGAGCGGCTCTAAAATGCGATAGGAGTGTAGGGCTCCGGTGGGTACAACCCAAGAGTCGCCGGGCCTAAGATCGATCGCTTTACCATCTACATGCAGCTCGGCTCGACCGGAAATGACATAGCCCATGACCTCGCAGTCCTGGCTGATGTGGGTCTTCTCCCGGTTATCCCCAGGGGCTGGCAGCGCCTGCCATAGCCACATGTCTGACTCTTGGCCCGACACTAAAAGCCTTGACCCCAGATGACTGTTGGAGACGCTGGTGTCCAGATTGTCCAGATTGTTTTTGTGGGCTCTTAGTGGTTTTATCATCTCCTCGGGTGAGCCAAATGGTAGCTATAGACTGCTGCGAATGGCTGTGCAGTTTCTCTCTATGCCGAAATTTAGCCGTATTAATGTGCTCTTGTGTACATATCTATTGCACCAAATTTTACCCACAAATTCATCTGACGTTTGGTATAAACGGCATGTACCTGTGGATAGATTGTTGTTGGGGAATGTGTGGGGGTGAGATGGTGGTCTTGGTTTGGAAGGGGTAAGGGGTGAAAGGAGAAGGGTGAAAGGAGAAGGGTGAAAGGAGAAGGGTGAAAGGAGAAGGGTGAAAGGAGAAGGGTGAAAGGGGGGCTTTGGGTAAGTGGTGAGTTTTGGGGGATACGTTGGCGGGGGCGTTTAGTCGTCTGCTGGTTGTAGCTTTTGGGTTGGGGGATGGGCGATTTGGACCGTTTGTTGGGGAATGCCAAAGTCTATGTTGGCTTGCTCAAAGGCAATTTTGAGGCGGCGGCGATATTCGCGGGCGACGTCCCACTGTTTTAGGGGCAGGGTCTTGATCCACAGGCGTACGGTGGCTCCCACGTGGTCGATATTGTCGACGCCCAGCAGCAGCGGTGTCTCTAGGATCAGCGCCTGCCATGCTGCATCGGCGCGCATGTCATCGGCGACCTGTTTGATCAGCATAAGCGCTTCGTCAATGTCGCTTTTGAGGGCAACGGGCACCTTTAGGTCAACCCGAGACCATTCTTTGGAGAGGTTTTGAACAATGTCAATCTGGCCATTGGGAATGGTGATTAGCCGACCTTCTTCATTGCGGAGCTGGGTGATGCGCAGGTTCATGGTTTCTACAAAACCTGACATCTCTCGGACAATGATCACATCGCCAATGCCGTAGTGGTCTTCCATTAAAATCATAAAGCCGTTGATAACGTCCTTGAGCAGGCTCTGGGATGCTAGTGAAAGGGCCAGTCCAATGATGCCTGCACTGGCTAGCAGCGGACCTAGGTCGACGCCAATCAGGGTTAGAACCACCAGACTGCAGATGGTGCCGACCACGGCGACTAAAATGCTTTTGGTGACTTGGGAGAACGTGGAAAAGCGGAGACTGGTGCGCTGGGTTAGGGCTGAGCTGGGGGCTGCCTGGTCGTAGAGGGCGAGAAATAGCCGGTCAATAACAATATCCCCCAGGTGGACAATGGCATAGCCGAGAAAAAGTGCGATCGCAATTCTAAAAGGTACCCGAAGCAGCTGGATCAGCGGCTGTTGCCATATCCGTGTGTAGGGAAAGAGCCCCAAAATTATAAAGCCACCGCCCCCCCAAATCAGCAGTTCCCCCAGCCAGAGAAACCAATGCTTTAGCTCATAAATGCGTTTAGCCTGTCGCCATATGATCTGCTGTTTGACCAGCTGACTGGCCGCGAGCTTTTTTTCTGGAGCATCGGATAGCCACCGATGTAGCCACTGCAGCCCCCACCCGACCGCCAGCATCGAGAGTAAAAGCCCGCCAGCCCAAACCAGCCGCTGCTGAACGACCTCTGGCTGCCGCTCGTACTGGTAGTAGGCCAGCGCATCGGTGACAATCGCCTGCAGGCTATCGGCGCGAATCTCGGTCGACCCTATCCCCACCAAAACTGCATCCGCCGTAGTAACCGTCATCAACAGCTGGTCATCCAGCTGAATAATCGGCTGTTCGGTATCGGGGTCTTCTATCCAGGTCACCTGATCTGAGAGATTGCCCTGTTTGGCGGCATAGGTTTGTAACCGTTTGGAGATCTCTCGAGCCCTGGTGATAGAAGAAATACCGTCAACGGCGGCCACTCGAAACAAAAATCGCCCGTCCAAACGCACGACCGACCGATCGATGGGCAAAGGCGGTGTTGTGATCGTAATTTCACTATCGAAAACATCCCCGAGGGGCAGGCCATCAATGGTGATCTGCCCTCTAACCGGCATCGCAGTTAGTAGCAAACAGATCAAACCGAGCAGAGCCCATAATAAATGCTTACTCTTCATGCCTGTGTCCGATCATGAGTGGGGGACGGTTACGCGTCTTTCATATAGGGAACCGGCATATGGGGATAGGAAATGCCGCAGTCTTTAAAGGTTTGCTTGGCTCGTAGGGTCAGGTCCGTTTTATATTGAAACTCATAGCGAGCGTCGATGGGGTAGCACTTTAGGGTAAACAGCGTTCCCCAAACTTTATCCTCGATGTTGACGACAATGGGTAGCTTGATCTGGGTATATCGACTGGTTTGAGCCACCCGATACAGAATATCTTGAACCCGCTGTGGCTCAACGGCATGTTCGAGATAAAAACAGGTGACAATCTGCGCCTCCAAACTCCCCATATTGGAATTGGAAATAGAATGGGTCCAAATTTTATTGTGGGGAATGCTGACCACATCGTCGGTCGGTGTTCTTAGCCTCAAACCCCTGAGGCCATAGGCAATGACTTCACCATAGTTACCATCAATTTTGATGCGATCGCCAATTTGGTAGGGTGTTTCAAACAGCCCCAGGACCCCGGCAATAATAGAGTTTACATAGTCCTTAAAGGCAAAACCCAGCGCCACCGCCACGGTACCCGTAATGGCAAAGACGTTTTCCTTAGATAGGTTGAGGAATCGATTCATCAGCACTATCAGGGCAACGCTCAAAACCATCATGCGTACAAATGGCACAAACTGTTTGATGCGTAATCGCCATTCCTTGGCCACCCGTTCCGATAGCCAAAACAGCAGTCGGCTAAAGACCTGAATCAAAAAATAGGCCGTTAGAACAATGATGACCGCCTCAACTAGCTTGAAGGTTGTAATTTCGGCGATGATGTCCCTGGCTTTTTCGGCGGCTCCGTCAGGGGTCTGGGCGATCGCCGTGGCCAGAATTAGGGTAAATATCATAGCGAGAAATTATCTCCCTCTAGCTTGGTACAGACCGTTGGATAGTAGATGGGGTTGAGGGTCAGGGTTTGCCCTTGTTGTTCGATGACGCCAGCCTGGCGGAGGCTCTGTATCCAAGGGATAATCTGACGCAGCGTCATCCCTAGGCTGTCGGCGAGTTCTTGCCTTGTTAGGGTGCGATGGAGCAAGAGTGAATAGAGGAGATATTCGCTCTCCCCCATGAGTTTGGGCATACCGGGTCGCTCCGGCAGCTTGGCGTGAATTTTGTAGCCTTGCAATTTATCGGTTTCTAGATCGTTTAGTTGGGTTGCCTGGTCGTCACCCCGGTGGTCGTCATCATTAATCACCTGAAGCGTATTTAGAAAAAGCTGCACGGCTACGGTGTCAACTCCTTTGGCCTCGTCAGCTAAGATGCTGAAATATTTTGTTTTCCAGTCTAGATTTTGACTGGTAAATTGCGATCGCAGCAAAGATGACTGAAACTCGATGCTTAGCTCAGATATAACCGGGTCAATCCAATTGCTGAGCTGTTCTCCGGATAGTTCCTCCAGATGGGTGGTGCGATCGCTATAGTGATCCAGGGCAGAAATCGCCTGTAGATAGCGCCAGCTTACCTGGCCAAGACCAATAATCCAAAAGCGGGATGGATCGCTCAGCAAATCCTGGGTCAAACAGTCAATCACCTCAAGACCGCTGACGCTCCGGAGAAAACACTGTTCTAAACAGGGGATGACGACAATCCTGCGACCATCGGTGGAGGAAAATTTATTTTCTTGCTGCTGCAGCTCCTTTGATAGGGATTTGCCATCGGGACGAGTGGA
>JBCCAQ010000136.1:0-13809 GCA_039814735.1 Cyanobacteria bacterium P01_A01_bin.15
AATTCAGTTAAGGAAAGTTAAGCTGCTGATCTAAGGGCTACTCGCCACCACATCTGCCAGATCGATCGCTGTGGTCAACAGACAGGGATATTTGACATCACCGAGACGTTTGCCCTGGCGGTAGTGGTATGCCATCAAACGCTGGAGCATATCTGTTGAGGAGAGTATTTGCATTGGCTGCAGCTGACCCAAAAGCCGAGCCTGGCGATAGTGAAACGCCCCACACAGCAGCTGGTCTAGCCGCATAGCCAACGCCTGAGACTCGCTACCCTGATCCAGCAGCAGGGTGTAGTGGGGATAGGGCAACAGGCTAGGAGCCAAACACTTAAACACATTGGCTGGCAGCTCCAGTTGGGCTAGCACCTGGCTAACAAAGTCCAGCGTCAGTTTCTCGCCGACCATATCGCTGGTGGCATTGCTGCGGCCAAGGAACTGTAAGCAGGGGGTGGCCTGGTAGTAGTGGGTAACCTGAACGCGATCGCACATTCGATACCGATACAGTCCGCCCTTTTGAGAAATAATCACGGCGTAGATTTTCCCTAGCTCCAATTCATGGAGCAAGAAAATTGATCCAAACTCATCCTCAAATTCAAAAAAGACCTCACTGAGCAGTGGCACACAGCCCCGAGCAGCAATCAGCGGTACGGTCATGGGGGCTTCAGTGGCCAGCAGTCCTTTGCCTTGGATGAGTGTATTAGGTAGATATGCCCGTAACCCTCGGGCCTGATCGGCTGCGATCGCACTATCCCAGCAAGAAATTAGTTTTAACTTGGGCCATAGTTTTTCCCAATCAACGGTTGCACTATCTAGCAGCCGAGAACGCTCTGGAGACAGCCGAGCGGCTAGCTGCATCTGGAGCTGGTGCCGATGGGTTTGAATGTAGTCCAGCTGCACCCGCAGAAAACTGGGACTCCAAATGGAAATAGTCTCCAGGTTTTCTTCTAACAAAAGAGTTTGGCACAGGTTTGCCTGAAAGTTTTCTGGGGTTTGGGGCCTGTGGGCATCGGGGGGGCTGACCAAAAACGGTTGTAACAACCAGCGCAGCCACCCGTCCAAATAGTCAGCATCGTCCTGGAGCCCCCCGGCCTGCTCCCCCGGTGCTAGCAGCTTGGGGGAAATGCACATGTACACCTTACCCGTCTGAAAGTTAGGCCCGTGGGTAATCAGGTCATAGGCCCAAATACAAAATAGGGTGTTAAAAGATTTTCTGAGGGCGCGGGTGTAGGGTATGCGCTTAGCAGGGCCGCTACTGCCGGACGTGGGCTCATAAAAAAGAACCGGGTCTTCTGTGAGAGTCTTGCCAGCTTCAATCCAGGGCTGAAGATTGTTGTAGGTGACAATGGGAATTTTTTGCCAGTCTGCGATGGAGGTAATGCCTAATGACCGACCATAGTCACTGGAAAGCAGCTTTTTGACCAATACCTGCTGTAGGGTTTGCTGGGCCGCCTGGGGCCGGGCTAAGGACTGATCAAACCGTTTAGCCGTCGGGGCTAGCAGGACAGCTAAACTTTTAATCAGCCAGCGCATCGCCTGCATTCTCCACCGCTTTATTTGGATAAATCTCGCTTCTGGCCCTGAGATAGCCCCCGGTGCTCACCGCTGTCCCCGGCCCCAAATAGGAACCTGCCCCAATAAAGCTGTTGTCGCCGATGGTAATAGGGCTAACATAAAGCATCAGATTGTCGCGTTTGGGTTTGACAATATGGCTAGACAGCCCCACCCGATGGCCAAATACCACCCGGTCACCAATGGAGAGCAGCCCCCGATCGGCAATTTCTAACCCCGGTGTCCAGTACACCTGTTGCCCCACCTGGGAACCCCACAGCCGTAGCCACATTGAAAATAGCCCTGGCACCAGCCTCAACAGAGTTTCTAGGGCGGGAAATGCAATATAAACGAGTTGAAACTGATGGCCGCCCCACCAGGGAGAATATGCCTGACCCTGTAAATAGGTGATCCCAGCGCTGAGGGGATACACACGATTGTGGAGCCGATAGGCAACCACAGGGAAACCATAGAGAAAAAAGACACCCAGCACCAGGCTCCAAGGACTGTGGCTCCAGACACCGTAAAGCCAGCAGCCAGCCGCCAGACCCATAGTCAAACTGGGAAAGAGCGATAGCGCTCTACTTAACGGAGTCATGGTTGGACTGTCGTAGGGGACCGATCCAGATAATCGCGCCGGTAACAAGGGGAATCAGGGCAAAGATACCGCCAAAGACCAGGGGATAGGTCTTGGCGGCAGGGACGCTCAAAACAGTGGCAAAGACAAGACCGCAGTAGAACAGTGCCGCAAAGGGAATAGTGCAGATAATAATCAGCATCAGGCGCTCGTTGGATTCTATCGGTGCCATGGGCCAAAAAAATGATGGATAAAAATAACGGATGTTTAGTGTAGCGAATAGATAGGCGGTCTCTACGGGCGCGCCAGGGGATAGAGCAGCTGCCGCCACAGGCTGAGACGGCTGGGTTGCCCCAAGGTGGAGGGCCACTCCTCCGACTGATGTAGGGTGTGATGGCAGCGATCCCACAGCTTAAAGTTGGCCCCATAGTTGCCCGCGATCGCACCGCTGTGGTGCCAGCCGTGGTCCTGGGGCAAGATCAGCCAGCCTGAGAGCCAGCGATAGAGACGGCTACCAGGGTCAGGACCAAACCGGCTGTGCCGCCACAGATCTAACGCAGCGGTCAGGCTCACCCCGAGTAAATAGGCAGCGGGATTCGCTAATAGATAGATAAATAGGCCATGTACCCACAGATACACAATCAAACCGCTGCTCCACAGGGTGTTTCTCGACGTGCCCAATACATCCATCGTAGTGACCGTGTGGTGAATCTGATGAACCCACCACCCCCAGCGGCTATGGAGCAACCGATGGTTCCAGTAGTACAAATAGTCCACCGCCACAAAGCTTAAGGTAAAGGCAAAAACAGGCTGAAGCCGCAGACTGTGACCATAGCCAGGTAAAAGTTGCTGATACAACGTTTGCAACAGTGTGAGCTGCAGCAGCGGAATGACCAGGCCCTGCACCCACAAACCAGCCCCGTCCAACAGCCAGTCGGCAATTGTTTTTTGCCTGAGGCAGCTCCAGCCGGTTAGCCCCAACAGCGCGATAAATACGATAAAGACAACCATGGCTATACCCAAAATGTGACGTCAACGGACCGATCGGGCAGCGATCGCGGATCCTGTCCGGCGGCAATGGCATCCCGGATAGATTCCACAAAAACATGGATGGTATCGGCGGGGGTGTGGTGAAAGTGGGTGCCGTATTTTGCGATCGCATCCCCCTGCACCCCCAACGCCACAATATCCTGGTCAATAATTCGCTGCGCCGTCCAACGCACCAGGGGTTTTGCCAACCGGGTCCAGATCCCGTAGTTAAACGTGACATCGGTATAGACCAGGGTGGAGCTATCGGTTTCAGGCACAGACTGGCTAGTAATAAAACAGCGACGATGGGGACCCATGGCATATTCAACGCTGGTCACATTGGGCATATGAAACGCATCCCGATGATAGATTTCATCCCCCTGAGGATTCAAAAACCGGCGCGCCCAGCCCAGATTATTGGTCTCATTACGATAGGTGGCGCTCACCGTGCCCCGGTGGCGTTTTACCGTCATCGCCAGCCGCTGCTGCCGGGCCGTACGAAAGATGCCAGGGTGTACCGATACCGTATGGGGAATATCAATAAAATTCTCAGCACAGTTGGTAACGTTATTGGCAAAGCGATTGATCACACGTACTGTTTCCCACCCCGGCTGCCGGTAATGGGGCATGGCAAACGGCTGATGGGCCAGGGCTCCTCGCAGCCGCACATACACATAGCCATCCTGCTCACAGGTGTCATACCCTTTGGCACATCGATTTTTAGCCGGTGTAAACCGGTCACCTTCGGCGGGGATAGCCGCTACCTGCCCCGTGGGGGCATATCGCCAGCCGTGGTAGGGGCACTGGAGCTGACCCTGGTAAACGTGGCCCCCCGAGAGTCGGGTGTTGCGATGCAAACAGCGATCTCTCAACGCGACGGGCTGTCCATCGTCGCCTCGAAAAATCACGAGCCATTCATCTAAAACAGTACGTTGCAAGACAGTCTGGGGTTTAAGCTGTTCACTCAGAGCAACCACATACCAAAAGTCTTCAAACTGAATTGGAGTCGGAGCGACCATAGGGACGGATTTCAAGATCGTGGGTGACATCAAGCTGACAGGCAAGGCGGGCACTGGGGCAGTCTGGGGCCAGCACATCCAGGAGTTCTTGCTCATCGGCATCAGGCGGAGGAGCGTCTCCGGTGACAGTGACTAAACAGGTACCGCAAATACCCGTACGACAGCCAAAGAGAATAGGAGAGTTTTGGATGGTGAGGGCATCAGCGAGCGGAGTATGGGGGCTAAGCGATACGGAACAGTAATCGCTATTGGGAAAAGATATCCTGCAGGACATGGGCTCTTATCTCCCAGCCGCTTCTCTCTGGGGAGAAGGGGCGGCTCCTTTAGGTTCAGCTGTGGCTTCAGATAAGTCAGGAACGCCATGCAAACTCTCGCCCTTTGGAGAGAGAGGATTAGAACAAGCAACCCGCGACCACCGCGACGGCACTAGCCCGTTTACATACTTTACATAGCGAGCAATGGGTTCATCCACCGGCAGCAGTCGCTCGGTACTAAAGCGAATATTGTCGTAAATCTTGCCGTCTTCTCCTCGCAGGGCGTAGTAGCTCAGTCGCGTCAGCCACAGCAGCAGGTGGGTAACTACCCAGCCGCCTATACCCGGTCTTTTTCGAGTCACATAGATGGGTTGCACCAGCGTTTCCCCTGAGGTCAGGGGTCGATAGGCATACAGCATATACAGCGGCGGCACCCAGCGCACCTCTTTCATCATGGTCAGTAGCCCCAAACAGCCATGGGCATAGCGCATGGAGTAGGCATAGCGCGGCCCTAAAACAGCGCGACCCAACCGCTCTCGCCAGTTGGTGTTTAAAAGTTCTCCGCTGAGGGTAAAGTCAATGTGTTCGTTTTCCTGATGTAGCGACAGCGCTAGCTCCACCGGCAGCTGGTGAACCGTCTGCAGATGCTGCACATCAATGCCGTTGATCATGCAAATGTGGTGGTGGCAGTGGCGAGTCAGCGACCGATCGGCCACAACAGCTAGCTCCTGTCCCCTCAGCTCATCAAACTCGGCTACCGGTACCGGTGCCGTTTTATCTGGATAGATCCAAATAAAGCCGTACTTTTCTTCTATGGCATAGGGCTGCAGCGTCGCCCCCGGCGGGATGTGCCCCTGACAGGGGATATCCTGGCACCGACCGGCTCCATCAAAGGCCCAGTGGTGAAAAAAGCAGCGCACCTGGTTACCCTCGACGCTGCCAATACCTAAATCGGTGCCCATGTGGGGGCAGTGGGCGTCGAGGGCACGTACCTGACCATCGCTGCCGCGAAATAGGGCAATGCGTTGGCCGCAGATATTAAAGGATTTGACCGTTTCTATCGGAATCTCTTTAGAGGTTGCGGCCAGGTACCAACCCTTGGCAACAATGTCCCAGTTATTAAATACGGTAGTCATGGTGATTGGTTCCTAACGGATTGGAAGATGTCGGGGTGCGGTTTTCTCTCTGGGGTTGACCAAGGGAAGCCGAGGCCAGCGGTAGGTTTAGCAGCTCGCCATCTCCCTAAAAAATTTTGTCAAAGCCCGACGCTGAATCCGCAGATACCCTGCAATCGAAGCCTGCTTCATAATGGCCATGGTGCGGTTGCTGGACCACACATAGTCCAACGGCTCCAGATACGCCTGGTACGAGGCCATGGCTTCTTGGTGGGTTTGATAGCTGCGGTGCAAGCCGTCGGACTCCTGGGTAAAACAAGCCTGCATCATGGCCCTGGCGGCGGCGGCATCCATGGAGAAAAGGTGCGATCGCAACAGCTCATACACCTTGGCGTACAGCGCCGGATCGTGCCAAAAAATGCCGTTGATCGCCACTGAAAACTGACGATGATCCTGCTGAGCGCCGCGAATCCCCAGATTCGCCACCTGGGTCTCAAACTGGGTAGGCTTGGGCAAACAGTGAATTACCTCATGGGATAGCAGGGTAGAGCTGTTGAAATGAAAACTCTCATCCATAAAATGATAAAACGATATTTTTGATGGAATGGGCGCGTTCTCTTGATCGTCATGGGTTTGATAGTGGCGGCTGAGCTGATGCTGCACCAGCTTGCCATTGAGGGTGCGCAGTCCTCGCACCGTAAAATATTGACAGGCCAAAAAGCTGTTGCTAGATGACATCAACCCAAATGCCTGCAGCTGCAGACGTTTCCACCAGCGCTTTAGACGATGGGTATCCGCAAAAATCATGGTTTCACTAAACGGCCCTCGCATCGGGTAGCTAAAGAGTCGCTTACCCAAGAGAGCCTGTTCTGTCTGCTCTGCCACGGTTCGAAACGCGCTAATGTGGGCACGTTCCTGGGAGGATTCCAGGTCTAGCATGTCGCAGATGGTGCGAAATCCTTCGTGGCCATAGAGGGCAGCGGCGCTGGTTTGATTAAAGAAAATAGTGGCAATCTCAGCCGAGATAATTTGTGAGTAGTAGGCCACCCAATATAGCTGGTTCAAAACGGTTCTTTGGTAGCGACTGGCCTGGTCCCACAGGGGGGTACCGTACAGCAGTGAGAAATTTTCAGCCTGCCAGTAGCTGTCTCTACACTCAGCATAGTCAAACATCTGGCCAGCGTTATCTAAAAGCTGGGTGTGGTCCTGTTTACGGTTGCGATGATAGTTGATCTCTAACCGCCGCTGTAGCAAGGTGCCGGGGGCGGTCGAGTCTGTTGTTACCCTAGCCATAGCTGGCGGCCTCCTCCGGGGTTAGGGGCGTGAATAAACCGTTGTCATCTAGCTCACTGACGATGCTGCCGCCGGAGCTAACCATGAGAGACCGTAAGAGCTGCAGCCGCTGATGACTGTGGGTAACCGTATCTAACTGGTGCAAAATTTGAATACGCTGGGGTCGAGATAAGTGGCCTTTGGTAGTTGCGATCGCACTCACCACCCGCTGGGGGCCCCTGCGCACCATCTGCAGAAATGTCCCTAGGCAATCTACAATGGCATCCCTGCTGTCAGTAGATACATCAGCCTGGCTAAACAGCGTCACCCCGGCTCCATGGTGTCGCGACTCCGCCTGTAGAAAGCTTTGGAATATGTCCCGCAGGGGACCGTAGCCACAGCCCTTGGCCAGATGTCGGTAGTGACTCAAACCCCACCCCTCCAACACCACCTGCAACACAAACAGAAGCACCTGTTTGTCAGCGCTCTCCACGATGTCAGAGAGCAGCCGTAAAAAAGGATCGTCTGGTATAGATGCGTTGACCGAGGGCACATAGGGCTGCAGCTGGGCCAAGTGGGTGGTTTCATCAGCGGCAAACAGACTGTAGAGCATTCGTTCTTGCAGGCTGGCCGCCATCAGGACCATCTTGGCCATATAGCCAACCCCCGCCTGCTCAATATACAAAGACTCTTGCAACAGACCCTGGTTTAACTGTTCTAAAATCTGCTGCTGTTCCAGATCGCTGGCGTCTTGAAAAAGAGACACTCGATCCAACGCAAAATAATCAGCGCCCCAATAAAGGTTGCCTGGCGATACTGGCTGGTTAGTGGCGGAGTGCTCCCGCAAAGCCGAGGTCAAAACTCGATTGAGTTTGTTATCTGTGGGCAGCGCCGGCAGACCAAAGCCAGCCACGCTATTAGCTATTGTGCTGGTCATATCACAGGGCTCCAATTGTCCCACATCAGGGCTTTTTGACGGTTTACGTGCTGGGCAAACTGCCCAATGGACCGATCCGCCCGTAGCGGTGTTTTCAGCTCAAACCGAATGCCTTGAAAGACTTGAATATCGCCGGTGGCAAAGTAGGCGGCTACCTGTCGGGTAATCCAAAGCACTACCGGGTTGATGAGCCACCCCACAGAGCGTTTTGGTGTGATCAGCATCGTCCACCCCTCGGTACGGCCCCCTGACAGAGGGCGCAGCGCAAACATAATGTGAAAATGAAAACAGTCTGGCCCTAGGGTTACCGTACCCGTACTACCATACCAGTAGCACATTTTGTAGGTCACTTCATTGCGATACAGCGGACGGATCAGTTTTACAAACCGTGATGCCTCACCACCTCGGGTCATATTGTTTAGGCAAAGGGCGTTGTCGTTAAGCGCCTCAGCCTCAAATTTCACCTCCAGGGGTAAATTGTGCACCGAGTTAAAATGGTGGGCGTCAATGGCGTTAATCATCAACACATTGGGATGACAGCGGCGCTCAAAGCGATAGCTCAGGGCTGTGTCACAGTCTACTCCTGCTAGCTCAGGCACATAGGGGGGCGGATAGCTGGGGCAAACGCCGGTCCAAATCCAAATCATGCCGTAATGTTCGGCGGTGGGCCAAGCCTTGATTTGGGTGTTGGCCATTATGGTATCAACACTGTCCGATGGGCCACAGACAGGAATCTCAACACAATGGCCTGTGGGGTCAAACCGCCAGCGGTGTAGGGGACAGCGCAGATCATCACCGTCCACCGCACCCTGGGCAAGCGCTGCACCCATGTGGGGACAGCGACCGTCTAGGGCAAATACCCGGTGCGACTGGGAACGATAGAGGACCAGTTCTTTGCCCAACAGCGTCAGCGGTTTTGCCTGCCCCCGCTTGAGATCCCGACAGGGCATGGCCCAGTACCAGCCTTCAACAAACCGATCGGCGCGGTTAAAGAGCAAGTTGTTCTCTTCGGCTTGCTCAGCCGGAGAGAATGAGTTTGAGCAAGAGTGGGTCTTAGGATTGTTCATGGGCTGCACTATGCCACTAGGGTATGATTGCGACCAAACCACATCCGCCGACCGGCCGCCGTCAGATTTTCAGCGCATATTTCCGTCAGACACACCAGTTCATCGCCCTGGGCATGGCCGGGATTAACCTGCTCAAAAAAGCAAATGTGAGGATCGCGGCGGCGCTCTGGTGGCACAGTCCCCAGGATGGGGGATAGCCGCTGGGGTTGGGCAAAGCGGACCACGCCAGCATCCTGACTGTAGGCATCTCCAAACTGTTGCTGGGCGAGACCGGTCATGATCTGTTGCACCGCTGCGGGCGTAGGCCGATCGTAGCGAGGATAAAATGTTTGCCAAAATGTGGGCAGTAGACGATAGGTGCGAAACCCTGATGAGATCAGCAGCCAAAAAAGCCGCTGCTCGGCGCACCGCAGCTGGTTAATGGCTTGAATCCAGGCACGGGGAAGAGTAGCACTGCTCCAGGCGGTAGGGTCAATGATCGTATCACCAGAATAGACAACGCTAAAGGATTCACCCTGGAGGGTGGTCTCAGATAGTCTCAGGGTGGAAAACCCTTTTAGCTGACCGAGGGTATCTTTAATCAGCAAAACCCAGTTTTTTTCTGCCAGGTCGGCCGCAAAGATAGCTGGCGTCACACCGTGAAAGTGTTTTTCCAACAGACGGTACATAGCGTCACCATCGTTACTGGTTAATGTCTGAATGGAAACTAGCTGGGAGTGCATCATGGCTGAGGACTTGATTTACCTGACTGCATTTAGCCCCATGTGTTTAGGAATAGGCAATGAGCTACCTGAACTTGTTACTGATGGTCTGCTGGGGACAGTAGCAATGCGAAGTAGCCTGAAGTTTGGGTGCCAGGTCCCCGCCTACCACACTCTAGAACATAGACCCTGAGACACGGGAACGTTGGCAGGTGCCGCGTCACAGCTCACCGAGATACACATTTTCCTAACCAAGGTGTACTAGTCAATATGACAGACGCTGTAAATCTAAAAATAGCCAAAGAATTTGGGACATTTATAAAAGTTCTGCAAAGGTTTTGCAAATTCGCAGATGACGGTTAGTACCTTGGCTAACGACTCGATAGGGTGGGGATACTACATCTACTGCTGTTCTGAAATCGTATGTACTCACTCAGGTCCGTCCAAGCCCGCCAAAAATCTAAAAAAGCCCTGGGTAATATTGTGCTTGTGACCACCCTGGGCATGGTCATGGCCGCAGGGACATGGGTTGTATTACTGACAGCAGGGGTCATTACCTTGGGAGGGGTACCCTACTCGGTTCTCCTTAAGGTGTGGCAAGATCCAGCCGCACGGGCGGCCCTGCTAGGGGGAGACTCCGCTGAACTTCACGATCTGATGGATAACCTCGGTGTTGAGTATGACATTAAGGCCTACTATCGCGATCGCATCCAGGACCCGGTCAAGTTAGACCAGCACATTCACCAAATTTTGTTTGACCGCACCGGCTATGTGGGCGAATCCTATACGGTAAAGGGCCGGACGCTGGTGCTCAAGGACCCCAGCAAAGCTGAAGAACTGCGGAACTGTCCGAGCTGCTAGGGGCGGCGCAAAAATTTTGCCCTGAGCTGGTTGATGAGCAGGTTAGCCTCGGGAATACCGAGGACCAGCGTCGCCGCTGCAAACACGCTAAGGCTAACGGCACCAGCACCACACAAAACCACTAAATTTACTAGAAAACCCTCCGTCCCCAGCCAGGTTTCTAGCCCCCAGCGGCTGGCCCAGGCGGCTGCACCGGACAAAATACTGCTGAAAATCAACAAAACCAGCGGTCTGCCCCAATCCAGCCAGGGGAGACCGTTGATTTTGCCCGATAGCAGCACCAGCAGCGCCACCATGGACACCAGGTTCACCCCCACCGTGGCCAGGACTAGGCCGGGGGCACCGTACTGGCCGATCAAAATAAAGTCCAGCAGGGCATTGAGACCAATGTTAAACAGGCTGATGCGAAATGGCGTATCGCCGTCCCCCAGGGCGTAAAAAACCCGCACTAAAACATCGCGCCCCAGATAGACAAACATGCCCACACCGTAGGCAATCAGTACGGAGGTCACCAGCTGGGATGCGTCCCTGTCAAAGGCCCCCCGCTCATAAACCACCCGCACCATGGGCAGGGCCAGGGTCACAAATATGGCACTTAGGGGCAGCATGGTAAGGGCCGTCAGCAGCAGCCCCTGGCGAATCCGCTGTTTGAGCTCATCCCAGTGGACGGGGTCCGCCAGACGGGCAAATATGGGCAAAAACGGCACCAAGATAACGTTGGAAATAATGCCTAAAGGCGTTTGCACCAAAAGATTGGCATAGTCCAATGCTGCGATGGTACCGGGCAAGGCAGCGGCAAAAAACAGATCCACCTGCACGTTTATCTGCATCATGCCCGACGAAAACGTGGCGGGACCCAGGACATTGAGCACATCCTGAACGGCGGGGTCTTGGGTATTAAATCGCGGCCGCAGTCGCCCTAGTCCCTGTCGCCACAGAACCGGTACCTGCACCAGCCACTGTAGCACCGCCCCAGCCAGGGTACCGATGGCGAGGGCAGCCCCGCCCACCAAAGCAAAACGGGGTTCAGCAATTTTATCCCCCAGGGTAAAAAACACCACCCCCAGGGCCACAATCACGGCGCTGCTGGAAAACAGCGGGCTAATGGAGGGCAGCCAGTAGTGGTCGGCAGCATTAAGGGTACCAAACCCAATGCCGATCAGCCCGGCGAACAGAGCCATGGGGGCCATAATCCGCAGCTGCAAAATAGCAATGTCTCGGGTGATGGCTCCCGCTGCTGTATTTTCGCTGAGGCGATTGCCCAGCAGCCCGATAATGCCTGGGGCAAAAATCACAATGGCCAGGGTTACCCCCAGCAGTCCCACCCCGACGAGGGTGGTAATGGTCTCCACCAGCGGGGCAATGTCGCCTTTTTTGCGGTTGGCCACCCCCCGGACAATGGCGCTGTGAAAAGGGCCATTAATGCCCCCCAACAGCACCAGTAAAAAACCTGGGATGGCATAGGCTAACCCGTAGGCATCGGCCACCGGTCCAATGGCAAACGTGGCGGCTATCGCCTGGGTTCTAACTAGGCCAAAGACTTTACTGATTAGGGTTGCGATCGCAACGATACCGGCAATGCCAGCTAAAGAACGTTTTGTCACGGGAGCCTCATCACTGGATACTCCACTATAGGGCGCGTTGCGATCGCCAGCACCCCGGCTAGAAAACTAACAAACTCAGGCTCTACAGACCACGGCAGCCAATCCGGCGCAGCCGCTCAGCCACGGTTGGCCCAAACATATCCCCAGGCATCCGGTCGCAGGATTTGCCCAACGGGACTTTTATACTCTCTATATAAAGACAGTTCACAAACAAGACTAAACCTAAGGTAAACCACCCTACCCCACTGTCGCTCAGCCTTCCGTGAATCTACAGAAATTAGAGATTAGCAAGTTTCGCCTTGCACATCAATACGTATTTTCGCGGTGCCAACGCCCCACCAGGATAAATTTAGTGCGTATTTGTACAGAGCAAGGGCCACAATAAAATCGAGCAGATCGAGCAGTCCTCAGCTGCCATTGCCTCGCCATCACCCTTAGCCCAGAAATCCCTATTACCTCAATGCCCCTACCCCTGATATATGACTTTCCTCCACTGCTAGAAGGCATCTTGATCAAACGCTACAAACGCTTTATGGCAGATATCGAACTGGCCTCAGGCGAAACTATTACGGCCCACTGCCCTAACACCGGTCCCATGACCGGCGTCTGCCACATCGGCGGTCGGGTGATGGTCTCCCGCAGCGATAATCCCAAACGCAAGCTGGCCTATACCTGGGAGCTAGCGGAGGTGAATGACAACGGGCCAACCTGGGCTGGTGTCAACACGGCCCTCCCCAACCGGGTCATTCAAGCCGCCCTCACCGAGGAGCTCTTTGAACAGCTAGGGGATTACGACACGGTCAAGCGCGAAGTGCCCTACGGTACCAACAGCCGCATTGATTTCCTGCTCACCGCCGAACGCCCCATCTATCTAGAAGTTAAAAATTCCACCTGGGCCCAGGGCAGTTTCTGCCTCTTTCCAGACACCGTCACCACCCGTGGCCAAAAACATCTGCGGGAGCTAACTGCCCTCACCCCAACGGCTCGCGCTGTCATGCTGTACTTTATCAATCGGGGGGACTGCGACCGGTTTGCCCCCGGTGATAGCGCCGATCCTAAGTATGGGGAGCTGCTGAGAGCTGCGATCGCAGCCGGCGTCGAAGTTCTCCCCTGCCGCTTCAACATTTCCCCTGCTGGCATTCAATACATCGGTCTAGCTGAGCTGGTCCTGTGACGACGTTCACCATAGTACAAATCAACCATGGAACGCTTTTAGAACAACTAGCATAGATTTTTATACAGCCAAAGCGTATAAAAACTCACTTTTTTGCAGCAGATTATATTCTTATTTTTCCAGGAATTTTCCCCACAGAATCCACAGGTTTTCCACAGGTATAGGCAGGTTTTCCACAGATTTTCCACAAGCCAAAACCACAAAATCGTCCCTAACCCTATTTTGTGGATAGATACAGGTCACTTGAAATTATGAGAACAGCCCCATCTTCAGCAAAGTTATGTAACAAAAATCCAAGTCAAACCCTATTGCTTCTGTAATTGAGCCCTGTCTTACGCCATTAGCAAAAATCATATTGGCGTTGACAAGGCCCCACCCCATTAGCAAAATTATCAAACCACCCTTGAGCTATCCTCCATTCCATGGCGGAGCGCTGTTTCACCATGGAACAAAGATTCCTGGTTGCCCCGCTGCGGTCTTATTCCGCTGGTTCTCAGAACAGACGTGCTGCAACGATTTGAGGTTTTTCAATCCATGAAAATTACGGTTAGTATCCTGGCGGAGATTCCTGAAGAACTCCATGAATCCCTTAAAGGATATTTAGAAGATCATCCTGCCTGGGATCAAGATCGGGTATTTTCAGCAGCGTTGTCA
>JBCCAQ010000253.1:0-7858 GCA_039814735.1 Cyanobacteria bacterium P01_A01_bin.15
GTGCCCATGCTGGAAAAGCCGTAGGGATGGGTCCCGTACATGCCTTCACGAAAGTACTTGTAGGCCACGCTAAAGGGCTGCTCTTGCATTGAGCGCAGCCCCTGGATGGTGAGCTTGCGTTCGAGTTCAAGTTCGTGGTCAGGAAAGCTGGGCTCGCGAAGAATTTCAGCAGCCAGGGTAAAAATTTTCTCAAAGTCGGCGGAGACTGTTTTGACGCTGATCAGGCTATAGTCTGCGGCACTGTCGGCCCCCAGACTGGCACCGACGTACTCTACCGCTTCGGCAATAGCCAAGGAATTACGATGGGTCGTCCCTCGGGTTAAAAGGGAGGTGAGTAGACTAAAGATACCGGCTGTTTCTGGCGTTTCATGGCCCTGACCAACGGGTAAAAATATCCGAGCTGAGACAATATCAGCGGCTGGATTTTCGATGGCGATAACTTTGAGACCGTTGCTCAAATAAGTTGTAATAGAATTTTGCTTTGGGGCAGTGGATACAGTCACAGTGGTGTGGTTGAAAGAAAGTAGTGAAGGCTGTCAGGAACAAGTCGGCAAATCTATGTGGGGATCAGGGCGAGGGTACCACAGTAGTGGGGTGAGAGGTACTGCGCAGCTAGCGGCATAAGCTGACTAGTACTGTAATCTCGTACATAGTCTGGGTAAGCAAGAGACAACTCAGGTGTGGCTAGAGCCCCATAGTATCCATATAGGCCCGCCAGCTGACCTGGAGTTTCCATGGAAAAGGCGTAGTCATTACACAACACTCGCTGTGCCCGCTCTAACTCTACCGTGGTAATAGGTGTAGTGGCTAGGTTGGCGATGCGATCGCAAATAACCTGCTCCACCTCCTTTATATAAGACGGCGCTAACCAGGCTGACAAAACAAACAGACTACAGTCCTGCTGCACCGCAAAGCTGCTAGCAATTTCATCCACCCATTGGCGGTCTTCCCGCAGCTCCCTCACCAGTCGCGACATCCGCCCTTCAGCTAAAACGGTTGCCAATATATCTAAACCACAGGCCGCTTGCAGATCATCAATGCCAGGTCCCAACCAGGCCATCACCAGGCGTCCATGCTCTAGTCGCGGTAGGGTCAGGGTGCGTTTTGGATTGGTCATCAAGCGAGGGGGAGAAACAAGCCCCGGCATTGGACAGGGCTCCGGCTGAGGACAGGCCCGAAATGTGGTGCGCACTAGATCCATCACCTGGTCAAAGGACACACCTCCCGTAATCACAACCTGCATGTTGTCAGGCTGATAGTGGGCCCGGTGAAACCGTAGCATTTCCTCTGGAGAGCGCTCCTGCAAACTGTCAGGGGAACCCAACACCGAGCGCCCGTAAGGATGATCGCCGTAGACCATTTCCGATAGCGTCTGAAAGCCGAGCCAGTCCGGATCGTCCCACGCCTGATGAATCTCCTCAATCACCACGTGACGCTCTCGCACAAATTCGTCCGCTGGAATCGCAGCGTGGAGCAAAAGCTCGGCTAAATAAGGCAGCGCATGGGGCAAATCGTCAGCAGCCACCGTCATATAGAAGTGGGCATAGTCATGACTGGTAGCCGCATTAGTCAGCCCACCTCGATTTTCAATCGCCGCATCAAACATTCCTGGCAGAATTTGCTCAGTCCCCTTAAACACCATATGCTCTAAAAAATGAGCCATTCCCGTCCAGGTATCGGGCTCATAGCGTGCCCCGGCCTTGATCCAGACATCCACCACCACCACCGGGGTAGTCGAGATCTCCTGATGAATCACCGTCAGCCCGCTGTCTAATCGCACAACGCTGGCCGGGAAGGCAGCTTTCACACAATCGCTATCAGGAGCGCTGGATCCAGGAATATAGGGAGCTGAACTCAAATTTTTCGGTGCCTAGCTAGCAAAACTTCTGTCCATGCTAGCGCCCTAAGTTGTTTTCGTGAATACATAGTAGGGCCAGCCAACGGATATGTAATAAATAGTAAAAAGAGAAAAAATAGCTATGGCATAGCTAAAGTAATGGCCCAGCTACATCAGCAGCTAGGCCATTATCATCAGCCGGGAAATAACCATAGATGAAAGAGGGTTACAAAGGAGTCAAACTGTCACCAGGACCAATGACGGCACGGCTCAAAAGAGCCGACCCTGTGGTCAATCCTCTATCTATTTCAACATCTGCTCACGACGTCTCACAAAACGTTGAACAGCCGCAAACAGGATGTAGACCATCAATAGATAGCTAACAGCAAGCAACAATATCAGCAGGGGTGTAAAGGGGTGAGTCATAGGCGTAGCCGGGATGAGGGGATCAACAAGGGCGATCTGCGTGTAAAAAAAACAAGCAACAGGAAGTGGCAGCACACGGGCTGGCTCAAATTAACTGAGATACTCGATAATCAAAAACCTTGATACTAGAATCGCCTAGCATGAAATGCGCTGCGGTATCGCTCGTCACCCCGTACACACTTTGATACGCAATGAACCGATAAATTCTCCACCGGCTATCTTTTCGAGACCCTGCCGCACTGGCCCAGCCATAAGCTGACCCGAACAGCCGCCACACTCTACAGATACCGATTGGACCATAGGCCCTAAAACCCAGGGCACTGGCAACACATTGGCAACGATTCCAGGAGTCCTAAACGTCAAATGACGTCAGAATCAAGGTCGATAAACACAAATTATCGAGCGCGCTTGTGAAAGCTTTCAATTCCTACTTACTAGATTAACATAAGCATTTATTATTTACGTAGACCTAATTAAAAAAATGAAATAAAAATATCTAATCAATGCTGGTCATATCGGTCTTTTTGTGAAACGCCCGGTACCAGTAGGCTAAAACGTACCATTTAAGGGGTCTTTGTACATATTCTAAATGGATTTACGACACCAATTGAGTCGTTAGCTTAGAATGAACATGGATTACTTAAAATTTCGTAATCAAAGCCATCTGAGCCTTTTCTTCCATGACTTCAACAACATCGCTGTTTACCCCCGTCGAAGCAGATCTGAGTCTGCTGACGGACAACCTAAAGCAGCTTGTCGGTGCTCGGCATCCTATTCTCTATGCTGCTGCAGAGCATCTCTTTGGGGCCGGAGGGAAGCGTATTCGGCCTGCCATTGTGCTGCTACTGTCACGTGCCACGGTGATGGAAGCGGAGATCCCGTCACGGCACTTTCGCCTAGCTGAAATTACTGAGATGATCCACACCGCTAGCCTCGTCCATGACGATGTGGTAGATGAGTCATCCCTGCGGCGTGGCGTCCCCACGGTCCACAGCAGCTTTACCAATCGAGTGGCCGTTTTAGCCGGGGATTTTTTGTTTGCCCAGTCGTCCTGGCACCTGGCAAATCTGGACAATCTGACTGTGGTAAAGCTGCTGTCACGGGTAATCATGGATCTAGCAGAGGGCGAGATTCAACAGGGGCTAAACCGATTTGACACCACGCTGTCCATTGATGCCTATTTGCTCAAGAGCTACCACAAAACAGCGTCGCTGATTGCCAATAGCTGTAAGTCAGTGGGCGTGCTGAGCGAGTCGTCGGAGCCGCTCACAGAGGCGCTCTACCAGTATGGGCGTAATCTGGGGCTGGCCTTTCAAATTGTGGATGATATTTTAGACTTTACCGGGTCTGAGGAAGTGCTGGGTAAACCCGCTGGCTCCGACCTGCTAAGCGGCAATCTCACCGCCCCGGTACTCTATGCCATAGAGGAAACGCCCTACCTTGCTACGCTGATTGAGCGGGAGTTTGCACAAAGTGGGGATTTTGAAGAATCGCTAGCCCTGGTTCGGGCAAGCCGTGGCATCGAGCGTTCGCGGGAGCTAGCGGCGCACCATGTGGAACTGGCGGTGGCAAACTTGAGCGGACTGCCTCAGTCGGAACCAAAGCGCGCCCTGGAGGCACTGTCAAGCTATGTGCTGAGTCGGCTGTATTGATGCCGCCTGCCTAGGGACAAAAAATGATGTAGGGGCGTTCGATGGAACGCCCCTACATTAGAAAGGAGGCCTTAGCTGAGACATTCTGATGTCCTACACTTTCGGATGAGAGCCTGCTGGTAGACTGTCATTATTTGCTGGGGGCGATGCTCCGGAGGCGGAGATGAACAATCCGGTAAATCCAGTGGTGTGTCTAGGAGAAATCCTGGTGGACAGCTTTTGGGCGGATGGACAGGAGAAAAAAATGTCGCTACCGGGGGGGGCTCCCGCCAACGTGGCCTGCGGACTGGCCAAACTGGGAACGGCGGTGGAGTTTGTGGGGGCGGTTGGTGCCGATGCCTGGGGTCAGGCCCTGGCCAGGCTGCTGGCTGACTTGGGGGTGGGCTCCCGAGGGCTACAGAGCCATCCGACCGCTCCGACCCGTGAAGTTTATGTGCTTAGCGATAAAACGGGAGAGCGCTCTTTTGCTGGGTTTTCGCTACCCGATCCCACCGGGTTTGCCGATGCCCATTTAATTTGCGATCGCATCGACCCCCAGCTATTTACCGGCACCAAATACCTGGTGCTTGGCACCCTGGGGCTGGCCTATCCCCAAACCCGAGCGGCCATGCTACAGGCGGTGGATTGGATCAAACAACAAAATGGTCGGGTGGTGCTAGATATCAACTGGCGACCAATGTTTTGGGAAAATCCGGCCCAGGCGATTGGTCCAGTCAATGATTTGCTCAAACAGGTATCGTTTTTAAAGCTGTCTGATACTGAGGCGCAGTGGCTGTTGGAGACAACGGACCCGGTTGCGATCGCGGCCCAACGCCCTGAGCTAGAGGGGGTGATCGTCACAGCCGGAGCCGCAGGCTGCCGCTACTACCTGGGTGGCCACAGCGGCCATGTTCCCAGCTTTGATGTGGATGTTGCCGATACCACCGGCGCGGGCGATGCCTTTGTTGCCGGGTTTCTCCATCAGCTGTGTATCCAGGGACGCAGCTGCCTGCTCGATGCTGACTGCGCCCGTAAGATCATGGTCTACGCCAGTGCCGTTGGCGCGCTAACTACAACCCGATCAGGGGCCATTGCCGGTCAGCCCACACCGCGAGAGGTGGATGCATTTTTGTTTTTGAGAAAGTAGTCCCATCTCCATGGCCAAAGAAATTGAACGTAAATTTTTAGTCCAGGCAGACACCTGGCGCACCCTGGCGGAGGGACGCTACTACTGCCAGGGGTATATTCCCACCCAGGGAAAACAGACGGTGCGATCGCGCATCGTTGGCGACCGGGGCTATCTGACCCTCAAAGGACCGGTCGTAGGTATGAGCCGCTCTGAGTTTGAGTATGAAATCCCCCTGGCAGACGCCCAGGCGATCCTAGCTGAGCTGTGTCAGCGGCCCCTGATCGAAAAGCACCGCTATCGGATACCCCTTGGGGACAAAGTCTGGGAGGTGGATGAATTTCTAGGTGAGAATCAGGGGCTAGTTGTGGCAGAAGTGGAGCTAACCCACCCTGAGCAAACTTTGGATATACCCAGCTGGATTGGCAAGGAGGTCACAGGAGAAGCTCGATACTACAATTCAAACCTGGTCAAAAATCCGTTTAAGCATTGGGGCACAGCATGACCGTTGAGTCCCTGTCTAGTAAGAGCCCTTAAAAATTCGTTCTGCCTGCCCTCTGTGGAGGCGATGCTCACCGGGCATGTGCGTTCCTAGGTGGGCACCACGGCCATTGCCCGAGGCTTTGTTCAAGTCGCTAAAGGGTGGCACAAAAGCATGGCGCTCAGAATCGTAGGCCATGATACTACCGTCATTAATATTGTAAATCCAGCCGTGGAGCGACAGATGCCCGTTGTGGAGCATGGAGCGCACGGCGGGATAGGTGCGCAGGTTTTCTAGCTGGGTCAGCACGTTCTCCGCCACCAGCATGTCGAGCTTATCGGACTTTTCTAAATCGTTGTAGTGATCTTCCACCAGCTGGCGAGTCGCCTCTGTATGGATGAGCCAGTTATACACCAGCGGCATTTTGGCTTCTAGATTGCCAATCTGCAGCAAACCTTTCATGGCACCACAGCTAGAATGGCCGCAAATTATAATGTGGTCCACCTTGAGGGACTTGAGCGCGTATTCGATGGTGGCCCCTTCTCCACCGTTGGTGGCCCCAAAGGGGGGGACTATGTTGCCCGCGTTACGAATAACAAATAGCTCCCCCAGTTCTGCTTGGGTGATCAGCTCAGGCTGCACCCGCGAGTCAGAGCAGGTAATAAACAGGACGGTCGGACTTTGGCCTTTGGCCAGCTTGGCCATCAGCGACTTGTGGGTCGGCACGTAGGTGTCCTGAAACTGCCGCAGCCCCCGCATTAATTTTTTCATTTTTGTTCGTCCCTAGTACCGGTTCCTGGGTGATGGCAAGGTTTCAGCTTAACCCCTCTAATTCTTATCCCATATCTTTAGGGTACTGAGTGCAAAGTTTTGCTTATTGGTGCGATTAATCAGGTTTTTGACTGGGTTCGCTATGATGCATAGGGCTTTTTCTTTATGGGGCTATGACCGATTTGCCTAGGATCAAGGCGGTATACACGGATGGTGCCTGTTCGGGCAATCCTGGACCAGGGGGCTGGGGAACGGTGATTTATTTTGCCGATGGTCAGGTCCATGAGCTGGGGGGGTACGCCCCAGAAACAACAAACAATCGGATGGAAATGCAGGCTGCGATCGCAGCCCTCCAATTTCTCCAACAGCACAACTATGATGCCGATATCGAACTCCACACCGACAGCAAATATCTAATCCAGGGCATCACCCAATGGATGCGCGGCTGGAAACGCAAAGGTTGGAAAACCTCAGCCGGTAAAGCCGTCCTCAATAAAGACCTGTGGCTAACATTGGACGACCTGACCCAAAGCCTCAAAACCGATCAAAGTATCGGCATCGACTGGAAATACGTCAAAGGCCATGCGGGAAATGTGGGCAACGAGCGATGTGATGACATTGCCCGATCATTTTCCCAACAGCGCGCCATCAGCCTACAACAATCCGTAAGTGGTACGACTAAAGCTGCATCTAAAGCGGTAAAGACTAAACCCATAGCCAAAGCTGCACCAGAACAAGCTCCTCAACAGCAGGAAATTTCTTTACCCAAAATCGATACAACCCTAAGCAACATGTCCGACACTCGAATTAACCGTGTCAGCAATATGCTGGCATTGCTACAAACAGCTGATGAACTCGCAAAGCAGGGGTATCTGATCAGCACATCAGAGCTAGTAGTCTTAACTGGAGTATCTGCCAGTGAACTAGCAAAACGGGGAGATGACTGGACCTGGCGCAACTGGACAGTTTCCTGCGTTAGCAGCGAGTCCGATCCAGAAAAATTCTGGCAGCTAGAGAGAATTGAAGCCTGATCCTCAGACAGCTCAAACATTAAAAAGGGGCTCCCCCGAAGAGGAACCCCTTTTTTAAAACTCAGCACTCAGCCAAAATTAAAGGCACTAGCCATTAATTGCAGGAGCGCTTAAAGCAACAGGTACTTCAGCCCCAGAAGCCAAGTCGAGGGGGAAGTTATGAGCATTGCGCTCGTGCATCACTTCCATACCCAGGTTGGCGCGATTAATCACGTCCGCCCAGGTGCTGACCACACGACCCTGGGAATCCAGGATTGACTGGTTGAAGTTGAAACCATTTAGGTTAAATGCCATGGTGCTGATGCCCAGGGCAGTGAACCAGATGCAGACTACCGGCCATGCACCCAAGAAGAAGTGCAAGGAACGGCTGTTGTTGAAGGAGGCATACTGGAAAATCAGACGACCGAAGTAGCCGTGGGCCGCAACGATGTTGTAGGTCTCTTCTTCCTGGCCAAACTTGTAGCCGTAGTTCTGTGACTCGACTTCAGTGGTCTCACGAACCAACGAAGACGTGACCAATGAACCGTGCATGGCGGAGAACAGCGAACCACCGAA
>JBCCAQ010000313.1:0-5369 GCA_039814735.1 Cyanobacteria bacterium P01_A01_bin.15
CAGATGCCGCTCGCCATCAGCATTCCGCCATGCATGGGTTTCGAGATCCTAACCTGCAAGAGCAGGCCCTCGTCCTCCTCGCCGCCGCCGATCGAGCTTTACCAGAGGCACACGAGCGCGCGCTGTTGACCCCCCTGTGGGAGTTTGCCCAGCAAAGGACAACACCGGCTCAAGCCATGGGCGATCGCTGGCGCACCGGAATGGGCTTGGTCGATGTGCTCAGTCAGGGCTATGCCCCGGAACTGACGCCTGAGAAACAAGCTAGCCCCATGCCCAAAGCCCGAGCCATCAACGGGTAGGGCAGCGCGCTCAACCAGGGGCAAACGCCCCCCCGATTAGACGACTTTTTCTTCTCTGATCCAGGTTTGCTGAGCCCAGCTACCGTCAGCGTTGTATTCACGGGTCAGTCGCAATCGGGTAGTGGGCGTCATCAGCCAGCCAGTTTCACACCGAAAGGCGGTTTGTCGTTGGATTGTCTGTGGACACAGCGATGAGCCGCCATTGGGCAAAAATAACAGCTGGTAGCCCGTTTGCTCAAAGAGTAGACGGCTTTCCTCCCGTCTGGCCTGGGACTGGCCTGTTAGCACACCGGCTCGCCATGTTTGAGAGACCGGGGCAACAGACGAGGCCTGGGAAACTGTTAGCTCTGTTTCGACGGGTTGTGAAACAGACCAGTCTCTGCGATAGGTGATCGCCTGGCCTCGCCATGTTCCCAAAAGCTGATCTAGACAGAGCGTTGGACGTACGGTCTTATCTGTACCGGCACGGGTTTCACGAATAAAAACAAGGTCAGAAAGCTGACCGCCCGGTGCAAACAGCTGCACTAGTCTGAGCCTGGCATTGGGTAGGGTCAGTCCAAACTCGGTACCAAATCTGGCCGTGGGGCTCCACTGGATTGACCCTTTTGTAAAGGAGCCATCCTCGCAAAATAGGCTGCTCTGATTGATGCTGGCAAATTCTGTTTTGGTTTCCTGGGGGGGCTGTTCTGTGGGGTAGCGGGTCACTTGAAACCGCGCGCTTTTAGGGCTGGTTCGCTCTAGGGTCAAGCAGGATGGTACGTCGCTTACTTCAGCACCGTCAGGTGTCAGCTTGGTAAAGCTCCCGTTCCAGGTACCTTCATTTTTAAAGAGGTTATCCCACTGATTTGGCATATTGCATGGCTAGAACAACCTTTTTATTTTTACGCAGTTACTGACCCACACGAGCCGCTAAATTAGAACAGCGAGGACCTATCTACGGATATTTTATTTTTTACCCCCACTCACTGCTGAGCTAAGTGCTTCGAGATCACTCCAAAATTGTCCTACGCCCTGCTACCCCTGGCGATCTCAATCTTTTGCGGTACTGGGACGAGCAGCCCCACATTATTGCGGCTGACCCCGATGATGATTGGCAATGGGAAGTGGAGCTGAGCCGATTTCCCGATTGGCGTGAGCAGCTGGTGGCCGAACTCAGCGGGCGGGCCATTGGCTTTATCCAGATTATTGATCCGGCCCGCGAAGATAGCCACTATTGGGGAGACATACCTGCCAACCTCCGGGCCATTGATATTTGGATTGGTGAAACATCTGACCTTGGCAAAGGCTATGGCAAACAGATGATGCAGCTGGCCCTTGTGCGCTGTTTTGCTGACCCGGCGGTGACAGCGGTACTGGTCGATCCGCTCGCTAGCAATACGCAGGCCCATCGTTTTTATGAGCGGCTGGGTTTTCAAAGGGTTGAGCGTCGCCGGTTTGGCGATGATGACTGTTTTGTTTATCGGTTACATCGCGCCGATGGATACGGCTAGGGCCAATGGAGTGGGGAGGTGCGATCGCAGCAACTATGCCTTATTGCCCCAATAGGCATTGTGCAGGTTGGCCCTAACCCTTAACCCAAGAAAGCCGCCAGTAAGCAAACCCCTACCAGGAGCAGATCCGGACGGCTCACCATCTTGGAGCTGGGTACGCCTAGCTGACCAAGGCTGCTTGGGAACTCCACTGGCGCTGCATGGCCTGGCTCAGGGCATTCTGCTGCGCGCGATCGCCTGCTACAAGCACAGCTAGCTTACCCGTCTGAATAGTCCCCCAGTTAACTAAGACGACGCCCGTTTTGGTAACCGGATCAAACTCTAAACTCTCCAAATCTAGATCCGCTAGCCGACGGTGGTGCGTATGCACCGTCTCACTCCGCCAGGCGGTAACATCAAGCTGTTCAGCAATCTCAGTCGGGTAGGAAGACCCATTAAAGCGCGGATTGCACTCAATCGCCAAATAAATAGGACCGTCGGGAGTTTCTACTACAGCTACATCAAAGGCAAAGGTTCCTTTCATGCCTCGCTCCACCATCCACTGAGCCATCGGTTCCACCATATCCCAAGGCTGATGCTCGGTGGGATAACGGTTGCCCCCATGGACGCAGCCATCGAGGATTTGCTCCGATACCAACGAGCGTTGTAAGCCTTCAGCCGTGACTCGATACTGAAGATTAAGAAACGTAGATGCCTGCACCTCCTCTTGCACCTGAAAGGCTTTGTCTTTTGGAAACTGTTCTACTGCTTCTAACAGGTCCGCAGAATTTTCACAGCGAAAAATGCCGACACCGTGATCAGATATCGCCCGCTTGACGTAGCACGGATAGGGAAACGCCTCAAGACTACCCAGGTCGCCACGCTGGCTAAAGCGGTAGGTCTCGGGAACACGCACCCCCAGATGAGCCGCCAGGTCCATAAAGTTGTTTTTAGAGTTGATATAGCTGACTACATTACCCCAGTCGCTATCCAATTGCGAAAACAGATGTTGGTAAGCGCTGTCCTGGTGCAGGGCATGCCCAAAAAAGTATACCGACGGCTCATAACCAGGATATTGAGCCAGCAGCTCAAAGTCGACGTCCCAAATAATGTCGCGGCTATGATCTAGCCCCACCCGGGCATAGTGGGCTTGAATATCGAACCAGTCTGCCTTCAACTCCGGATGGAGCTGTACCCTATCGTGGGGCGAACTGAGTCCCAGCGCTCTGCCTGAAAAGAGATGGACTCCGCTATAGTTGTCCAGCGTGCTGGCTGTAATGTCGTGGTTAAAAATTTTCATTTATCTAAAGCCTCAGAGAGATAATTAATCTAATGGGAGACGATGCAGGAATGCTCTGGCTTAATACTGAGTATTGTGTAAGCTCCATGGATATCCCCGATCTGCCGCAGACCATTGGTTTTCTGCAACTTTATTAAGTTTTGATGAGAAAAACATCTTCACATAGGTTGAATTATGGGTGGCATCTCACACAATCTCTCAAGACTAAAGAAGAAATTAAACTTTGAGACCATATCCAGACCGTACCCTTTTATCTAGACTTTTTTATCTAGAAGTGCCGCTGCTGCTGAAGACGACTGTACCCATAACACACCGGGTAACAAGTAACAGTGCCTGGGTAACAGCGCTACCAGAAAGCTATTTTTAATCTGCCCTGGCAAAGTCTTTTATCCACTGAACCAAGCGCGCCACGACAGGCTCTCCAGTGATCTCCTCAAGCCAGTCATAGCCGCCAATGTTGCCGGCATTAACCTCACTTAAAATCCATTCACCATCGTCATCCATCAGAAAGTCGTAGCCCAGCGTGTGGACACCTCGTTTTTGATAGTGGCCATAGGTGTTTTCGATGACTTGGAACTCACGCTCGGTAATGTCACTGCGGTGGTAACCGGCTCCGGATGTAACGTTGTGGACCCACGTATCGGTTTTAGCCTTTCTTAAAAAGGCACCGTAAACATCACCGCTAACAACCAGTATGCGCTTATCACCTGCATCAATATTTTTTAAGTATCTGACAAACTCATAGGCGCTGCCTGAGTCAATTTTAAACAGGTGGTCTAGCACCTCTTTGAGGGAAGAATATTCCCGACTCCCTTCTCCTACATTATCAGTAAAGACACGGTTGCCCTGCTGCCAGATTTTATAAACGCCTTTACCCCCGTAGCCGACGTTGGATTTGGCAACGATGGGATGAAACCGTTTGAAAAAAGACTCGATTTCGTCATAGGTAGACGAGAAGATATGATCGGGCAGATACTGTTTGCCACATTCTTCAAGAAAGTCTTTACAGCGAGTATAGGAGAGTTGGGAGGGGCGATTTACAAATTGGACCACATCCTCTAACTGTGCGAGGTTCTCAAAAAAGTCTTTGGGAACAGGCTCATCCGCCCGACAGAATACCAGGTCTACCTCCGATGGAGATAGTTGGGTAAGCGTCTGCCCATCTAGCCGCATAAAATCCTCATTACTGAGCTTACCGGTAACGGAAGCTGCCTGAAAGAATCCTGACGCATCCACCTTAGATACGGGTGTGTGGAAAAAATCGATCTCTGGGTCAGCCGCAAACCTTCGGTAGAGACTGAGGGTGGTATCAAAGGATGGATGCGTGCTTGGGTCAGTGATACACAGTAATTTCATCAGAATGCTGGGACTTTGATGGGGCTAATAGGGATAATACCGAGTGCCGCATAGATATAGGTGTACTTTTAGCCACGCTTTGAGTAATAAATAGATTAAATTTCTAACGGGAACGCAAATGGCGGCGTTGCTAAGGACATCCTACCCCTAAGAAAACCGCTGCCTATTGAATGGATTGGCCTAAGCGGTGGAGATGTGATAATCGATGTGATAACGTGAATCTCCGTGTTTGACATTTATTTAGACTCATGGATAATACTTTCTCTCTTATGATTCACGGCGGTGCAGGCACATTGGAGCACATTAAACGGGAGGGCCATGAGTCGGAAATTATTGATAGCGTACATCGGATTTTAGAAGGGGGACGTAGCATTCTCTCAAAACAGGGAACGGCATTGGATGCGGTGGAGTATTGTGCCATCCAGCTGGAGGATGATCCCCTATACAATGCCGGTCGAGGCTCTGTCCTAAACGAGTATGGCGAAGTGGAGATGGATGCCGCCATTATGGATGGAGCCACCTTGCAAGCGGGTGCTGTCGCAGGCGTTACAGCCATTAAAAATCCCATGGAGCTGGCCCGCTACGTGCTGGAAAAAAGCGAGCATGTGATGCTAATTGGCAAAGGGGCTCAGGAATTTGCCAAGCTATGTGAGCTACCGCGCATGCCGGATGATTATTTTGTGGTGGAGTCCCGCGTGCGTCAGTGGCGAGAGGCGCAGCAGCGAGGGGGCATGATGTTGGACCATGAGGATGCCACCCCCCCCAAAAAGCTGGGCACCATCGGTGCGGTGGCCCGAGACTGGGCGGGCAACTTGGCGGCGGCCACATCCACCGGGGGCATTGTCAATAAGCGGTGGGGCCGTGTGGGAGACAGTCCGATTATTGGGGCGGGCGTCTTTGCTGACAATGAGACCTGTGCCGTATCGGCAACGGGGTATGGAGAAC
>JBCCAQ010000291.1:0-6307 GCA_039814735.1 Cyanobacteria bacterium P01_A01_bin.15
GCTGCCCCAGCCTTGGCACTTAGATAGTGTCCATGGTCTCGAATTCGAACTTGATTTCTTTCCAAAGTTCGCAAGCAACCGCCAGCTCAGGAGACCACTTACAAGCTTCGCGGATGATGTCACCACCTTCGCGGGCCAGGTTACGGCCTTCGTTACGAGCCTGAACACAGGCCTCGAGTGCAACCCGGTTGGCCGTTGCACCAGGGGCATTACCCCAGGGGTGACCCAGAGTACCACCACCAAACTGAAGCACGGAGTCATCACCAAAGATTTCAACCAGCGCTGGCATATGCCATACGTGGATACCGCCGGAGGCCACGGCCATTACACCACCCATGGAAGCCCAGTCTTGGGTAAAGTAAATGCCCCGAGACTTGTCTTGCTCAATGTAGTTCTCACGTAGCAGGTCTACAAAGCCCAGGGTACCGGCCCGGTCGCCCTCAAGCTTACCTACTACGGTACCGGTGTGAATGTGGTCACCACCGGACATCCGCAAACACTTGGCGAGAACACGGAAGTGAATACCGTGGTTCTTTTGACGGTCGATTACCGCGTGCATCGCCCGGTGAATGTGGAGCAGCAGACCGTTGTCGCGACACCAGTGGGCCAACGTGGTGTTGGCGGTAAATCCACCGGTCAGGAAGTCATGCATGACAATGGGCTGACCGAGTTCCTTGGCAAACTCAGCCCGCTTCAGCATCTCTTCGCAGGTACCGGCGGTTACGTTCAGGTAGTGGCCCTTGATTTCGCCAGTTTCTGCCTGGGACTTGCTAATGGCATCGGCACAGAACAAGAAGCGATCGCGCCAGCGTTGGAAGGGCTGAGAGTTGATGTTCTCGTCGTCTTTTGTGAAGTCTAAACCGCCACGCAAACACTCATAAACCGCACGGCCATAGTTTTTAGCGGATAGACCGAGCTTGGGCTTAATGGTGCAACCTAGCAGAGGGCGACCATACTTATTGAGCTTGTCGCGCTCAACCTGAATACCGTGGGGAGGTCCCTGAAAGGTCTTGAGGTAAGCAACGGGGATACGCAGGTCCTCTAGACGTAGCGCACGCAGGGCCTTAAAGCCGAATACGTTACCGACAAGAGAGGTCAGCAGGTTAGTAACAGATCCTTCCTCAAACAGGTCTAGAGGATAGGCAACGTAGCAAATGTACTGGTTATCTTCGCCGGGTACGGGCTCAATGTCGTAGCAGCGACCCTTATACCGATCCATATCGGTCAAAAGGTCGGTCCATACAGTGGTCCAAGTACCGGTAGAAGACTCCGCTGCTACGGCAGCAGCGCATTCTTCGGGAGGAACCCCCGGCTGAGGCGTCATCCGGAAAGCGGCCAGAATATCAGTATCCTTAGGCGTGTAATCCGGCGTGTAATAGGTCAGTTTGTAATCTTGTACGCCAGCTTTATAACCAGCCTTCGACTGCGTCGATGTCTGAGAGTAAGACATATCTCCCTTCCTGTGAATCAAATTAAATGGCTTACGAACTCTAGCAATACCCAAGGGCAACCTAACGAGTGCCGCCAGCTTTCTAAGGCAGCTGAGTTCGGAAATGGTATCAAGCAGCAGACGCTGCCAGACAGCCGAATCGACTGTTCTCCTTATTTCCTAAGTAGCTAAGGACTACCTAATGCTTTAAGAATACTATCAGCGATCTGATAAGTTAAATTTTGGAAGTTCTGTATATATTCATAACTTTTGTTTATAAATCTACGTTCAGGGTTATTAAGTTTTGAAAACATGGACCTGCTGATACAGCATGGAGCGACTTGCTGATCGTAGAGACCTATTTCGTTGCCGCCCGAGGGTTAGAGCCATTATTTTACGGGTCTTGGCAACGTATTTTCCCTTCTAACAAAGTTTTTAGACTTAACCTAAGACCCATTATTCATTGGCCTGGCGTAGATTTGGCTTGACACGAATACTTGGGCACGCTATCAAACATCAAGTTACCTGCTGGCACGTACTGCGGGAAAAGCTGACTAATCGACTAATCGACTACAGGGAGACGTCACTTTGGTTTTTGCTAGGCAATTGATTCAACTGACCGTCAGCGCAACACTGCTGTGGAGCGCTTTGATACCGGTCAGGGCACAGGAGTCAAACAGGACGCCCATCTATACCGATCCGCCGCCACGGGTGGTGCCCCTGCCTTCCGAGCGGCAGCCCCGTCCTGTGGTCACTGACTTTCGCGTTGGCGCACTGCAGTCAGACTATACCGGTAGCCTTTGGGTGGGCTCCCACCGGGGCTTGGCCCGGATTAATCCAGCTACCGGAGTGATTCAATCTCGAATCAACGTTCCCAACCCGTTTATTGATGCCATGACCGAGGACCGGGTAGGTCGTATCTGGCTAGGCACCTACAATGGTTTGGTTCGAGTTGATCCGAGGATTAACCAGATTACGGCGCAAAACTTTCGACTACCGTCGAATCGGGTGTTGGATATGGCCATTGATGGCCGTGGCTTTTTGTGGGTGGGGACCGATCAGGGCCTCGCTATGGTCAGCCCCGATCGCGGTCTTTTGATGACGACATTGCAGGAACTGCCAGGAACCAGTGCCAATGCCCTCACCTTGGATCAAGACGGACATCTGTGGGTGGGCACCCTGACCGGGCTGGTGCAGGTGAACACGGCGACGGCTTTTGTTCGCAATCGAGTGTTTAGCATTCCAGGCAGCTCAGTCCAGGCGATGGCAACCGGCCCCCAGGGGCAGCTATGGGTGGGCACATCCCAGGGACTGTTTGTTTTTGATGCGGCCACTGGAACGCTGCTACGGTCGGTGACCCAACTGCGTGGTGATAGTGTTACGGACATTGCTTTTGATAAAAACCAAAGTCTGTGGGTAGGCACCGAGAGCGGTTTATTTAAGCTCAATCCTTACAACGGTGCCATTGTGAGTCGGGTACCCAATCTGCCGTCTGGCAACGTGCTCTCCATCGCAACCGATGTGAGTGACAAGCTCTGGGTAGGAACCACAGAAGGACTGGCCTGGGTGAGTTTGACCACGGGCAGAGCGGTGGCCCATCGGGAGTTTACTAACCAAGAGGTGCTGTCCCAGCAGGGAAATTAACCCGAAACGGTCGAGTTGTGGCCTAATTGTAGAAGCGGCGGTGGATCCATCCGCTGGGAAAATGCGACTACAGGTGCGATCAATCATGGCCATAACGGTTTCTCAGATAGCTCGTTGGAAGCAGGAGGGGCGTGCCATCGCTGCGCTCACGGCTTGGGACTATCTCTCTGCGCAGCTTGTGGATAAGGCGGGCGTCGATATTGCCCTGGTGGGTGACTCGTTGGCTATGCCTGTGCTGGGCTATGACACCACGGTGCCGCTCACGTTGGATGAGATTATGCACCATGCCAAAGCGGTGCGCCGTGGGGTATCCGATGCTTTGATGGTGGTGGATTTACCTTTTCTGACCTACCAGGTGAGTCCGGAGCAGGCCCTGGTCAATGCGGGCAAGGTCATGAAGGAAACGGGCGCTCAGGCGGTCAAGCTGGAGGGGGGACAGCCCGCCATCGCGGCGACGGTGGCCCGTCTGACCCAGGTTGGCATTCCGGTAATGGGGCATGTGGGGCTGACGCCCCAGTCGGTGCACCAGTTTGGTGGCTTTCGTAAACAGGGAAAAACCACCGAGGAGGCCGAGCAAATTTTGCAGGGGGCGCTGGCGTTGGAGCGGGCTGGCGCATTTGCGATTGTGCTAGAGCACATCCCCCAGGAGGTAGCTAAATCCATTACCCAAACCTTGGCCATTCCTACCATTGGCATTGGGGCCGGGCCACACTGTGATGGCCAGGTGCTGGTAACCTCAGACCTGTGGGGGCTGTCTGACTGGCAGCCGCCGTTTGCACAACCGCTGGTGGATTTGCGATCGCAGGCCATCCAAGCCGCTCAACAATTTTGTCAGCAGGTTCGCCAGTCAGACTGAAGCTCTACCCAGCTGGGGCAATCCCTGGAACCTGACGGAAACTTATCTAGTCGATGGGCTGAGACTGGGCTATCCCTAGTGAAACTCTTATAACTAACTTCTTAAACAGACTTAACTATGGCTAAACTGTCCGCTGAACTACAGCGCTATTTTTTAAATGCTCCATCCCTAGAACCCACAACCCATGAGCTATCGGCGGCTGAGGTGGCCACCCCCGGTGACGATGTCACCTTAAATGAGCTGCTGGCCCTGGGGGGAGAGCGGACGTTTGGATTTTTGTTTGTGCTGCTGTCGCTGCCATCGGCCTTGCCGGTACCCGCCCCCGGTTATTCGATTCCATTTGGGATTGTCATGTTGTTTTTGGCGGTGCAGCTGATCGTTGGGCGGGCTCAGCCCTGGCTCCCCAACAGCTGGCAAACCAAAGGATTTGAGCGCACCAAAGTAGCCGGGTTTATTACCAAAGGACTACCCTGGCTGCAAAAAATCGAAGCGGTATCGCGGCCAAGGCTATCGATTATTTGCACTAGCCCGGTGGGGCGGCTGGTGTTGGGAGTTGCGATCGCGCTTATGGCCATGTGCATGATGATTCCAATTCCAGGCACCAACACCTTGCCCGCCATCGGCATCTTTGTGATCGGTTTTGGCCTCCTGGATGACGACGGAGCCATTAGCCTGGCGGGCCTGACCATCTGCACCTTAGCCATCGGGCTAGTCGCGTCGGTATTTATTCTAGGTGCAGAGGCCGTGGATCAAGGAAAAGACTGGATAAAAAACCAGATGTTTGGACAATAGGAGCCTACCTGGCAATACCCACCCAAAAACCAGCGCCAGACACCTTGAATTAGCCTTATTATCCCCTCAGTAAAATTACTGAATAGGTCCGTAGTATCTGCCCTAACTAAGTTCCAGGCTCCGTAGAATAAATGTCCTTTTTTCAAGCGGTACCCGCAAGGGTACTTTTATGTCTTCACGTCCTAATATCTGACATAAAGTAAAGAGAGCTACCAGAAAACTACTGTCAACTCATGTAGTCCTTGTCAAGCCATTGGGGCGTTACCTAGGTGTTCAATCTAGGTGTGGGGAAAGCATCTTTACGAGGGACAATCACAATGGGCATGGACACCCGGCAATTTTTTCAAGCTTGCAATCCAACCAAAACACTCAACATTAGCAAGCCTGAAGATCGGCCCTACTATATCGATTTTTCTAAGGTTCGAGGTAGCGGTATTATTCGCAGGCTAAAGCGGTCTATCCTCCTAGCCAACAAACCAAGCTGTCAGCTTTTTAGTGGCTATATCGGATGCGGTAAATCGACCGAGCTACTGTGTCTAAAATCGGAGCTGAGTCGTGAGGGATTTCACGTTGTTTACTTTGAAGCAACCGAAGATCTAGACACCACCGATGTTGACATCACAGATATTTTGCTAGCCATTGCCCGGCGAGTGAGTGAAAGTCTGGAGAAACATAACATTCACCTTCAACCCAAGGGATTCAAAAAACTATTACAAGACACCGCCAAATTTTTACAGACACCTATTTCCCTAGAAGGGGAAGTTTCACTCCCCGGTGGCAGTAGCCTGGCTGTCAGTAGCGAAGGACAGTTTTCCTTTTCCCTGCCCATGGGCATTGCCGCCATCACAGCCAAGGCAAAGGATAGTCCTAACCTCCGCAGCCGGATGCGGCAATATCTGGAACCACGCACCAGTCAGATCTTGGC
Organism: Cyanobacteria bacterium P01_A01_bin.15; assembly: GCA_039814735.1. GTDB lineage: Bacteria > Cyanobacteriota > Cyanobacteriia > Phormidesmidales > Phormidesmidaceae > Leptothoe. Next base: position 5,647 of record JBCCAQ010000291.1, read on the forward strand.
TGCTATCAATAATGAGCTGCTACGACCGGCCACCAAAGCCCTAAAGCAACAGGGACAAAAGGGACTAGTTGTCATTGTCGACAACCTGGATCGAATTGACCCGAGAATGAACGAATCAGGATATTTACAAACGGAATATCTTTTTGTTCAACGAGGCGGACAGCTGAGCCAGCTGGACTGTCACCTGGTTTATACCGTCCCCCTTGTGCTGCTGTTCTCCAATCAGAGTGAAACCTTAAAACAGCGTTTGGGAGGAGGCGTCGACCCCAAAGTCTTGCCCATGGTCCCGGTCAAACAGCGTGACGGTCAGCTTGACTGGCAGGGCATTGCCCTATTACAGCAAATGGTCCTGGCAAAGGCATTTCCTGGCCTATCAGACAAGCAAAGGCTAGCTCAGGTTGAGCACGTCTTTGACAATCTAGAAACCCTGAACTACCTTTGCTACATTAGCGGTGGCCATGTCCGAAAACTGCTCGCACTGCTGCATTCCTGTTTACAGTATGACGATCCCCCCATATCCCGCCAGTGTATTTCCAAGGTGATTCAGGAGTATCAAGATAGCCTGCTGAGAACCATTGAAGATATCGAGTGGACCATGATTATGGAGGTTGACAAACGGAAAAGCCTCAAAGGTGAGGAAGAGTGCCAAACGCTATTGCCC
>JBCCAQ010000125.1:0-14522 GCA_039814735.1 Cyanobacteria bacterium P01_A01_bin.15
CTTTGTCATTCCTAGATGCCGCAATTTATCGAAGATTGGGAACTTTTTTTGAGGCATTAGATTTTGAAAGTTTATATAGAAGTCTTGATCCAGAAGATGGTGCATTTTTCTTCAATTTACTAAAATATCCATTAATTTTTTTGCATGGTCTAGGTTTTGGAGCATTTAGTAATCTAAGTTTTGATTTTGTTGCTTCTCAATATTTACAATCAAACATAGATAGACTAATATCACCTTTCTCAAGAAATATCCTAATTGAAACTGTTTTTTCGTCGGGATTAGTTGGTTGTTTTATTATATTCAGATTCATTAGAAAATATGTGTTTCTTTCTATAAGGAGTATCGAAGGTATTCATAGCGCATTCTTAATGTTTTTAGCAATGAATTTTTTCTTTAGATCTAATGAGTTTCTATTTTTCATTGCTATAGCAATGATGTTGTCATCGCTTGATAAAAGAACGTATGCTCGTCCTTCTTGATTCAAACTCGATCGACAAGCTTAGTTTGTAGATTCGTGTTGCAGAGGATGAGTTTATCACTTTATTTTAGGTTTTACAGAATAAGTAAGCTGTTCTATGCTCATTTATTAGCATTCGTTTTTATATTCAGTTGATGAAAGTCCTTCATGTAATTCCCTCTGTTTCATCTACACGAGGTGGCCCCAGCAAAGCAATTTTCGAAATGGTTGCGTCACTCAAAAGCAATAAAAGTATTGAAGTTGAAATTGCAACTACAAACGATGATGGGCCAAATCTACTCAACGTACCCCTATACACAAAAACTAAACATAACGGAGTCAATGTCTGGTTTTTTCCTAGATTTTCTCCAAATATCCCTCCTGTTCGCGAATTTGCATTTTCACTCGCCCTAACAAAATGGCTATGGATAAACATCCAGAACTATGATTTGGTGCATGTTCACGCGATTTTTTCATATCCATCAACAACAGCAATGGCAATTGCTCGAAAAAAAAAGGTGCCTTATATTGTCCGGCCTTTAGGGCAACTGTGTGAATGGTCTTTATCGCAAAGTGCGCAGCGCAAGAAAATATACCTTGATTTAATTGAAAGACAGAATCTAAATAGTTCTCAAAAAGTGCATCTGACCTCATGTCAGGAACAAGAAGAATTTAATAAACTTGGATTGGAGAGTACAAGTTTTATTCTTCCCCATGGATTGAACCTTGCTGAAAAAATAACTCATGCGCGAACAACGCTCCGTGAGCGTTTTCAACTTCCTGATGATGAACCCATTGTCTTGTTTCTTTCACGTATACATCCTAAAAAAGGGTTAGATCATCTGATTCCTGCACTTAAATCTATTGCTTCTAAACGGTTTACTTTCATACTCGCAGGTAATGGTGACCCTACTTACGAGGAAGAAATCCGTCAATTAATATGCGACAATAACTTGCAAGACAAAACCATCATGCCTGGTTTTGTTGAAGGAGAACTAAAGGAGCTTTTGCTGCAAGGTTCAGATATCTTTGTGTTAACTTCCTATTCTGAAAACTTTGGTGTTGCCGTATTAGAAGCTCTCGCAGCCGGTACACCAGCCCTAGTAACCCCTGGTGTGGCCTTAGCTCACGAAGTGCAAGAACATCAGTTAGGATACGTAATACCTCAAAACGATGTTGATATTGCTAGAGCCTTAAGTACTTATTTAGAGGCTCCTGCAGAAGTTAAAAAGAACTTGAGCAGTCGGGCCTACGACTTTGTAAGTAGCCGCTACAGCTGGGCTAGGATAACCACAGAACTAAATACGATTTATCAGAATATTGTAGATACCAAATCTGTCTCTGATTATGCTTAGTCAAATCACTCCAGTTATTCTTACCTATAATGAAGAACCTAACATTGAGCGTACATTATCAAAGCTCCGCTGGGCAGACCGCATTGTTGTTATTGACAGTTACAGTACTGACGAAACTCTAGAGATTCTCAGAAAGTATCCAAAAGTAGACACGTTCAAGCGAAAGTTTGATAGCTACGCACCTCAGTGGAACTACGGTTTAGGCCAAGTTAAAACCGACTGGATTCTGTCTTTAGACTCAGACTATGTTCTGCCAGACGAACTAATAGCTGAAATTGAGCAGCTCCAGCCAGAAGGTCATATTGATGGCTACTTTGCTAGATTCAAATACTGTGTTTTTGGCAAACCCTTACGCGGCACTATCTTGCCACCGCGTCAAATCCTCTCCCGCAAAGGTCGTAGCTCTTATATTAATGATGGTCACACCCAATTGCTGCAGGTTAAAGGTGAATCTGATCACTTAAAAAATTATATTCACCACGATGATCGTAAAGCCCTAAACCGCTGGTTATGGGCACAAGATCGATATATGCTGATTGAGGTAGATAAATTACGCCACACACCAGATAGTGAGCTAAGTCTAGGCGATCGTATTCGTAAAAAAAAGGTGCTAGCTCCTTTTGTTATCCTGCTCTACTGCCTCATTCTTAAAGGCGGTATTCTTGACGGCTGGCGCGGCTGGTATTATGCATTCCAACGCATGTTTGCAGAGTTATTGCTCTCTTTACGGCTGATTGAAAAAGAAATTTAGATCACTAAAAGATGATTTAACTGTGGCTAAACTAGTCCAGCAGTGGATTACTCATAGTATTGTTGCAGCTACTGCCATTAGCATGACAGTTGTTTTTGCAGTACACGCTAAAATTGGCTTTGCAAGATATCAAGCCCCCAAACCTCAAGCAATTTTAGTACTCGGCGGCGGTCAAAATCGTGAACCTGCAGCAGCTCAGCTTGCTGCACAACATTCTCAACTTAAAGTCTGGGTCTCCAGTGGTCTACTGCCACCTCAGGCAAACGAAATTTTTCTAACAGAAAATGTCTCTCTATCGCGAGTAAATCTAGACTATCGCGCTACGGATACTGTCACCAACTTCACAACGCTAGTTGCTCAGCTACAGGCTAACAACATTCGACACATTTACCTTGTTACCTCAGACTTTCATATGCCTCGTTCCAAGGTCGTTGCTTTTTGGGTGCTAGGTAGTCATGGTATTGCTCATACCCCAGTTGTCGTATCTTCAAACCAACCACCAGAGCCACATCATAAGATTGTCCGAGACGTTGCTCGCAGCTGGCTATGGCTCCTCACTGGCCGCACTGGTTCCAGCCTGGACCCTAACCCACCCGTACAATCTTCCTAATGCCGCCAGGGTGCCCGATCGCAACCAGAGCACCCTATAGCTAGCTTACAACCGCCTCACCAGCATACTAATCATCTCATCCGGTCCTGGCCGCAAAATCAGCTGCTGCTCCGGCACCTCAATCAAAGGGCTCCACTGCCTCGTCTCCACATAGCGCAGATTATGCAACAAATGAACCGTCTGACGAATATCGCCAGGACGACCCAGCAAAATATGCCGAATGCTGCTGTGGGGCGACGCAAAATCAGCAGGCAGAGCCTCAGGTGTCCAATTTTTAAAAGTCATAGGGGCGTTTTCCATTTACAAAATAAGCAGCCCAGGCTGCAGGAAATGCCCCCAAAAACATAGCCACCCTGCAACTAAACTCAGGGTGGCTGTAAAATGCTCACAGCTCACCGACTGGGTACCTCAGTCGAGGGGTTAGCGGGATGGTCGTGTTACCAGCACTTCCATCTCGCGCGGCTAAATTTTTGGGCGCGAAAAACAACTAGGGCCAGTTGCTTATCAAGTAGACTATCAGGCACAGATCGAAGAGTCAAGCCGCTATGGAAGTGAGCCCCAGCAACCTAGACCACCCCAGCAACACCGGTTGCCACTAGCTATGAATTAGCTGTATCTTTCGCTTCCGCATTATTTTCCTGAGCTGTAGGAAAAAGCTCCCGGTTATCCCGCATTACCCGAATCAAAAGGCGTAAAGCTCCATTACCGCATCAGCGCTAGGAAACACCTCAGCCACATCGGGCTGCACTGCCGCTCTCTGCTTTCTTTCAGAGCCCAGTTTTCTGACCTTTAGACCCTTCAAATCATATTCCTCACGTAGAGTATCTTCCACTATTACCTCATCCCTCCTCATAGGCTTTCCGTTCATTTCGTGTCACTTCCCTTGCACTGATAAAACGTATTGAATCACTCCTCATTACCAAATCTGACATACAGGCTGGCTACAAAAACGCTGGGTCCACCATTGTCCGATGCACTTCACCATCCGTAACAACAAAATCTGGCTACTCGCCAACTCCACCGAACATGATTTGGCCCAAGAACTTGTCGATAAAGGTGTACCTAAGCAAGACATTGTCCTCGGGTTCCACCCCAGCTACATGCGTGAACTATCAGACTATGCCGTCGGGTGAGGGATTGTTAGGGAAAAACTATCATTCAAGGGAGAGGTAGGAAATAGAGGGGTGAGGAAGAGATAAACCATCTGTAATTAATATCCAGCTCAGTTCTAGGGCCCTTATTCAAGTGGATAATCTTGTAAGGATCGTGCCTTGTGCTTTTGACTGAGTTCACGCCGAAGCCCAGTCCATCAATACCGTTGTCACTATAATTTCAACAAGGCATATTACAATAGAAAGCGGTAGTTCCTAAGAAAACTGCGATGGTTGCTGCCTCTACTAAACCAGCAGAGCTACGTATCACCTGGGACCCCTTACCAGAGGACTTTGAGCTTGACGAAAAACCTGTGGAAAATACTGGTCAACCACTGCTGGCAGGAGCATTACGAGAGCCCCTAGAACTCAACGGCTGGATTCAACCAGAGATGCTAATTGCATCTAACTTTGGCCTGTGCGCCACGATGAACGAAAAGCTGGTCATCAAAGCTCTCGATTGGTTCTACGTTGCCCAAGTGAAGCAACCCGGACAGACACGGAAGGCTTATACCCCGAATCTGGAAGGTGAGGTGCCAGCAGTGGTAATGGAATTTCTCTCGGACGAAGACGGCAAAGAATATTCATCTAAGCAAACATTCCCGCCCGGCAAATGGTTCTTCTATGAGCAGATTCTTAAAGTCCCCACCTATGTAATCTTTGCACCAGAAGGTGGACTTTTGGAGGTGTATCACCTGACTAATGGACGCTACGAGCTAGAGCAACCTAACCTTGAAGGCCGACACTGGTTAGAGTCTATGGGATTATTTTTAGGCACCTGGCGTGGCAAAAAAGAAGAAAGAGATGGCTATTGGCTGCGCTGGTGGGATGTCAATGGTCAACTGCTGCCCTGGGCTGTAGAAAAAGTAGCTGCCGTTACTCAGGAAGCCGAACAAGAGCGGCAGCGGGCTGAACGACTAGCTGAGATATTGCGCTCTCAAGGCATTGATCCAGACACAGTATGATTCGGAGATAGCCATGACAGCCCAATCGGTCGGTGAAATCATCAAAAATGGGATTGTATTCGACCTCAAAAACTGGAGTTCGAAAATGCCACCATCCGATGAGCTAGCTAGCAATGTAGAAAATCTGTTTCAGCCTACATCCACTAAACCACTGTCACCCACTAAGCTCTAACCCACCGCATAATCCGTAAACTGCCGCATGTAGGGCGTATGAAAACCAATCACAATATCCTTTTTCGGCACCCCCAGCTCAACCAGTTCCTTCGCCAAGTCATCTTCAGTCCCATTCCACTGAATCCAAATCTTGCCGTCCTTGATATCCACATGCACTGAACAGCTGTGCACCCATCGCTGCCCCTGCCAGCCAACATGAACAATTTGATAATGATTACGCACGGTATCAAAAACAGCTTGAATTTCTGTTTCTCCAGAAGTTGGTTGATAGTCTGCATAACGGCTCAGCAAGTTTTGAACAAACTGCTGATACTGCCCTAGCTTTTCCATAGAACAATAGTCTCCTTCTGAGGATCATAAACCAACAGTTTTACTTGAAAATCTTCAATCTGCCCCTTGGGCATTGGCAATTGAAAGAATGTTTCGTAGGCATTGACAGGAACAGCCAAATATAGGTCTCTTTCAGGAGAATCAAGCCTTAGAACAGCACGATAGTTCAAAAACTGCCCCAGAGCCGTATGAAATTCTGAAATGGCAGAGGTTCCTGACAGAAAGTTTTTAATTTCTACAGCAATCCGTTGACCATTGCGCTCAGCTGCAATCAGCTGTTCGGCGGCTAGATCAATAGCGATGTTAATTCCACCGGATTCTATCCGTAGCGGATCAGCTGTAATTATCCAGCCATCCTTCTGTAGAGCCGACTTAACAATCGGATGAAAAACATCGCCCTTAGACATGCACTAAATAGGGATCCGATACACAAATTCTAGCCTAATGAAAAAAGCTAAATTTAACCTGCTCTCGATCGAACTATCTTGTACTGATCCGGCAGGTTGATTCAACGGTGGAGTGACAAAAGTAATGTCTTACCCATTCACATTATTAACGATTGCAGCCTCATCAACTAATATAAATGAGCTGTTATTCGTAATTGCACTTCTCTAGAAAGTTCAACTATCTATAGTTCCCATTTGTCATGAGTTTATACAGCACATTTACCTCAGAGTCCGTATCCGAAGGCCATCCTGATAAAATGGCCGACCAGATTTCCGATGCCATTTTAGATGCCTTGTTAAAGGACGACATCCACTCCCGTGTTGCCGTGGAAACCATGGTAAAAACGGGGATGGCTATCATTGCGGGCGAGGTCCGCACGAGCACCTATGTGGACCTGGAGGACATCGTCCGTAATGTCATCCTTGGTATCGGCTACGATAGCTCCGATGTGGGCTTTGACGGAGCCTCCTGTGCCGTGGTCAATGCCATTGGTAAACAGTCCTCTGACATTGCCATGGGTGTGGATGAGGCGGCGGATAAAGACCTGGGTGCGGGCGATCAGGGGCTGATGTTTGGCTATGCCACCAATGAAACGGATGTTCTGATGCCTGCGCCGATCTACTACTCCCATCGGTTAGTGGAGCGCCAGGCCCACCTGCGCAAAAACGGCGTGCTTACCTGGCTGCGGCCCGATGCAAAAAGTCAGGTGACCCTGCGCTATGAAAATGGCAAACCCATCGCTGTGGATGCTGTGGTTCTTTCTACCCAGCACGATCCAGATATCTCGCTTGGTGATATCCGTGAAGCGGTGATGGAAGAAATTATTAAACCCGTGCTGCCCCACCAGTGGTTCCATGCGGGCACTCAGTATCACATTAACCCTACCGGACAGTTCATCATTGGTGGCCCGGTGGGTGACTGTGGTCTTACCGGTCGGAAAATCATTGTGGATACCTACGGCGGTATGGCCCGCCACGGGGGAGGCGCTTTTTCGGGTAAGGATCCGTCGAAAGTGGACCGTTCGGCGGCCTATGCCGGACGCTATGTTGCTAAGAATATTGTTGCGGCGGGTTTAGCCGACCGCTGCGAAATCCAGGTATCTTATGCCATTGGTGTGGCTGAACCCACCTCTATTTCTATCAATACCTTTGATACTGGTAAGCTTAGCGACGACAAGATCGTTAGCCTTATCCGCGATACTTTTGATCTACGTCCCCAGGGGCTGATCGATATGCTCGACCTACGTCGACCGATCTATGGCCTCACCGCTGCCTATGGCCACTTTGGCCGCGAACTGCCTAACTTTACCTGGGAAAAGACGGACAAGGCGGACCAGTTAAAGGCGGCACTGTAAGGAGCTACAGGGAATTAGATCCACATGGGAAATCGATTCCTAAAGATTTCCTCCCCTTACCTTAGGCTTTAGCCCATGCCCAACGGGCTTTAGGGGAGGTGCCGTAGGCGGAGGGGTCTGGACCGCTAATGCCACATATCGGCCCCCTCCAAAGGTCGAATCTGCCATCAGACACCCACTGCTTAGAAAAGCATCTGACTGCATAATAAATAAGATTGGTCAGAATAATACCTGTCACTAAATCCGAAGGAGCCCATGAGCGCACAGACACTGACAAGAGATTACAAGGTTGCTGATATTAACCTGGCCAGCTGGGGCCGTAAGGAAATTGCGATCGCAGAAGGCGAAATGCCAGCCCTAATGACCATCCGCCAAAAATACAGTGACAGTAGACCGTTGGCTGGGGCCAAGATCATCGGCTGTATCCACATGACCATTCAAACCGCTGTACTGATCGAAACCCTGGTGGAGCTAGGGGCCGAGGTACGCTGGTCGTCCTGTAATATTTTTTCCACCCAGGACCATGCCGCCGCTGCGATCGCCGAAGCCGGTGTGCCCGTCTTTGCTTGGAAAGGCGAAACCGAAGACGAATACATGTGGTGTATTGAGCAAACCTGCCGCACCCCTGAGGGCAAGCTGTGGGCAGCCAATATGATTTTGGATGACGGCGGCGACCTGACCGGTTACATCCACGAAACTTATCCTGAAATGCTCTCCAACATCCACGGTGTTACCGAAGAAACCACCACGGGTGTCCACCGTCTGTACGAAATGATGGAAAAGGGCGAGCTCAAGATTCCCGCTGTCAACGTCAACGACTCGGTTACCAAAGCCAAAAACGACAACAAGTATGGCTGCCGCCACAGCCTAAATGACGCCATCAAACGCGGTACAGACCACCTGATGGCCGGTAAAAAGGCCCTGGTGATTGGCTATGGTGACGTGGGCAAGGGCTCGGTGGCTTCCCTCCAGCAAGAAGGCATGATCGTCAAGGTGGCTGAGGTGGACCCCATCTGCGCCATGCAGGCTTGTATGGATGGGTTTGAGGTGGTGTCACCCTACCTAAACGGCGTCAATGACGGCACGGCGGACTGTTTGGACAAGGCGCTGCTGGCCAATACCGATCTGTTGGTAACAGCCACCGGTAACTTTAATGTTTGCAATGCCCACATGCTGGCCGCCCTAAAGCCTAGCGCTGTTGTGTGCAACATCGGTCACTTCGATAACGAAATCGACACCGCCCATATGCGTAAAGCTTGGCAGTGGGAAGAAGTCAAGCCCCAGGTACACAAGGTCTATCGCAGTGATGACCCCAAAGACTTTTTGCTGCTGCTAGCAGAAGGTCGTCTGGTGAATTTAGGCAATGCCACCGGTCACCCCTCGCGGATTATGGATGGCTCCTTTGCTAACCAGGTGCTGGCGCAAATGTTCTTGTTTGAGCGTAAGTTTGCCGACAAGTCCGAAACCGAGAAAGCGGCTGCCATTACTGTTGAGGTGCTCCCCAAGCATCTCGATGAAGAGGTAGCCCGCTACATGGTCCAGGGCTTTGGCGGTGTGATCACCCAGCTCACAACTAAGCAGGCTGACTACATCAATGTGCCTGTAGCCGGTCCCTTCAAGACAGACAGCTACAAGTACTAAGGACGTTCCTAGCTAAAAAGCGGCCCTAAGCCCCCGAACCCCCAGGTTTGGGGGCTTTAAATTTTGTCCCAGAAAATGATGTTGTCCCTTTTTTGATGTTAGACAACAGCTTTTTGGTCCTGGCAAATACCAGGGCCAAGAGAACACAGCTAGGCCACCCTGACCCGCTTGGTCAAGATCGCCATGACCTCATTGGGTCGCCCGGTGGATAGGGGACGACTCCAGTCGTTGGGTTCGGCGTAGTGCTTGCTGTGCAGGTCCTGGATGGTGAGCTGCACCCCCGTGAGGCTGCCCAGCACCAGATGGCGTACGGTTTCAAACTGGGGCTCTGGCTGGGGCTCCGGGGAGAGTCCAGGCTGAACAGTGGGCGCAGCTGCACCCTGGATAGTTTCGAGAAACATTGGCTTTGGTCTCCAAATGAGCTTACAAAATGTAACAAAATGACGTCTTAACGACGGGAGGAAACCAAAGCTCTCGACTAGCCACCCCGCGAATGTGTGCAAACCGGGGTAGCTAGGGGGTAAAGTACCCCTAAGCCACCGGACTGCCTCTGTCAGCCGGGGGTTAGCCATCGGTAAGTGCTCTAACACTTGCCGGTGGTGCCAATCTTGAGCTTTGTGGTGTCGCCCTGCAGGGCATAGAGTCGACAGTAAAACACTCCTTTAGCAAATGTCAACAGTTTTTTAGAGGAGGGCATTGGGAAAGGGGGTAGTCCATGCTCAAATCTGCCCTAAGGAAACAAAATTTACTAGGCAATATCTTTTGGAGGTACAGACGTTGCCTGTAGCGTCAGCATTAATTCTTGAATCTTATACAGTCTTTATTCCTAGGGAGTCGTTAAGAAACAAGGTCATGGCTGGGTGCAGTAATGTACACTTTGACCCTACCGTAACTCCCACCATACCTGCATCTTTGCAATGAGCGACAACCTGTTTTCGGGGGGTGTGGGGGAGTCTAGGACCCCACTTCAGGAGGGTTTCAGGGAGGAAAGCCCTGAGCAGCCTATGTCGCGATTGACCTATGATTACCGGTGGATCTTAAGGCGTTGGCCATTTGCAAAACTGGCTGCGTGGGGTCCCGCCGAGTTCCCTTTCCGAAAGCATAGGCACTATCTCAAATCGCAAACAGAGCTTCCCCTGGGCAGGGCGTTCTGCTGCCCTACAACCCGATGGAAAACCATTCATGCTATCCCTAACAGCGGCGTATTTGAACAGAAATTTGGCTGTGATGTATGGTATACCTAGCTTTTGGCTCTCTCAAGCCCTACCTTGCGGGAACGCTGGCACGTATAGTAGGGTTTGCCTCAATTAGCCCTGACACTTTGAGTGCAGGGCTAACGCCTTTCCCGCTGTGATCGCCAACACAAACAAAGAAAAATTGATAGCCACGTAAGGAGACGATAGATGTTCGTTGCAAACGTTTCTCGGTGAATCGCCCTGGCTTAGAGTAAACCCATATACAGAACACCTTATTGAGCTCCCATTCTATTCTAAACCGAAGCCCCCATAGCCGCTAAGGCCGTGGGGGCTTCTTATGTGGAATTGTGTGGGATTGAGAAGGGCTGCGATCGCACCGGCTGTGATCCAAGGCTACAAACCCCATCCAGGATTTTCACAGGCGATTCCTTCGGTCGATAAAACTTCTAGCTGTCGAGTTTGTCTGTTGGCCCGCCACGCCTGTCGAATATCGGTAATAAATTCGGTCTCTTGGTTGCCTAAAACGGCCACAATCTCTGGATCGATGGGGCCATCGTTAATAGAGCAGCCGGAGTGAATAAAATAGTCGCCTTGCGGATTTGATGGGGCAATGCTGTCAGACGGTATTGTCACAACATCTAAAATCTCCCAAACAGGATTGTTGCCACGGCGATCTACAGTATCTTCAAAGAGAATATAAATCTCATTGGCTTTTCCGGCAAGATTTACGCCATACCTTAATGTCTCTGAAGAACCTCTATCGTAGACAATGTCTGGGGGATAATCCCAATCATATTGGTTAATCGCCATTACAAAAGGTGGCAGGTCCTGGCATCTGGGCCTATTTTGGAAGAAGCGATTGACCTTAGCCCATGACCCCCAATCATCACTCCAAAGAAAAAGACCTGCAAACGTGGGAAGCGACCCTGAGGGAGCGCGAAATTAATATTCGGCTGCGGGAGCTGGAGGCGGAGCTAGAAACATCGGCGAAGTCTCAAAAACCCGTGACCCGTTCTGGCGGAGTACCCAAAGTTATCCAGTTTGGTGCGATTGTTGTGGGTGTAATTTTGGTAGTACGGTTAGTCACATGGCTGGCTACGCTGCTGTTGATGGCTGGGATTGTCTGGGCTGGCTACAAAATCTTTTTTGACGGCGATAATCGCTAGGGAACCGGGCATCTATGGTAGCTATAACCCGGCTGACAACATCGCTACGGCAGGCTGTGGGGCTATTGGACCCAAGCCACGCCGGGCTCAAGGCCCAGGTGCTGGCTCAGTGCGATCGCATCGGTCAACCCACCCTGCGGATCACCGTTTTTGGTCCCTTTAACCATGGTAAATCCACCCTGCTCAACGCCCTGCTGGGGGAAAAGGCCCTGCCCATTGACCTGGTGCCCACCACCGGGGCGGCGATCACCATTACTTATGGGGCTGAGCTAGCCAGCCGCATTACCCTCGCCGATGGCCGGGTCCTCGATGGACCCGGTACGGATCTGCTGCAGCGCTACGCCGTTCTAGACGAGCAGCGACGGCTGCGTCAGGATGTGGCGGCGGTGGCGGTGCGCTGCCCCCATCCGCTGTTGCAACCGGGGGTGGAGCTGGTGGACCTGCCGGGGACCGCTGACCAGGAAGCTCAAAACGAGCTGGTGTATACCCGGCTGCTGGAGACCGATGTGGTAATTCAGCTGCTGGATGGTCGCAAGCTGATGACCCTGACGGAGCGAGACCAGCTGCGGGGCTGGCTGTTGGAGCGGGGCATTACTACAGTGCTGTTTGTGGTGAATTTTTTAAACTTGATGGAGTCTGGGGACCGGCAGCAGGTGATGTCCCGGCTGCGGTTTGTGGCCCAGGAGTTTCGGGTGTCGCTGCCGGATGGGATCGGCAATCTCTATGCTGTTGATGCTCTCCCGGCCCTGCGGGCCAGTCTGAGGGGGGATCGGGCCGCTGCCACCCAGGCGGGGCTGTCGGCCCTAGAGGCTGCCCTACATCGGCTGGTGCAGGTGCAGCTGCCCGAGGTGGCCACCCATCGACTGCCCAGGCTGCTACCGCTGGCAGCCCAGGTGCAGCACGCCTTACAGCAGCAGCTGCAGTCCCTGGACGCCGCTCCAGATCTCCGTCGCACGGCGATTCAGCAGCGGGCCCAGCGGCTGATACAAACCGGGTTTGAGCAAAGCGCGGCGGACCTGCAGGACTGGCTTCAGCTGCCTAACCTGTTGGCCTGCTACCAGGCTGGCTTTACCGCTGCCCTTCAACAGGGGACGGCCCTCTACTGGTTAGGAGAGACATTACAGCCCGTTTGGCAACAAAAAAAAAGGGCACTGGTGGAGTGGGTATACAAGGGCTGTGACTTTTTTGACCAGCCCCGGCCTGCGGATTTGTGGATCAGCTGGTCGCTGCCGGATGAGAACCTGCCGCCCGAGCCCCCCGAGGAGAGTCAAGAAACAACTCAGGATATCACTCCGGTTGCGATCGCAACCGGTCTCGGCTGGGTGCTGGGTGGCCCCGTGGGGGCGGCCGTTTTGGGTGGCGCTACCCACTGGCTCAACCGCTCCGAACAGCCACAGGCCCCATCCTCCAACCGGTCTGCCCCAGCGTCTGCCCAAAGCCACGATGCTGCCTGCCGCTACCTGGCCCATTTTTCTAAAACTGCCCTGGCGGCCCTTGCACTGTATAAAACCAAAGCTCGACCGGTGCTGACTCTGGCGATTGCCCCACCCCCGTCCCAGCATCAGCAGGCCGGACAGCGAGTCCTGGTTCAAAATCTCTTGGGCGAGCTGAACGAAGCTGTCGAAACCGCAACAACGCTTCCCATGCCCTAGTCCGCTGTTTCCTACTGCACATCCGCATCCGGCGGTGCCAGTTGAATCGACTGGGTTCAACCGATTTAACAATTGACCCTCGATTGCATCGGTAACAGCCTACCTAGAAGCTATTGAGGATCGCCTAGAATCAAATGTAATGTAAGAAAATGCGCTGTGTCAGCCACAGATAGAGACCCGTCAGCACCCCCAGCCCCAGGGCCAGCAGCCAGCGTTGGGTGCTGACGGCGGCCAGGGTCCAGGTGCCGAGGCCAAAGGCCATACCGTAGGCACAAAGACCACTGGTCAGTGCGATCGCAGCCTGCCAAAACCGCCGCTCATGTTTTTTGCTAGCCCATAGGCCCAGCCCGCCGCCGAGCGCCAGCCCGCCCACGGCCCCGGCGATAGCCCACTGGGCCTGCTGGCCCCCCAGCTGACCCAGGCTATAAAACCCCAAAACGGCCATCGATGCCGCGCCACTGGCCACACTGGCCAGCCGTGGGGGCAGCCACGACCGCAGCCCACTGGCGGCCCCGGCAATGGCTAAAAAGCTGCCCAAAATCAAACCCAAACTCCAGTTTGGATTGCTGGGCGCTAGATTCAAGACGCTAAAGACCAAACTGCTGATGGCATGGCCCGCGAAAAGTGCGATCGCGCCTAGGCACGCTATGTAAAGACCCTGGCGACGCAGGCGACGACCCAGACTAAACCCCATAGAAAAAACCGCGATATTTTGTTCAGACTAACCCAGACGTGTTTGCTCGGCTATTTGTGAGTCGTAGACTCTCAAGCTACACATAAAACCAACCGTTTTATAACTGTGCTCACAGGCGAGTCGTTTATCGGGAAGGTTTTTATTTTGGTTACGTCTATAAATAGAGTTGTTCTTCTAGCTATCAGATAACCATATATGCTCCGCTGGCATCAGGTAAAAGCAGGTTTAGTTTGGCTTGGACTAGGGATACCGTTAGGCCTCTACGGAGCGGCTGTTATCCATCGCCCTAGCCGTGATGTCACTTTTCGCCAGCCGCTCTTTCAGGGCATTGTCTACAGCCGTCGAGTGGCAGAGCGGCCTCGACCCCAGGTTATTCATGTGATCGATGTCGATCTTACGGTCCCTGGTCTTACCCCCTTTGTTACACCGGGATACGAGGGAGCAGACCTGAGTAAGTACGGTGTTGACCGACGTGAGGTCCTGGCCCGTCGCACCTCAGAGTTTTTAACTGAGCAGGGGTTGCAGCTGGCGGTCAATGCCAACTTTTTTTACGAGTTTCGAGAAGTAACCCCGTGGAAC
>JBCCAQ010000155.1:0-13066 GCA_039814735.1 Cyanobacteria bacterium P01_A01_bin.15
GCAACTCGGTGGGGACTACCTGGGCAAAGGGTTCAAATCCTAACGGTCTTGCGGATGATTCACTTGTCATAATGGAAGCCTCAGAACGAGCATCAATGGCTGTTAGAAGGTTCCGATGCGCTCCTAACAACCAGGCGCTAGGGCAGGCGCTAGGAGGGCATCAGAGATCTCCCGATGCTTTCCCAACAGCCAGGAGCTAGAAAGGCATCGGATAGCTGACCGTTAGCTTAGGGAATTGATGGCATAGTCAAGGTATGAATTGGCTTCAACGGCGGCATCTCCGCTCAAACCATGGTTTGCCTTGATGTAGCTGAGGGCCTCAACATACCAGCTGGGGGATAGCTCAAATGCCCGGTTGATTTCTGCAACTCCGGCGATTAGATAGTCGTCCATGGGACCGGTGCCGCCTGCAATCAGGCAGTAGGTGACCATCCGCAGGTAATAGCCAATATCGCGGGAGCACTTGGCCTTGCCTTCTGCTGTAGAGGCATAGTTATTCCCCTGCATTTGGGTTGTGTAGGGGAACTTTTGGTAAACAGCCTGGGCTGCTCCGTTTACTAGGCCCTCTGCATTTTTAGTCAGGCTCTGGGCAGCGGCCAACCCGGCTTGGGCCTGGCGAAAGCGACCAAACGCAACCTGCAGCTCAACACTGCTGAGGAAACGGCCTTGGGAATCAGCTGTTGCCACAGCTTCTGTCATGGGGGTCTTCATAATGTCAAATCTCTCTACAAAAGTCTACAAAGTTGTTAAAGGAAATAGCAGGAATGGCCAGCCGCTAGCTAACAGCAGCAGCAGCTCGGTCAAAGTAGCTGCTAACTTCAGCCATCAGGGAGCTGCAGTCGCCTGGGGTAATGCCGGTACGATCGTTTGCGATCGCAAGCGCCGCCGCTTTCATCTTGTTGATCGCTTCTGACATGGAGGCACCGGGTACGCCCAGGGCTAGGTAAGTCTCACGAAGGCCATTTAAGCAGCGATCGTCTAGTACGCTGACATCACCGGTAAAGATGGCATAGGTAACGTAGCGTAGGATAATGTCCATATCTCGTAGACAAGCCGCCATGCGACGGTGGGTATAAGCATTGCCACCCGGCGCGATCAGCTGAGGTTGTTCTTTAAACAGGGTGCGTGCTGCATTGGTAACAATGGCATTGGCATTACCGGTTAAGCGGTTAACCACATCCATCCGCTTACTTCCCTCTGCAACGAGCTGATTGAGGGCATCAATTTGGCTATCCCCAACATACTCTCCCCGTGCATCGGCTTGGGAAATTACCTTTGCAAAAACGTCGAACATGGAAAATTCTCCTACTCTAAATAAGCATATACAAGACCCTAAAACTGCTAGCATCAGCTTTTAGAGCCTGTCGATAAAACGCTCTACCCACAAATGCTCTAACCGTTACTGGGACAAGGCTTCCTGTCTATTCGAAAGAGGAGAGCAGCGCCCTAAACAGTAAGAAATCGGCTATAGAACACATTATCGACAACAGCACGAAAACAAAGCTCCCCAAGGCAAACTGACGTATGACCATCAAAGATGAATCAAAACGTCTTGGGGAAAACAGAGTCTTAAAATCAGTCGTCAAGACCCCGGTTTTGAACTATTTTGATTTAATCAATTTGACCGTGCAGATACTGTGCACATCTTTGTATCCGAATGGTTACAAACGCTAAAACCTTTTGAGGATAAATACTTCAGACCCTGACCACCCCATTGCTAAAGCTTAGATTTGTTTGCATTCCGTTACATTCTTCTCAGTCACGGGGATTTCGGCATAGTCAAACAGCATTGTCTGCAGGTCTCGCTGTGCCCATTCAGTTCCAAAGGCACGCTCTAAAATCCGTCTGGTCTTATCGTTCTTTTGCTGTTGTAAACAGTATTGACGTTGACCTGCAACAATCAGCGCTTCCTGTTCTATCGAGGTGGTCGGAGCTGTCTGACTGCCCAGCTGACAGTGAATAGACAGAAATTGAGTGGCTCGAGTCAGAAAAGCAGTTTCTTCCTGTCCGGTGGTAGGACGCACAAACAAACAAAAATCGGAAAAAATATCACCCCAGGCTGGCAGTGCCCTCGGTTGAACAAACTGTAGGTTTGGCAGCTGTTCTAACGCGCTGCGGTATCTAGCAGGCAGGGCTTTGTCGGGTAAAACGGGGGACAGATCGACAATCGCCGCACTGACCTGTCCTCGGCTGGCTACAATATCAACCCCAAAGATCGGCAAACAAAAGTCGGTGCGCGGAAACATCACACAGTGGAGAATATCTAAATGGTTACCCACTTTGGCCAGTTCCAAATGGATTTTACGAAACTGCACCGTTTGATAGCAGCGATTTTCGATGATGAGTCGATCACCCTCCAGCGTCCCTTCCACATAGCCCAAATCCGCTGGTGTTTTGTAAGGATAGGTCACCAGCTGGCTTTGCCAGATAGATTCAATGGTTGTGGCCAGTTGGGAAATCAGGGGGTGCTGACATAGGGAGTTGTCACGAACTTGAGTCATGATTGATTTAGGTCATTAATAAATGGGGACGGCAACGGTCACATCCCTACCATGCCGTACCCGCTGTGCAAACCCTGTGCACCGGGCCTGGTAACACCTCGCTGCCATCGACAGCAGCCGGTCTCAGGCCGATGCAATACTCTCTTGAGCCCGCCAGGCGTGATAGCGTTTTAACCGATTGAGTATGCGAAATACCAAATTTTGTCCCTGAATAGGTTTGGTGATGTAGTCATCGGCCCCCACTGCAAACGCTCGGGACTGGCTGTCTGGATCCCCATGGACGCTTAAGAAAATGATCGGTACATGTTGCCAGCGGGGGTGACTGCGGAGCACCTTACAGAGTTCAAACCCGTTAACGCCCGGCATTTCAATGTCTAAGACGATCACATCGGGCATCGTCTGGGTGAACAATGTCCAAAAGCGTTTTGAATTGGCTAAGGGCGTAATCTGAAAATGCCAGGGTTGCAACAGCTGTACCAGCTGTTGCAGATAGAGACTATCGTCATCTACGAGCATGATTTTACTGTGGCGGTAGTTCAGGTACGTGGTTTGTACAATCGCTTCTAACACCTCCTTGGGGCTGACGGGATACTCAAGCACCATGGCACTACCTCGACGCACCAGGTCTAAGCGATTGCCAAAGTCTGCCTGCGGAGTAATCAGCACGGTGGGTAGCTGGGGCCATCGCTGATTGAGGGTGGTGATAAATTTCAACAAAATCTGTGAACTGGTCTCGTCCAATATGGGATCGGCTTCGCCACCCACAAGATTGACTAGGACCAGATCTGGCAAAGACATCGGTTCACCGGGTTTTGGAGCGGGTCCGGACAGTGTCTGGAGCGCGCCGTCGGTGGAGGCCGCCACCTCAGGGGTAAAAAACCCTTGGGCCACGGCCAACGCCATCAGCTGCTGAATATAGGGGGCCTGATTAATATCAACAATGAGAAGTTTGGCCGCATGGGGGGTGTCTTCTGCTCCATTGGCTAGCTGTGGGGGTTGATCTAGCGCATGACCCAGGGTGGTGACCAAAGCCCGAAACTGGGCTATTTGCTTTGGCAAAATAGCGGACGCTGACTGCAGCAGCTGCTGTATTTGGAGGGCCAGGCGATACCCCTCCATAAGGCCAAATGTTCCTAAGGTGCCGGCCAGGCTGTGGGCCATCTGTTTTGCCTGCATCCGTTGCTGTTCGCTCATGCCCCGTTCCGGGAGCGTTTGGGACAGATGCAGCAGATAGTTCCAGCGTTCTACGCTTTCGTTTTTATGGGCCTGCCAGGCCTGAATCAGCCCTGCCAAATACTGCGCCTGATGGTCCCTTGGGGGGGATTGGGTCCGGGTTGGAAGGGCCGCCGTTAAACTTGGTGTGTTGAGGCGATATCCCAGACCGCGGATGGTTTCGATAACGTTGGTTGAAATACCGGCTGTCTTGAGCTTTTGACGCAGACCGCGAATGTGCGATCGCACCGTTGCCTCGCTGGGAAATTCATCCGATGACCAAATCTGATCCAGTAGGGTAGTGGCGCTAAAGACCTGGTGGCCGTGGCGCAGGAATAGCTCCAGGAGAGAATATTCTTTGGCAGTCAGGGTGACCGGTCGTCCCTGATAGGTAACACTACAGCTGGCCGGATCCAGACGTAGATCTCCCCAGGCCAGGCTCGACTGAGCCTCGTTGGATGTACGGCGCATCAGCACTCGGATCCGCACCAGCAGCTCTGTAATATCAAAGGGTTTAACCAGGTAGTCATCCGCCCCGGCTTCTAGACCGCGAATTTTGTCTGTCTGTTGTTCTTTGGCCGTCAGCAGTAGGATCGGCACTCCATACCCCGCCTCCCGCAGACGCTCACAAAGCTGTAACCCATCTAACTGCGGCAGCATCCAATCCAACACAATCAGGTCATAGTCAAAGGTAGAGGCGTAGGACCACCCCATTTCCCCATCGGCCACCCGGTCAACGATATAATTTTGCACCGCTAGCTGCTGAAGCAGAACTTCAGCTAGGGCGTTATCATCGTCAATCAATAAAATTTTCATCGGGTCATCCTAAAGTCGCCATCCCAGCAGTCTGGCCATTTGACTAGCCAAGGTCAGCGGGTTAAAAGGTTTGGTAATCACTCCGGTGGCCCCAATTTTTTGAAACAGCCGCTTTTCTGCGGTGCCCGTTTTGGCCGTCAACAAAATCACTGGAATTGTCTGGGTCTGGAGATTGTTATTTAACATTTCAAATGTTTTGATACCGTCTATTTCAGGCATCATCACATCCAACAAAATGGCATCCGGCTGCTGGGTTTGAGCTTGACTAAACCCCTCTTGACCCGAGGATGCACAGATACTCTCCCAGTTGGCTTCTAGCTTTAAACTAAGCTTGACCACCTTTTGAATAGACTCTTCATCATCAATCACCAGAATAAGTTTGGAAGTCATGGAGTTGTCTGCCCACGGGCGAGGGGAACCGTAAAAAAGAAACAGCTGCCAATCCCCATCTCACTTTCTGCCCAAATTGTACCGCCATGTTGTTCAATGATTTTGCGACAAATCGTTAAACCAAGACCGGTGCCCCCCTTTTTACGAGAATCCGACGAATCAACCTGCTGAAATCGTTCGAAGATACTGGTTAAATTGTCCGGGGGAATACCCTGCCCGTGGTCCCTCACACAAAAAAGGGCCACCGCTGGCAGGCTAGTAGATCCATTAGCCAGGGGAGATTGAGACAAATTGGATAGGGCAACATCGGTGCAGGAGCGACCCACGATCTGAATCGTTTTACCGGGGGCTGAAAACTTGATGGCGTTGCCGATTAGATTGGTGAAAGTTTGCACAATATAGTCTGGATCTACCCAAATTGAAAGGGGTTCCAGCTGGGTGCGGATTTCAATACTTTGTTCTTGGGCCATGGCCTGCATGGCTTCAACCGCCTGTTCTACCAGGTCAGCCGCATCGCAAATACAGGCGTCTATTGTTACTTCCCCCGACTCTATGCGCTGCAGGTCAAGAACGTTGTTGACCAGGCGAACGAGTCTATCCGTACTTTCATCGGCCACCGTCAGCATCTGTTGCCCTTCGTCCGATAGATGCCCTAAACGACCTGTTTCGATCAGTTTTAATGAGCCATGGAGCGAGGTGAGCGGGGTTCTCAGTTCGTGGCTAACCACAGCGATAAATTCATCTTTCATGCGTTCTATGGCTTTGCGATCGCTAATGTCCGTCGTCAGGGCAAAAAAGCCATTTGTCTTTGACTCCGCCTGGGGGCTGGTATCTAGATGGGGGATATAGCTAACACTTACGGCATGACAGCGACCGTCGCTAAACGTCAGATCGCTCTCATAGGTCACCTGCTCACCATTTAGGGCTGCTTCAATGTGGGGTTGGATAGTGTCATAGTAGTCAGCCCCTGTTGCGACCTTAATGGGGGTCCCGTACAGATCCGCCGGGGCCTGCCCCAGCCAGTGTTTGTAGGCCTGATTATTAAAGCGATAGCGCTGTTGGGCATCGACATAGGCGATCAGCACCGGCAAATTGTTAGTAATCAGTCGAATCTGCTCTTCGCTTTTGCGCAGGGCCGATTCAATTTGTTTACGCTCTTGAATTTCTAGCTGTAGCGCCCTATTGGCCTGGGTTAGTTCCACCGTGCGCAGCTTTACCCGCTCTTCTAAATATTCCAGCATTTGACCCTGGGAAAGGGCCAGGCTAATCTGGCCCGCTAGCTGCTGCATTAGCTCCAGCTCAAATTCTGTCCACTGGCGGGGGCTGCGGCACTGGTGGGCAATGAGCAGTCCCCAAAGACGATTGGTCGATGTCTCATGGCTAGAGCGTTCTGGCTGCAGCAGATGGACGATGGGAACAATCAGCTTAGACCGAATATCCCACTGGTTAATAAATTCCACCAGACACTCGGCCAAACCAGAATCCGGGGCATGAACATCGGCAATGGCCTGCACGCGCCCCTGGGCGTACAGCTGCTGATAGTCTTCTGGAAAGACCTCTTCTGGAAACGGAATGCCCACGATGGGTGGATAGGGTTCTTTGACCGCCTCGCTGATCGCTTTGCCCGTACTGTCAGGTAAAATTTGATAGATCAGCACCCGATCGGCATCTAGCAAACTCTGAATCTCATCGACTGTTGTTTGTAAGATGTCTTTAAGCTGTAGCGACTGACGGATTTTGAGGGTGATTTCTGCAAACAGCTGGGCTCGCTGGTGCTGACGCGCGATCAGGGTTTCAGCACTCTGGACGCTGGTGGTCAGTAATAGCTGCTTGTGCACAATGACCCCAATTGGTCGTTTGTGCTCATCAACAACGGGCAGATGGCTAATGTGGTGCTGTTCAAACCACCGTGTGACCGAGGCCACCGTTGACAATTCTGACCTGTGGATGGTGACTACCGGGCAGGTCATAATCTTTGCCAGCCGCAGTTTTGTCCATTTGGTCTTTTGGGCAACCGCTTTGACAATATCCTGGCGGGTGGCAATACCAACCACCTGGTCCCGGCGCAATGCCAGCACGCAGCTTGCCCCAGGATGAACCACCAGCTGAGCTAACACCTTGGGCAACAGGGTTTGATCAGAAGCCGTTAGGGGATGGGTATCGACGACCTCATCCCAAAAAGTTTGCTTGTCGGCTCGATCCTCAGATGCCATCAACGGTTGGTTAAATCACGCTACCCCCTAATTTATGGGAAAGCCAGCCAGACTGTTAAGAAAATGTTTCTATTGATTACTTTTTGCGTAGTTGTTTTAAGCACGGGGTTTTGGCAATTGGGTAGAGTCGGCAGTAGGATACATCTCAGTCCCCGAGCGATATCCGCTGGCTGTATAACCGGTCGGGTGAATGCTAGAGCCATTGAGCTATCTGTGCTGTGGTTAAATTACCGCCACACAGGGGTGTAGCCACTACCCTACCTGCAAATCTGTTTTGATAGGTGTGGGCTGCGGCCACACCGACTGCTCCAGCAGGCTCCACCACCAGACCTGCCAGCCTATGGACAAGTCTCATGGCTTCTACGATGGCGTCATCAGAAATCTGAACCACGTCATCAACCGTCGTTGCCATACCCCGGAGCGCCTCAGGCACCGGATTTCGCACTGCTATACCATCCGCAATGGTATTTACACTTTGAGTGCTCACCACACGCCCCTGCCGCCAGGATAAATCCATGGCAGGGGCACCTGCGGCCACTACCCCAATCACCTGTGTTGCCGGACAATTGACCTTGTACCATGCCGCAATGCCGTTGATTAATGCGCCATTGCCGACTGGGACCAAGAGACTATCTATGGGCTCTGGATACTTGCCAAGTTCTAGACCTATTGTCCCGGCACCGATGGCGATTTCATCCTCACAACCATCCTCTACAAACCTTTGATCGTTGGCCAAAGCATAGGCCTTTGCCGCCTCTTTCGCCGCATCAAAGTCGGTTCCAGATAGTTTGATCACAGCCCCCAGCTGTCTCATCCGCTCAAGCTTTAGAGAATTTGCTGTTTCCGCCGCAAACACCGTTAGGGGTATCATCTGTTTTCGACAGGCATAGGCCATACCTTGGCCAAAGTTGCCTGCCGACGCACAGACAAGTGAAGATGCGCTGCTCATCTGCTTGACAACGTAGTCGGTGCCTCGACCCTTAAAACAGCGAATTGGATTAAGGGTTTCGACTTTGAGGACCAAACGCATCCCTAGTTCTTTATTTAGAGCCTCTAGCTCAAACTGAGGAGTATTGAGAAAAACAGGGTCAATACAGCTCGCCGCCTGTTCAATGGCCTGTTTAGATAGCTCAGCCATGCAGTCCCTCTTTCCAACTGTATTCCATATAAGCCGATGTTTCTAACGCGGTGTCAGTGCCCAAAAGCTTGGCCACTAAATAAAAGGATGCGTCAATTCCAGCTGAGATCCCCCCTGAAAATATCAGCTTGCCGCTGTCTACGACGCGGGCATCGTCCCTCACCTCAGCCGTGGGGGCTATCTGACGCAGCTCATCTAAAGCGCCATGGTGAGTTGTTGCGGCCACCCGATCAGCCAAGCCCGCTTTGGCCAGAATAAGCGCCCCCGTACAGACAGAAAGCACATGTTCAGTCTGGGGATAAACCTGGTTTATCCAGGCTAAAAGTCTTTCATTTTGCATCTCTCTGCGGGTTCCATACGGGGTGCCATCGGCCCGTCTGCCACCCCCACCTGGTACGACTAGGATATCGGGCGGAGGACAGGTCTCAAGGGTATGGGAGGGGTTGATACTGAGGGAATTTCTGGCGGAAACAGGGGTGTGCTCAGCTACGGTATACACCCTAAACGGGTCTGAGCCGTTACGTTTTCCCGTTACTGAAAAGACTTCGAAGGGACCACAAAAGTCGAGCACTTCCACCTGATCAAATATCAAAATCGCTACGTTACGCGGCTTCATTGGGCCTCCTGATATTTTTTTAAATCCGAGCGGTCATAATCGGTAAACGACTGCTGACTTCGGAGTGCAAACGCTGTTGAACCGACGGGTTTTGAAACCGCTAGAACACCGTCTAAATGGTCAATTTCATGCTGTAGTAGCTCAGCTAAATCACCCTCTAGGGGCAGACGCTGCTGCTGCCATTCCATGTCGTGATATATAAGCTGACAAGACTGGTGTCGTTTTACTTTGACCAACAGTTCTGGAAAGCTCATGCAGTCATCCCACACCTCAAACATCTCTGAACTTTTAGCTTCAAAAAAAGGGTTGATAAACACGACAGGATGATCGATGTGCATATAGATCAATCGCTTCATGACACCAATTTGAGGTGCGGCTATGGCACGCCCGGCTCCCCACCGATGTCGAAACGCCATCATCGTGTCATGAAGATCGCCAATGACAGATGCGAGGGACTCCAGCTCTACTTCACTAACAGTCTCACTGGCCTCGTAAAGACGAGGGTTGCCTAACAGCAAGATATCGCGCACGGTCATGATGGTTCTCCTAAACGGCGTAGACGTTCGATTGAGGCTTGCCAGTTACGAGCCAGCGCCCGATGGGCCGCATCCAGGTTTTTTGTTTTAAGCGCTGAGACCAGCATCCGATGCTCTTCAAAGGACGCTAAAAGTAAGCTAGCTTCACTAAAGTAGGCCAGCTCAATGCGCTGGTACTTGGCTTTAAGCCGATTGAGGATTGCCCTGAGTTCTAAATTGTCAGCAATGTCTGTTAGCACCTGGTGAAATGCAGTATCTGCCACCACAGCCCCATGGGGATTGTTTTGTTCCAGAGCCGTTTTCAAGTCACTATTGGCTGCTTGCATCTTTTGAATATGCTGTGGGGATAGTTTGGGAAATGCTAATGCCAACGCCAGCTCTTCTAGTTTTTGAATAATCGGATAGATTGTTTCGGCATCTCCCAGGGTGATGGGGGCGACTCGGGTCCACCGATTGGCGGCGGTTTCAACCAGGCCTTCATCCTCCAGTTTGCGTAGGGCTTCGCGGATGGGCATGCGACTGACTCCTAGCTGCGCCGCTAGCTCCTTATCCTTTAGC
The DNA here is from genome assembly GCA_039814735.1 of Cyanobacteria bacterium P01_A01_bin.15. Classification (GTDB taxonomy): domain Bacteria; phylum Cyanobacteriota; class Cyanobacteriia; order Phormidesmidales; family Phormidesmidaceae; genus Leptothoe. The sequence continues at coordinate 9,981 of JBCCAQ010000155.1, forward strand.
TTTTCGCCAGGTTCTAACTCACCCCTGACAATCCAATCATGCAGCGACACATACACGTCATCGCGGATAAATGTGCGGCTGAGAACGTCAGTTTGGGGAACGGGCATAAAGTGACATGTGATATATCAGTTAGTGACATGTAATATATCAGTTTTTTGAAAAATCTACCAGGCTCGTGTCAGGGCCAGACTCGTGTCAGGGTTTGATCGTCACGAGCCTGTATGGCCTGTTATAGGATGGATGCCGCATTGTAGTTTGTGACGGCTGTTTAAGAGAACCTTGCTGTGAACACCCTAGCTGACTATCGCAAGGTTAAACGACAGTCAGCCTGGTTGCGAGAGCATGAAACCTGACTTTATTGGTGAGGATATACAGCCTACAGAACTTTTAATACCACGACTAGAGCCACGGCAAAGCTGCCCATGGCGGTGCCAAACTGGAGCAGTCGTGGATTGAATTTGAGCAGTTTGTCTAAGTCCAGCAGCCCGGTCACGACGAAGGCCACTATCCCAGCAACGACCGCTAGCAGAACTTTGAGGATTCTGCCTTGGTAAAGCTCGGCTGCGATCGCAGCTCGCCTCATCGCACTGATCTCCACCGGCGGCTCTAGATCTGGCGTTTGTAAAATTTCCCAGGTTTCACCGCCGTCGGTGGAGCGATAGATATCGGTATTGGCCGTACCAAAGCCAAAAATTGTACCGTCGTTGGCATAGTTGGGCGAAAACTGGATGGGCCGACCGGCACAGGGCACATTGTACGGACGGGAAAAGGCCAGACTGGCATCGCCAATGGGGGCAAAGGTGTCTCCCCCATCCACACTTTTATATAGGCCCTTACCCCGCAGACTTACCAGGACGGTGCCATCCTGGGCGTAGCTGGGCGAAAGAGCCACCCCTTCTAAAATAGTTCGCCCTGGAGAGAGATTTGCGATCGCAACCGGCTGCCACCGCTGACCCCCATCTGTGGTTCGAAACAACCCTTCGTAGCTGCTAACAAACAGGGTTTTATCCTGGGGATAGTTGGGAGAAATCTCAATGTGTAGGCTGCTGGCCTCGGCGATGGGCGTATTTTCTGTTGTGGAGCGCCAGGTTTTGCCCGCATCTGTCGACCGGTATACCCCGGTATCCGCCACCGTATAAAGGGTGCGATCGGTGACAAACCCCGGTGAAATCACCATCGATGGGCTATCATTGCCCCGCTCCCAGGGAAGATTTGCCACCGTCGCAAAACGCTTGCCACCGTTGGTGGACCGAAACAGCTGCCCCGCCTGATTGCCTATGTACAGGGTTTTGTCGGTGTCAAACCCAGGGGAGAGCAGCAGGGTGAGTCCCCGGACCTCCTGGCTCAGGGCGTGGAGCGACCAGGACCTGGCCCCATTGGTCGACCGGAGAAACTTGGTCCACAGCCCGGTTGTAAACAGCGTTTGATCGCGACCGTAGGTCGGGGAAAAAGCAATATCAAAAAACCGACGCGGATCCTGATAGGACGGTTCAAAACTCCCGTTGAGCCGGGGCACTTCCACCCCATTCATAGTCAGCTGCCAGGTCTCACCCCGGTCGCGACTCACCATGATTTTACCCACGTAGGTGGTCAGCGCCAGGGTGCTATCGCTGGCGTAGTTGGGGGATACATCCATGGCCACCACCGCTCCGCGAGCCAGGGTTTCAATCGCCTGCCACCCTTGGCCGCCCTGGGTCGATTTATAAAGACCGTTAAAGCCGCCTAAAAAAACCGTCTTATCGACCGCAAAGGCGTCCGACAGGGCAATTTCAGAAAAGTGGTGGGTGTCAAATTCATCGGCCTGTTTGTCCTTGACCAGCCCCTGCGGGTAGTTGGTCCAGGTATTGCCCCGGTCTGTTGATATAAAAATCCCCCGATCCCAGCTGGAAATGATCACACCGCCGGGGACTTCAGGCAGCAGCTTGATATCCTGGATGCGCCGATCGTCTAACCCCTGGCTGATGGCCGAAACCTCCAGGGTTTCAGCCTCGATGCGAAACACTCCCTGGGAGGCGGTACCTATATATACGGTCTGGCCCCTGGCGGCAATGGCCGTCACCGGAGCAGTCGCTACGGTGAGCAGCGGCTGCCAGCTTTGGCCACCGTCGCTTGAGCGCAGCAGCTGACCTGTCTTATCCCCGGCCCACAGGATGCCATCCGCCTCGGTTAGGGCCAAAAAAGACTGGTCCGCCACCAAATTCCAGGTTTGTCCCCCGTCCGTGCTGCGCGATAGACCCCCCTGGGCTCCCGCCGCTAGCATTACCTGGGGGGTGTTGGGCCGCATGTGTACCAGGCCAATATCGAGGGTATCTAGGCCGTTGTTGATGCGCCGCCAGTTTTCGCCCCCGCTATCCGAGCGGAAAATGCCATCACCGTGGGTGCCCAGCGCCAGCACCTGCCCCTGGGCAACGGTCAGGGTTGAAAACGGTGTGAGGGTATCTAGACCTTGAACAATTCGCCGCCAGCTATCGCCGCCATCAATAGACTTAAATAGGTTCCCCCGCACCAGGGTGTAGGCCGTCCGATCGCGGCTATAGCCAGGGGAAAGCTTGATTTGGGTGACCACGTCGTGGGGACGATGGGCCTGGGCGGGGACAAAAGCCCCGCCAACGGTGAGCAGCAAACTTAGAACTATCCAAATGAGGCGGCGGCGGCAAAGGGCGCTAACAATAGCGGCGGCCCTACCTGCCAGGCCGAGCCTGAGGCGATGGTTAGAAAAATGCATAGGAAAGAAAAGATAATATGGCCCGAAACGTTTGGGGGCCGCTTTTAGAAAAATCAAGCCGCCCAGATGCAGGCCCAGTATGCCCATGCATTTATCAAAACTATTTCATAGACCATAGAGCCCAGATTTTAGGCGGCAGCCCCAGCTTTTGTGGTCTAACGTTTTTTAATAAATCTGGTAAAGACATGATTTCTTTAGAGATCCTAGAAGATATGCAAAGGCGTTTTTCCACACCTTTGCAACTTTGCAACGTATGCTAAAACTAAGGCTCTAGTTGCCATTAGGTGCTATGCCGAGGGCGATTTGATCTAAGCTCTACCAAACTCAACCAAACGCAAACTTAATCAAGGACAAGGAAGAC
>JBCCAQ010000081.1:0-18005 GCA_039814735.1 Cyanobacteria bacterium P01_A01_bin.15
ACTCTTTGGACAGCCATTTCCGGATCTATTTGAATGGATTCTCAGTACAATTGACGAGCTACCTATGCCTAGACGGTCATCTAAAGCACATCAGGCACAACCTTTACACGCAGAGCTTTTCCCGGCTTAAGTTGTTACCCGAACTAAACACAAATATAAGTAAGAGTAGGGGCATATCAATACTGCGGGGTGCTCCGTGTCAGTCAGCCAGAGCTTTGGATAATTCAGTAATTATTTGCAGAATTTAGTTAGTCTATGGTTATGCACTGTTCGCCATAATTACTTTGTTAATTTGAATGCCATTTCTCTTCTATTTTCGCAATCTAGTCATGGTAATTCAAATAGCTTTTAGCGTTTTCAAAAAGATGATCAGCGGCTATTTGCCTCCCGAAATCAAGTTCTATTAACAACTCAATCACTTTAACTGAAAAATTTTTGATATGTTCTGCCTGATTAATCATTATCTCTGATAATTTATATACATTTCGCTCAGCTTTTTCATCATACCGTTCAATATCTAAGGGCAAGTTACCTCTTAACTTAATCTCATTTTCAGTAATAAGTAGGTTCCCAGAATTCAAAAAATTATCATGTGCTATTATGTCTCGAATACTTTTTTTATCAACACCACCATCATCATTAACTAATTTATATAGTTTTTCTAAAATCGAATATCTTCCCATCAATTTTTCAAGATTATTTATAGCCTCATAAATTCTAATTTCTTCAAATGATGGCGATGATAATTTTCTAAATTTTTCATCAAATATTTTCTTGCTTTTAACAAAGCTCCTTTTCCCATTAAGCCTTTTATTAAAACATGCATTCCCAATCACTTTAAATACATGATAAATGCAGCGTACGGAGGCAAATGAGAAAGCATGATATTCAAAGTCAAAACGACTTGTAGTATCAGCTCGAAAAACTCCACCATCAGCACATATAGTTATTCCTTCATATCTACCAATGACATTAGCTATTTCTTTTTCAATTTCTTTTACGTTGTTTATATGATAAAACAATGCCGTAATACACTGGTAAAGTTCAACTATTGATGTTGATACTTTATCGTATTTTTTACGCTGAGAAATATTGAAAGAACTTTCTTTTTTCAAAGATGCATATCCAAGCAAAGATAATGAAAAAAAGTTGCTTTCATTGTCGAGAAGAGTAAAACTTCCCACTCGATTTAATTCTTTGAAAAAATGAGAGTTAATATTTGCTTCATGATTAAAAAATGTATTTTCAGACATTATTAATTTCTTCTTTATTTTCACTCACCATACTAATCTTTTTGTATTGGAAAAATGTAAACAATGAGTGCATTGCTCAGAAATTTCCAGAAACGTGATTAGGTTAAATCAGGAAAACTCTATGAATCCTGATTCATAGGACCGCAAACCCTTAGATTTGTTGCCCAATACCTACACCGACTCATTAGCCTCAGCAAAATTAACTGGTATCTCTTCTAAGGATTGAATATCCAAAATCATCATGAGCGCCTTCCACTGCAGTGGGGTCAGCTTTGCTTCAGTCTGTCCAGATATCCAGCGCTGATAGGTACGCAAAGGAATACCACACTTAACAGCAAATTCAGTCTGCGATAATTTCGTGCGCTGAATGCGCAATGCCTCAATGGGAGATTGACTTTCCTGGAGTCGCCGGTCCTTCTTCATTAAAACCAAATGACACGTTGCCTTGACGCATTAACCATTTATCACCACTCTGCGAATTACAACTCCGCCGCAAAACTATCAGGCAAATCCTGCAGAGTTTTACCATGGGCTCTTAGCAACTCATCCAGTGCCTTCATTTGAGGAATCGTAAACGACGGCACACTATCGCCCCTTTCCCATCGGCTAATGGTCCGACCAGAAGTGCCAATATGCCGTGCAAACCCCTCCTGGGACATATTCAGCTCTTCTCGAAGTTTTTTAAGGGGCGATGAGTCCATCTAGTTACTTGCTAGCCTGCTAAACCATATCGAAAACGACACATTGTCTAGACATCTTGACAAAATAGTCATTTGTCTAGACAATGTGTCTATAGGGGATCTAGTAAAGCTCTCGCCCTTATCAGTTAAGAGACGAGGTACCTTTCTGTATCCCGTCCTAATTTTACTGCCACATCATCATGCAACTCTACGACTCACCGCATCCGTGGGTGGTCTATCGCCGCCTGCCCAATTGTCAGCATCTTGCCGTCGCCCGATTTCAACGCCGCACTGAGGCCGAACAGTACCTGGCCACAGTGCAATCTCTCATGCCTCAAAATCCTTTTCTAATGGCCTTCGAAAATACCCCCGTGCCGCCTCACCGCCGCCGTCTGCGTCACTACCTGGTGGGTTCACCTACCGAGACCCAGCAAGCCATTGATCGTCTGCATTTGCTGGGCTATTTTGAGCGCATTGTCTGGAGTCAGCCGGTTCAACTCTCTGAAGATGGCCTGCTCATTCGGCCTGATCCAGGCGATATTTTACGATATGCCCAGCGAGAATTTATCAGCGATCCATCCAGGTAAGCCTGATCGCAAGCTGGGTTTGCTTAAAGCTTCTTATACGGTCTTTTAGCAGACTGTATTTTTTGGAGAAAAGCCACCCAGCTCTGGGGCTTTGGCACAATAATTGCTAATACAAAAAGAACCAGCTGAACTGCGACAATGCTGGGGCCAGAAGGCCAGAATAAAAAGGCAGATGCGGTCATACCCAAAATAGCGCTCAGGGCACCCAGGGCCATGGAGGTCAGGATGTACTGGGTAAATGTGCGGCTGAGTAGGCGGGCTGCGCAGGCAGGAATAACAATAAATGCGCTAATTAATAAAACGCCAACCGATTCGATGGAGATGCCCACCACCAGCGATAACAGCACAATAAAGGCCGTTCGCTGGGCTGAAACAGCCACCCCGCGAGAGATGGCCATGGGTTCGTGCAGGGTAAGAAGAATCTGCGATCGCAACGTGAGCCCAATAAACAGCGCACACACCACCAGCAGCACTGCGCTAAAGATTAGATCTCCAGTTTGCACTGCTAGAATATCGCCAAATAACAGATTGGTGAGGCCACCCTGGTAGCCGTCGTGCAAACTTAGCAAGATAATGCCAATCGCCAGGGACGCGGAGTAAACAATATTCAACAGCGCGTCCGTCCATAGGTCAGCGCGTTCTAAAAAGTAGGTTACACCCAGCGCAAAAATTACGGTAAATGGCATCAGCACCCAGGAGGGGTCTAGCCCGAGTAGAAACCCAATGCTAATGCCCAGCAGCGCAGAATGCCCCAGCGTGTCACTAAAAAAAGAAAGCTGTCGCAAAATCGTAAAGCTGCCCATCAGACCGCCCATTAGTCCGGTCAGCACCCCCCCCATCAGCGCCCGTTGCATAAACGGTAGTTGAAACAGTTCAACGGCACGGACAAGTTCAATCTGAATGGTCATAATGGGCGCGGGCCTGGCAGGAATGGTGATAGCGAACAAAATCAGCGCCGTAGGCCAGCGATAGTGTTTCGGGGCTCAGGGCATGATCCGGGGTGCCCTCACAGAGTAGCGTGCGGTTGAGACAAAGAACGCGATCGCAGCTCTGACGTACCATATCCAAATCGTGGGAAATTTGCAAAATTGCCCAGCCCTGTTCCTCCTTTAGCTGGTGCAGCAGCTGATAAAAGTCCGCCTCGCTGCGGGCATCGAGCCCGGCGGGAGCTTCGTCAAGAATCAGCAGTCGCCTAGGGCGAGCTAAACAGTAGGCTAGCAGTACCCGCTTGGTTTCTCCACCCGATAGCGCACTCACCAACTGATCGCGCAGATGCCAGGCTTCGGCTCGCATTAGCGCTTCTCTAACAGCCTGACGACGAGCCCGTCGACCGGCCCAGGGAAGCTGCAGACCCAATCGGTCCCAGCCCAGACCGACTAACTCACTCACAGTAATCAGAATACGGCGGTCAAACAGAAAGCTCTGGGGCAAGTAGGCAATCTGCTCCCTCACGGCAGCAGGCAAATTCCCTTTAGCCGATAGCGGCTGCCCCAGAGCAAACACGTCCCCCGAATGGCGTGGCAAAATACCCAGAATCGCCTGGATCAGGGTACTCTTACCGGCACCGTTGGGTCCCACAATGGCGGTATCCATCCCGGCTGGCACCGTAAAAGAGACATTCTGAACCGCTGCGTAGGACTCCCGGTACACGGTAAGGTTCTGAACCACTAAGACCGGGTCGTTCAACTGTTTTCTCCTGACCGTATTAAGCTGTTTTTCTGTTCTTTCAACTTGTTTGCTACTCCTTAGAAATGCAGTCCCAGCGGGATTATAGCCACGGGCTGAATCAATTGGAAAGGATACCACGCTTGGGGAGATTCAAAACCGGCGGCCAGGTTTTCAGCATTTTCGCGCATCGTATTCAAGTAGTAGTCTGGCTCAGTCGCTTCTGGCCCGCCGACTTCCAAAGAATCGAATTCACTGACGCCAATGCCGAGATCCTGAGCGATGGTTTCAAAGGAGGATGCACCGGCTTGGGGTTCAGTCAGAATGTTTTTAAGCCCCTCAGCCTGAGCGGTTTCCATAACGCGCTTCACGTCTTCTGGGGATGGGCTTTCTTCAGGTAGGCCCACTAGAACTTCAGATTCTAGACCGTAGCTGCTGGCGAAGTAGGCGGCAAAGTCGTGGAATACCACAAAGGTCTGTCCCGCAAAGGGCGTTAGCTGCTCGGTGATTTCAGCATCTAGCGTTTCTAGTTCAGCAATAAAGGCGGCAGCGTTAGCGGTATACTCCGCTTCGCCTTCGGGGTCAGCCGCCACCATGCCATCGCGAATGTTTTCGACCTGCTCAATAGCGCGTTTGGGATCTAGCCAAATGTGGGGGTCAAACTCGCCGTGGTCGTGGCCGGCGTGGGCGTCTTCAGCATGGGCTTCGCCTTCTTCGTGGCTGTGCTCTTCTTCGCCGTGATCGTGCTCCTCTTCACCATGATCGTGCCCCTCGTGCTCGCCATGGTCGTGGTCTTCATGGCCACCGGCTTTCTCCTCGCCGTGGCCATGATCGTGGTGGCCGCTGCTAGCGAGAGTTTCAACACCTGCGCTGGAGTCAACGGTGACTAGATCAGAATTCTCGGCATTCTCGATCATGTCGTCTAAAAACGACTCTAGTTCCAGACCATTTTTTACCAGCACGTCGGCATTGGCAACAGCCTGAACATCGCCGGGTTTGGCTTGGAAATCGTGGGGGCCGACGTTGGCAGGTAGCAGTTGGATAACCTCAGCGCGATCGCCCGCGACCGCTGTGGTGAACTGGGTGATGGGCAAAAATGTGGTGACAACCTGCAAGGCTGGCTCTGCGGCCACTTCAGTGCTGGCAGTATCGGCTTCGGTTACCGAGTCCGTAGCGGGGGCAGTGCAGCTGCCAAGTGCGATCGCACCCATGGCAACCAAGGAAAACCGCTGCAAACGGTTCGAAGACGGAATAAAAAGTGCAAACTTCATGGCGGTGGCGTCCTCAAAGTAACGTGACCAATGAGTGGAGATTTGTGCTCCATTCCAGACCAGAGACATTGCCGGAATGGCATAATACGGGAGTGATAATGATTATCGTTCCTGCATATTTTATCCTACTGCTTCTAGACCGTGATCGGCATGTCAGTATCTATTGGTTACGTTAAGAAACTTCCGGTAATGTCCTGTTTGCCAAGGCTTGCCTTCGTGCCTGTAACTCAAACTCATCAACTATGACCCACTGCACCCCAGCTCAAACAGCCGTGTTGAATACCCTGCGTCAGCAGAGTCAGCCTATTTCTGCCCAGGCGCTCTATGCGCAGATGCGGATAGAGCAGCAGATCGGGCTGGCGACGATCTACCGGGCGCTAGATACCCTGAAGCGGTTGGGACAGGTACAGCATCGCACCACGCTCACCGGAGAAACGCTGTACAACACGGTTGAACAAGATCAGCATTATCTGACCTGTCTACACTGTGGTCAATCGTTTCCCCTGGAAACCTGTCCGCTAAAAGGGTTTAAACTGTCGTCTCAATCGTCAAGTTCCTTTGCGGTCTACTACCACACCCTAGAATTTTTCGGTCTCTGTCAGCCCTGTCAGGTTGAGGCGGAACCGGGTTAAACCGGGGGCAAAGCCCTTGTTAAACGGGGGCGAAGCCCTTTGCTTTTGAGTAATTCACAGTTCTAAAGGAAAGCTGATTGCTGTCTGGACTGTACAGCGTGTAGGTGGCCTGTCCGGGAATGCGTCCGACGGAGCCAACGCCGACAACGCGGCGGGGTGTTTTGCCCTGGTCTTGGGGAGGTTGGGGGCCGTCGAGGGTGGTCACTGTGGACTTGAGCTGGCTAGGGGTAACCCAGCACTCAAAGGTGCGGCCAGACCGCCCGCAAAAGAGATGGTTCGCATCGGCGCGAATCAGGCGATCGCATAGTTCAATGGCGGGGGTTTCTGGGGTAAGCTCATCGGCGTAGCCAGCCGTACTGCCGTGGATCAAGAGACAGTCCAGCTCGTGGAAGCCAAAGTGTTGCGATCGCAACCACCCCACCGAGGCCCTCGATACCGATTCCCACAGTGCTTTCACACCGTCGCCACCGGCTAACGCCATCAGTTCCGGCGCTTCCGTCACCCCGCTCACCCCATACAGACTAAAGCACTGTTCTTCCCACCAGCCCACGCACACCTGGGGCATCAGCTCGCCAGCTTTAGGAAATTGCAGGCGTTGGATTACGGCCTCGTTGTCATCAGCACCCCGCAGCCCAACAACATCGCCTAAGACATACAGTTCGGTCACCTGCCGCCGCCGCAGGTCTTTTAAGACCGCTTCGTAGGCCGTCAAATTTCCCTCAATACCGCTCAAGATTGCCCACTTCACCCGCTTGTCCCCATCGCTTCAGGATCGCTTTAGTTCTATCCACACATTATCGCTCGCAAACGTGGCTCGGATCGTCCGCCCGTTCTGCAAACTCCATGCCCCTGGCCAGCCGCCAGGCAAAGATAGGGGGCAGGCCTTTTTCGATAATGGCCTCGCAGGTTTTGCTGTAGTCGTAGGGCACTTCCCGCAGGGTCACCTGAGCCGTGTCAGTATCGTAAATCACGTAGGTGGCATTGGGCCGACCATGGCGGGGCTCACCCACAGAGCCTGCATTGACAATCCGTTTCAACGGCACCTGGATCTGCTGTAGGGTTTCACCACTGTCAGCGGCACCAACTTTAACCGACAAGGCCGCATCTTCCAATCGCCGATCGTAGGGCACGTGGGTATGACCGCAAAACAGCACATCGGCATCGGCGCTTAGCAACCGCTCCAGCGCCGCAAACCCGTCCATACTCGGTAACAGATACTCGTGCTGGCTATTGGGGCTACCATGCACAAAGCACAGATTATCTTTTTTCAGGGTCATGGGCAGCGTCGCCAGGTACTCTCGCACCTCTGGGTGAATGACATTGTTGGTCCATTCATGGGCGATCCGCCCCCGCTGCTCTGCCAGCTGCGACGGATAGCTGCACTCACAGGCATTTAAGCCCTCAACAATGTCTTCATCCCAACAGCCCTGACAGGTGGGAATCGCGAGCGAGCGAATCATCTCCACTACCGCGTTGGGGTCAGGCCCGTAGCCCACCAAATCGCCCAAACAATAAATCTGTTCGGCCTTTTGCGCGTCAATATCGGACAGCACCGCATTAAGCGCTTCATAGTTGCCATGAATGCAAGACATCACTGCTAGTTTCATGCCATCACTCCCTTTATTTCAGATCCCTCTTTTTCAGATGTGCCGTCAAGGCCATAGTGCTCCCGATACTGCCGCTGATATTGGGCCAATATCTCATCGGACAGGCAGGTCAGCAGCAGCGTCTCCTTAATTCTGGCCTGTTGCAGATCATACCCCACCACCTCTAAACTACTCAGCCGACTGGGGCGACCCTCTAACCAACGCGGTAGCTTCAGTTCGGTGTATTCCAGTCCCGGCATCCCCTGCACAAAGTCTACATAAAAGGCCTGACCGTCCGGTAGCTCAAAAATACCCTTGAGGCGAATCACCTGACCGTAGGCTCCCCCCGTCAGTTCAATCAGCAGCTCATCTAGACTGGGTGGGTCAAACACCTGCCCAGTCAGGGGTGCGCGCCACAGTAGCGGCAGACGATCTGCCTGGGGAATTTCAATTTTGTTACCGATTACCACCTCATCGGCCCAGCTGTGCCATTCGGAGTCGGCCAGGTCAGGGGGCACAACAGCAACTCGGTGGCAGGGCAGTCCAGGCAGCGTGGCTAAATCAATGTGAAACCCCAGCTCTACATAAACTCGCCCCAACTCGCGCAGATCCATCAATAGAGCCGGAGCCATGTTCTCTTCTATCGCCGACACCTGGGGAAAACGGTAGCCGATTCTCAGCCGATCAACCGCCTCCGCACCTGCCCCTGGATAGAGGTAACCCAGCCCAGCGGCACTCAGGAACTGGCTAATCCAGGTGGTTTTGCCAATACCCGGCGGACCAGCGACAACTGTGATGTTGGGGGTGTCAGACATGGGTTAACAATCCAGCAGTTCAGGGGTTTGATTCAAAATTTGGCTGCGTACTGAGATAAAGTCTAAGTACGCTGGGGAGGTGACAGCCTCGGGCCGAAAAGCGGCGAGTCGGTGACAGTTTTGGAAGGCCAATTTAACCTTAAAGTGCTGCTCAACGGTACGCCGAATTGCATCGCCGCCCACCATTCGCAGCAGCTGACCCCGTGCCTGCTCGCTCGGTGGGGGTACCGCATGGTCAGCCCAGGTGTCTTCACCCTGGTAAACACGCTCTGCCAAGGATTCAACAATTCCCCAGGCGTAGGGTAACGACTGCCGAATTGTATCGGCAAAATCGCCATCATTGACGGTGTCTAGAGTAGCCTGACGGACCATACGGTCACCCACGTTTAGAGACATAACTTTATTTTGACGAAGATGCACGGATACAAGCATAAGACAAAAATGATAATCGTTCTCGTTTTTAAGGTTTATTTTTAATCTTGTTTGAATACGTATGTTTGGAGAGGCAAGGCATATCTGAAACCGCCTTACCCAGCTAAACCGTTACTAAACAGTTATTTAAGATTTGCATGAGTGAGATAATGTCAAGCTGGCGACCGATCAGCACCATTTCTGTTTTTGGGGATGCTGTCCACTCGCTGTCGTCTAGGGTAAATCTGTTGCCGCTGAGTTGAAACAGGTGACGCTTTGGGCTCTCTTCAAACCAAAGAATACCCTTGGCACGAAACACATTGGTGGGCAGACGATAGGTTAGAAACTCCTGAAACTTTTTAAGCGAAAAGGGGCGATCGCCAGTAAATGAAACAGACATAAACCCATCGTTGCGCAGGTGCTGAGTAGACGTGGTAACCTGCTCGGCATCTTGTTGTGTTGCAGCTGCCAGCTGCACATTTAGAATCAGCGATAGGGAAACCTGGCAGTGATGGGTGCGCAACACTCTGGCTTTATCTTGGATAGTATGAACATAGTCTTCTAACGTCTGTAATTGTGTTGCGGGTACACAGTCTGCTTTGTTCAGCAGGACAATATCGCCGTATTTTATTTGGCTAAGGACCGCGTCGCTTTCGTAGTTGACCTTGGGGTCAAAGGTTTCGGCATCGACTACGGTAATCACCGCATCTAGCTGAGTCAGGTCCCTTAGCTCTGTACCCAAAAATGTGAGCATGATCGGCAGTGGGTCTGCAACGCCCGTGGTCTCTAGCACCAGGTAGTCAATGCGGTCTCGCCGCTCTAAAACGCGATACACCGCATCTGACAGGCTGTCGTTGATGGTGCAACAAATGCAGCCGTTGGTGAGTTCGATCATGCCTTCTTCAACGGTCACTAGAAACTGGCTGTCAATGTTGATATCGCCAAACTCATTCACCAACACCGCCACCTTAAAATCATCGAAGTTTTCAAGGATATGATTCAGCAAGGTGGTTTTACCACTACCTAAAAACCCCGTGATGATTGTGACGGGAAGCCTCTGTAAATCAGCTTTGAGCGACATTGGAGTCATAGGCAAACAACAGCGGTGATTAAATAGTAAAGGAGGCCAGCCTGTAAGACTGACCTCCCGCTGGGAAGACCCGTGTTAACGCAAAGCCGGCTGATGGCGAATCAGATCCATAAACTCCTGACGGGTGCGGGCATCGTCTGCAAAAACACCTTGCATAGAGCTGGTAACCGTCCAGGAACCTGGCTTTTGGACACCGCGCATGACCATACACATGTGACTGGCTTCGACCACGACGGCCACACCCTGGGGCTGTAAAAGTCCCTGGAGGGCATTGGCAATTTGCTGGGTCAGCCGTTCTTGAACCTGGAGCCGACGGGCGTACATTTCACAGATACGGGCAATCTTCGAAAGGCCAATCACCTTGCCATTGGGGATGTAGGCAACATGGGCACGGCCTAGGATTGGCAGAATGTGGTGTTCACAGGAGCTAAACAGATCGATGTCGCGTATCAATACCATCTCGTTGGTATTTTCGTGGAAGATGGCACCGTTGAGCAGGTCATCCAGCGATTGTTGATAGCCAGATGTCAGAAACTTCAGTGCTTTGACCACCCGTTTGGGCGTATCGATCAGTCCTTCGCGGTCTGGGTCTTCGCCTAACCCCAATAGCAGCGTGCGCACCGCCTGCTGCATTTCTGCGTCGGAGACGGGCGATTCACTCTGGGTGCGGACAGGCTGGTTACGGATATCTTCGGGTGAAACAGATAAGGTCATGGATAAAGCTAACGATGGGTAGGTTAAAAGCGCGATCGCAGAGCCGGTCCAGAGGACCATCGCAAAGCAATCAGCTCCCTTCAGCATGCGACTGGCATGCTAAAAGACTGGATATCAGGCGAGACAGTCGGCTAGCTGCCGCCGCAGCTGCTCAGCATCGAGGTGCCGCCCAATAAATACGAGCTGGTTTCGAGGCGGGGTGCGCCATTCTTCCCCGGTCAGGTCAAACCGGGGGCCACTCAGCTGAAAGATGTTGCGCAGCTCACTTTCTTGAAACCAAAGAATTCCTTTTGCACGAAAGATATCTTGGGGGAGTTCTTCCTGTAAAAAGGTTTCAAACTTTTTGATCTGGAAGGGGCGATCGCTCTCAAAGGCAATGGATACAAAGCCGTCATTCTCAAGATGGGCGGAATGGTGATGGTGGTGCTCGTGGTGCCCGTGGTGCTCATGCCCGTGGTGCTCGTGCCCGTGGTGCTCATGGTGATCGTGCCCGTGGTGCCCGTGATCGTGCTCGCGCGCCGTCTGCTCGATCTCTTCTTGAACCAGTTCCGTATAGTCTTCAGGATTGTTGTACCCCACATCTAGAATCAGCGGCAGCGGTACCTGCCCCTGCTGGCTGTGGAGAATTCTTGCACCGGCTTTGACCGTACCAATGTAATCAGCCAGTTTTTCTAGCTGCTCAGGAGAGGCCAGATCGGTTTTATTCAAAACTGTGATGTCTGCATAGGTAACCTGTTTTAGCGCCGCCTCACTTTCAAAATGATCGGGGGTAAAGGTCTCGGCATCGACGACGGTAATAATAGAGTCTAGGTGAGTGAGATCTCGCAGCTCCGTACCCAAAAACGTCAGAATAATAGGCAGCGGATCGGCCACCCCAGTGGTTTCAATCACCATGTAGTCCACCCGGTCGTGCTGTTCGAGTATGCGGTACACCGAATCGACCAAGCTGTCGTTAATGGTGCAGCAGATGCAGCCGTTGCTCAGTTCCACCATATCCTCATCCATCGACACTAGCAGCTGGCTGTCGATGTTGATGTCGCCAAATTCATTGACTAGAACAGCAACTTTCCAGTCCTGATTGTTGCTGAGAATATGGTTCAGCAACGTTGTCTTTCCACTTCCCAGAAACCCTGTGATGATCGTGACCGGCATACCCCGCTTGGGGATTAACTCCGATGAGTGTGGTGCTGAGATAGTCATAGTAGACCTCGCAATTTAGAGTCAAACAAAATACATTCAGAATTTGGCCCACGGGCTAGGCGGTGGCAGCACGGGCCTTTGGCATCAAAACAGCCATCATAAAAATGACAAATTGAACAGTGACAATGCTTGGCCCAGAGGGAAAGTCAAACAGTGCGGACACCACAATACCCAGTGCGGCGCTGAGCCCGCCGATGCCTGCTGAGGCCAGGATGTAATGGCTAAAGTTGCGACCTAGGGCACGGGCGGTACAAGCAGGAATTACTACAAAGGCACTAATCAACAAAACACCAATCGCCTTAATAGACACACCGACGACCAATGCCAACAGGATAATAAAAGCCGTTCGCTGGGCCGAGACCGCAACACCGCGAGACCGGGCCAGCGGCTCGTGTAGCGTGAGGAGAAGCTGCGATCGCAACGTCAGTCCCAAAAACAGCACACACATGACCAAAAGGATGCCGCTCAGTATCAGGTCCGTGCCCTGCATGGCCAGAATATCACCAAACAGGAGCTGACTAAGGCTGTTTTCGTAGCCGTCCCTAAAGCTGAGCAAAATGATGCCAACGGCCAGGGAAGAGGAATAGATAATATTCAACAACGCATCGGTCCACAGCCCGGTACGCTCCAGACAGTAGGTCACCACCAGCGCAAAGACAACCGCAAAGGGCAGTAAGACCCAACCGGGGTCAAAGTCCAGCAAGATGGCCATGCTAATGCCCAACAGCGCCGAGTGCCCTAGGGCATCGCTAAAAAAAGAGAGTTGCCGCACAACAGTAAAACTCCCCATCAGCCCCCCTGTTAGCCCAGTGAGAACGCCACCCATCAGTGCCCGCTGCATAAAGGGCAGCTGAAACAGCTCGTAAATGCGCGTTAGCTCAGCTGAGATAGTCATCATAGTCACCAGAACAAAAACAATTAGCCGCCCGCATTCGTCTTTCCCTCATTCAGGCCTACCGTATATACACATCTCGGACTGAGGCTCAAAATCCTGGATTACCCCCTCTAGCTAACCCTTTGAAACTTCCCCCCTTACCAAGGGGGGATTGAGGGGGGGTAATCCAGCCGTAAACGCTATTTCCGAACACTTGTGTATACACAGCAGCTCACCCAGCCTGAAGCAGCCGCGCCGCCTCCTTGGCAAAGTACGTCAAAATCACGTCCGCCCCAGCCCGCTTGATGCTGGTCAAGGTCTCTAACATCACCGCCTGCTCGTCAATCCAGCCCTGCTCAGCAGCGGCTTTGATCATGGCGTATTCTCCACTGACGTTATAGGCCGCAACGGGCACATGGGTGTGCTGCTTAATCCGGCAAATAATGTCTAGGTAGG
This sequence comes from Cyanobacteria bacterium P01_A01_bin.15, assembly GCA_039814735.1. GTDB lineage: Bacteria > Cyanobacteriota > Cyanobacteriia > Phormidesmidales > Phormidesmidaceae > Leptothoe. The sequence continues at coordinate 13,235 of JBCCAQ010000081.1, forward strand.
CCAGGGCAGGCTTCACCATAATGATGTCCGCCCCTTCTGCAATGTCTAAGTCAATCTCCTTGAGGGCCTCCCTCGCATTGGCCGCATCCATTTGATACGTCTTTTTGTCGCCAAATTTGGGGGCCGACTCTAGAGCATCGCGAAACGGGCCGTAGTAAGCCGAGGCATATTTGGCCGAGTAGGCGAGTATGCCCACGTTGATCCACCCTGCCGCGTCCAGGGCCTGCCGAATGGCTCCAACCCGGCCATCCATCATATCCGACGGGGCCACCACATCAGCCCCCGCTTCGGCCTGTGTCAGCGCCTGCTTTACCAGCACGGCCACCGTTTCGTCATTGAGAATTTTTCCCTCTTTCACAATGCCGTCATGACCTTCACTGCTGTAGGGGTCGAGTGCCACGTCGGTAATCACCAGCAGCTGGGGCAGCGCCTGCTTTAGCGCCCGCACTGCCCGAGGGATTAGCCCCTCGGGGTTATAGCTTTCTGTGCCCGCATTGTCTTTTTGAGTGTCGGGAATTAGGGGAAATAGTGCGATCGCACCAACACCCAACTCCCAGGCTGACCGGGCCTCTTCTAGCAACAGATCTAGAGAGTAACGAAAACAGCCAGACATCGAAGGCACCGCCACCTTCTGCCCCTCGCCCTCCATCACAAACAGCGGATAGATCAGATCAGCAGCGGTGAGCACCGTCTCCTGCACCATGCGCCGTAACCCCTGGGTGCGCCGCAGTCGCCGGGGACGATGCAATAAAGCTGGGCTGGCTGCGCCAGCGGAGGCATCACTTGTGGAAGTAGAACTGTCAGGCGCAGCAGACGGAGAAGCAAGTGAGTGGGAAGCCATAGCAAAAACGTGAAAGATCGCACAGTTATGATAATGATTATCATTCTAGTATCCCGTGCGATACTTGCACGACTTTTTCCCACCAGCCGTTGCAATCATGCTGTAGTTGGCCCATGCCATTCCCGGTTGGCAGTAGTCGGCTCTACCTATCAATTCACCTAAACCCCTTCCCCGTCGTCGCTTCAGACCACACCAATAGCTCTCCCTGGCTGCCACCGGCGGCTAAAGCGCTGCCCTGGGGAGACCAGCCTAAACAGGAGAATCCGCCAGGTGCCCCGGTCAGAATTTGGCCTAGTCGAGTGGCTTTAGGCCACAGACACAGGCGACCATCGTCAGCGGCCGTGGCCAGCAGCAGGCTACCGGGTTGAAACGCCACCCCCCGCACGGTGCCCTGGTGTGGGTCGAGAACTTTAGGTGTCCAACCTGCCGATGGATCGGCTGCTTTTCGCCAAACGACAATCCCCTCACCACTAACCGAGGCCAGCAGAGGATCGCCGCCGGCAGGGCGCGACCAGGCCAGCTGCCGGACTTTGCCCGGAAAGCCTTGCATCCGCCAGGGATGAGGACTGTTGGTCGGCCAGACCAGCACTGAGCAATCATTGTTGCCTGAGGCCAGGTAGGTACCGTCTGGCGACCAGGCAATTGCGCCGCTCGCGCCGCCAATATCAAGCACATCTGGGGCGTCATCCCAGTCTGCCGAGCACCAGGTTTTAATGTTCTGGTTGCCACCGAGGGAAAGCTGCTTCCCCTGGGGATGCCAGTCCATATCGAGCACCGAAGAGGTGTCAAACTTTAAGGTGGTGACCACCGTGCGGTCTGCTGCATCCCAGACCTGGGCGTAGCGACCCAGACCAAAAGCTAGCAAGGGGAGCTGAGGGTGCCATTGCAAGCAGTCAATCCAGGTGCGGGCATGGGCCAGGGTTGTGATGGGTGTGGGGTCCGCTGGGGCATCCCCCTGGAGCTGCCAGATCCAAACGTTGCCGGACTGGCCCCCCGCTGCTAGAAACTGACCGTCGGCAGAGACAGCTAGCGCGTCCACAGATTCGCTCTGCTCAGTCTGGAGAAAGAAGACCTCTCCGCTTTTGGGCGTGTAGATGGCAATTTCCCCGGCAGCAGAGCTGGCAATCAGCCGATCACCCGTTGGGCACCAGACCACCGCCGTCACATATTCTTTCATGACGGTTTGCCACAGCAGCGCCAGCTCTGTCCGTGCTTTGGACCTTCCCTTGGGCTTGCGACTAGCCATTAGGGGCTCACCAAACAGGCGCGAAAGCGATCTGCTAGCTGTAGCTGTTCGAGATTGCGACCGATAAAGACCAGCTCGTTTTTGCGGGTTTCATCGGACTTCCAGGGGCGATCTGGGCGACCGTCAAACAGCATATGGACCCCTTGAAAGACAAAGCGATTATCTTCGCCTGCCACGTTGAGAATGCCTTTCATCCGAAAAATATCGGGACCGTGGTCGCGTAGCAGTTCCCCAATCCAGTCGTTCAGCTTTTCGCCATCAAGTTCGCCAGGTTCGACCAGGGCCATCGAACCCACTGTCTGATCGTGCTCATGGGCCAGCTCATCAAGAAAGTCGGGGTCAATTTGCAGCGCCTGGTTCAAGTCAAAGGCATTGATGCCTAGTAATGCATCCATTTCGATCTGGGCATCGCGGGTGCGGTGGATTTTTGCGATCGCATTCATCCCCCGAATCCGCTGTTCTAGTTCGGCCAGCTGATCGGCCGTCACCAGATCGGTCTTGTTAAGCAAAATCACATCGGCGAAGGCAATTTGTTCGACCGCTTCATCGGCCTCCCAGTGCTGCCAGATATGACGAGCATCGACCACGGTCACCACTGCATCTAGCCGAGCCTGGGTCTGCACCTCATCATCGACAAAAAAGGTCTGAATCACCGGAGCCGGGTCAGCAAGCCCCGTGGTTTCAATCACCAGATGATCAAAGCGATCGCGTCGCTTCATCAAGTTACTAATGATGCGAATCAGGTCCCCCCGCACCGTGCAGCAGATACAGCCGTTGTTCATCTCAAAGACTTCTTCATCCGCATCGATCACCAGCTGGTTGTCGATGCCCACTTCCCCAAACTCGTTGACGATCACCGCCACCTTCTTGCCGTGCTCGTGGGTGAGAATGCGGTTGAGTAGCGTGGTTTTGCCTGCCCCCAAATACCCCGTCAAAACAGTGACGGGCACAGTATCGTATGAGTCGTTGGCTATCATAAAAAATCTCCTTGGGCTACCTCGAGAAAATGCTAGTGGAGGAATCCATCGTCAGGGTGGCAACAACCGGGCTGTGCCGATCTTTTGCCAGCACGTCCTTTGCCAGTACATTCATGAGAGATGCCTACAGGTTCAAATCCGCTAAGCTGTATAAGAATGATAATCATTTTTACTTCAAAAAACGGAACTGTTATAGCGATTTAATCTTTCTCAGACGCCTGATGCAGTCACGATCCTGTGGTTGCTAAACCCATAGCCAGTAGAATTGACCTGTAGCGCCTGAACCCTGTGAAATCTGTGACCCCACCCCGCGATGTCTGCCAAGTACGCTGCTTCAATGTGGATTTAGTCGCCCAGCTCGGAGAAACCCTGCCGGGGCAAGATCTGCTAGAAGCCGCCCAAATTCTATTTGGGGCACTGGCTGACCGCTCACGCATTCAAATTTTGTACGCACTGCGCAACGGTGAGGAACTGTGCGTCTGCGATGTTGCCTCTCTACTGAATCTTAAAGTAGCCACTGCCTCTCACCACCTCAGAAAGCTCCGCGACCTAAATATCCTGAAATACCGCAACGACGGCAAGCTTGCCTACTACTCCCTAAAGGACCCCCGCGTCACCGATATTTTGTGCCACTCGCTGAAGCAACTGGCTGAGTAGGCCGGGCGCGCTGGCCATTGAGAGCCTGCCAACAGGCGTTCATTCTAATCTTAGTTTGAATGACTCAAATTTTATGGTAACGTTCAAACGTTAACTTGAATGTTTGAACGAGGGCGCGATGAGCAAACATTGCTGTCAGGCTAAAGCGAGCGAGCTGTCTAAGCTGAAAGGTCAGCAGGCAAAGGCGCTCTGGGCTGTTTTAGTGATCAACGCTGTGATGTTCACCGTTGAGTTTGGGGCAGGAATGCGAGCCGCCTCTCTCTCGTTAGTGGGTGATTCGCTAGACATGTTGGGGGATGCGCTGGTCTATGCCAGCAGCTTATACGTACTCAACAAAAGTGTTAAAGCCCAGGCAGGTGCTGCCTTGCTAAAAGGGTTAATCATGTTTGTCTTTGCTATCGGTGTCTTTGCTAGAGCTATCTACCAATTCGCCCACAGCGCCAGCCCAGAGGCCTCTCTCATGGGCATCGTTGGACTGCTGGCCCTAGCAGCCAACAGTTTTTGCCTGCTGTTGTTGATGCGTCATCGCCAGGACAACCTCAACATGGCCTCGGTGTGGCTTTGCTCTCGCAACGACATCATCGCCAACACCGCTGTGCTAGTGGCGGCTGTATTGGTTTTGCTGACGCGCTCCATCTGGCCCGATCTGGCCGTTGGCCTACTGCTAACGGTGGTCTTTGCCAAATCATCAGGACGCGTACTGTCCCAGGCTTGGCGTGAGCTACAGCAGGCTTAGCCGCTGACCAGCGAGCCTGGCATGGATAGATGCGATTTTCACCTTTAACCTTTGCTAGAGCAAAATGACCCTCTGCCTCGCTATGATAAATTGAGAACGATAATCATTCTAATTTTGACTTTCCATGGTCAGTCAAGTCTCCCGTCCGCAGTCCGCGACCAGCCCCAGCAATGTAGAGCAGCTAGCGCGGCTTCGCCATACCTGTGCCCATGTCTTAGCCATGGCGGTGCAGACCCTGTTCCCAGAGACGAAAGTCACCATTGGCCCCTGCACAGATACAGGGTTCTACTACGACTTTGACCGGGCTGACCCAT